>JBAPQU010000358.1:0-3534 GCA_049280795.1 Candidatus Sulfotelmatobacter sp.
GGTGGCGCAGCGCTCTCAGCGCTGCGATCAATGAGTTCGGAATGCTGGGCTTTAGCCCCTGAGGGACTTGAATCCTCCCACCCTTCTTCACCCAACAGCTCCCGAAAAAATCCATACCGCAACTCCCGCGCAGCCGCCTCCACTCCCGAATGTTCCTCGGCTGCAAGCTGTGCCACATCCCCACCGGCCAAATAAAATTCCAAACGATGCTCGCGAGCAAGCGCAGCAACAAATTCCAGATCCGCCTCCGACTCCGCCCCGCGCAACCTGTGATTGAAATGAACAACCGAGAGAACAATGCCAAGTTCCTGCCGCAGTTCGATTAGCAGCCGAAGCAGCGAAACCGAATCAATTCCGCCCGAAACCGCAACCCCAATCCGGTCCCCGGCCCGCAGCAATTCCTCGCGCCGGATATGCCCCAACACGCGCTCCGCCAATTCATGCACGGAAACATGGTACAACCCGGCAGCCAAAAACACTCATGGGGACAGCCAGACTCGACCGTCCCCATACTAAAGATCCAAAAGGTTTCTCTGTGTCTCTGCGCCTCTGTGGTGAAATTGTTCTTATAGTCCCGAACCCTTCTCCGCAATCAGCTTCCGAATCTTCTCCACAAACTCCGCCGCTGCCATGTCCTCAGTCTTCTCTTTCCCGCGAGTGCGAACGTTCACCTTGCCCGCCTCAGTCTCTTTATCTCCTACCACGAGCAAAAACGGCACCTTCTGCATGGCGTGCTCGCGAATCTTCGCATTCATCTTTTCATTGCGAGCGTCCACTTCGACGCGCACGCCAATTTCCTTGAGCTGCGCAGCAACTTTGTTTGCATACTCCGCATGCCGTTCGCTGATCGGGATCATCGCTACCTGCACTGGCGAAAGCCATACCGGGAACGCGCCTGCATAGTGCTCGATCAACACACCAAAGAAGCGCTCGATCGATCCGAACAGCGCGCGATGCACCATCACCGGCTGCTTGCGCGAGCCGTCTTCCGCCACATACTCCAGGCCGAAGCGCTGCGGCAGGTTGAAATCAACCTGCACCGTCGAGAGCTGCCACAGTCGTCCAATCGCATCCACCAGCTTGATGTCGATCTTCGGCCCGTAAAACGCCGCCTCGCCAGGAATGGTCTTGAAATCAATCTTCCGGCGCTCCAGCACCTTCTTGAGCGACTCGGTAGCGTGAACCCATTGCTCCTCGCTGCCCACAAAATTCTTGCGATCGTCCGGATCCCAGGTTGAAAGCTCAGTCTGGAATTGATCGAAGCCGAAATCTTTCAACACATCCAGGGCAAAGTCGAGGCAGCCGGTAATCTCGCCTTCGACCTGCTCCGGCGTGCAGAAGATGTGCGAGTCATCCTGGGTGAACCCGCGCACGCGCAATAACCCGTGCATCACTCCCGAACGCTCATAGCGATACACGGTCCCCAACTCACCCAGCCGCACCGGCAAATCGCGATATGACTTCAGCGAATCTTTGTAAATCAAAATATGGCCGGGACAATTCATCGGCTTCAGCCGGTACTCGGCGTCGTCCAGTTCCATCGCATCGAACATGTTCTGCGAGTAGTAGCCCTCGTGCCCCGAAGTAAAAAACAACTGCCGTCGCGCCACATGCGGCGTGTAGACCAGCGAATACCCGCGCTTCAAGTACTCCTCGCGCATCCAGTCTTCCATCTGCTTGCGGATAATGCCGCCTTTGGGATGCCAGAAAATCAGCCCCGGCCCGGCCAACTCCTGAATCGAAAACAAATCGAGCTGCTGCCCCAGCACGCGATGGTCGCGCTTCTTCGCCTCTTCCACCTGCTGCAAATGCGCGTCGAGATCCTTCTTCGAGAAAAACGAAGTCCCATAAATCCGCTGCAGCTGCTGGTTCTTCTCGTCGCCCAGCCAATACGCGCCCGCAACATTGAACAGCTTGAACGCCTTGATCTTCCCGGTCGAAGGAATGTGCGGCCCGCGGCAAAAATCAATGAACTTGCCGGTGCGGTAGATCGAAATCTTTTCATCGGGCTTGGTGAACTGCTCGATGAAATGGCACTTCATGAAGTCGCCTTCTTTTTTGAACTCGGCGAGGCCCTGGTCGCGAGGCAAAAATTCGCGCGCATAAGGCAGGTTCTGCTGCACCAGCTCCTGCATCTTCTTCTCGATCTTTTCCAAATCTTCCTGAGTAAAAGGAGTCGGCCGGTAGAAGTCGTAAAAAAATCCGCTTTCGGTCGCCGGCCCATGTCCCAGCTTGGTCTCAGGAAAAAGTTCCAATACAGCCGCAGCCAACAAGTGCGCCGACGAATGCCGATAGATTTCCAGCGCTTCCGGATCGCTCTCTTTCAGAAGACGCAGGTCGGTGTCTTTCTCAAGTGGCCGAGTTAGGTCGATGAGGTCGCCGTTAGCTTTCGCAGCCAGCGCCGCATCCGCCAGCCGCGGGCTGATGGACTTCGCAATATCAAGCGCGGTGGTGCCCCCGGGAACATCCTTCACGCTTCCATCCGGAAGCTTCACATGAATGCTATCTGCCATAAGAGTTGGACCTACGGAATGACTTGATCTTTCAGTTTATTGGAGGGATTCGGGAGGGTCAAACGGAAGGGCAGCCAATGCCAAGAATGGGAAGACTCCGTAAACCGGCACCGGCTATAAGAGTCTTTGCGTTTGACTATACCTTGCACAGCCCCACTCGTGATACTTATCCAATATGGCTGCCAAGGGCAACGCCAATAGCTCCACGGTTACGTCGTGCCTTAATGGCGTCCGGTTTAGCCTTTTCTTCGCAGACTGCCTGACATGGATGGATTCGCGTCCGGCGAATTCGGTCCATGCAGTAGTGACTGACCCGCCCTATGGCCTTAAGGAATACAACCGGGAAGAGAAGGAAAAACTGCGTAAAGGCAAAGGCGGGATCTGGAGAATCCCTCCTTCCTATGATGGATGTACACGTAGCCCGCTCCCCCGTTTCACCGTTTTGTCAGAGGGAGAACTCGGCGATCTCCGCTGCTTCTTTGTGGAGTTCGCAAAGCGAATCTTCCGCATCCTCGTCCCCGGCGGACATGTGTTTATCGCGACCAATCCTTTGCTTTCCCACCTCGTTTACCTTCCAATGATGGAACGGGGTTTCGAAAAGCGGGGCGAGATTATTCGTCTTGTGCAAACCCTTCGCGGCGGTGACAGACCGAAGAATGCTCATGAGGAATTTCCGGACGTAACGGTAATGCCCCGTTCCGCTTGGGAACCTTGGGGACTTTTTCGCAAGCCCTGCGACGGACGTGTCCAGGACAATCTTCGTAAATGGCATACAGGAGGGCTGCGGCGCATATCAGCGGATGCGCCATTTACCGACGTGATTGGCTCTGCTCCAACGCGGCGAGAGGAGCGTTCACTTTCTCCTCATCCCTCCCTCAAGCCGCAGCTATTTATGCGGCAAATCGTTCGCGCCGCCCTCCCGTTAGGCAAAGGCATCGTGCTGGATCCATTTATGGGCGGTGGTTCGACCATTGCAGCGGCGATCTCAGTTGGCTACGAGAGCATTGGCATAGACCACGAC
>JBAPQU010000359.1:0-41621 GCA_049280795.1 Candidatus Sulfotelmatobacter sp.
GTGTAAGGGTCGCAAGGTTCCGGATCTCCAGCTTGGCGGAAAGTATCGGCCGCCTGCGGTAGAGTCCAGATGTCGTATTCGGTGATCAGGCAGTAGGGAGTCGTATAGCTTCCACCGCAGTTGCCCGTGGCCGAACTCGGATCGCCTTCTCCGTAATAATCCCAGTCTTGACTGTTATCCACCTGGTAGAACAAAGTTCGGGTCTCGTCATCCCACATCTTCATCAGCCAGTTGACCCCGAACTTCGCTTCATTGCTGAAGTCGGATGACCGCGGTGCTCCCGGACCGCTGTTGCCCGCATAAGAAACCGAAGCGGGCGGCGCCGGAGGGTTCATCGGAGCACCAGCGCCCATATGGTGTGGAAAATCACGAATGCCGATCTGCATGAGCGCCGCCGTATAGCTGACGGTTTCGACATATTTCATGTAGTCGCCGGCGTCCCACCATCCTCCCGACGCGTCGATATTCGGCAGGGCTGTGGACACGAGTGGTGCAGTCGGCGGCTTGTTATCGATAAAGTCGTTACTATCGAGCCGAGGCGTCTCGTAAACCTCAGCATTTTTGTCGTTCAAGTGCCCGGGCTTTGTGCGCAGCGCGTTGGGGATAAAGTTCGCTCCGTCGCGTTCCGTTTCGTAAAAAAATAAAGTGTTCAGGAGCAAGCCAGAATAGAGCGCGTCCGCCTCATCCACGGCGAACTGTGGAGACTCTGCGTTAACGGGTCCGGAGACTGAAATGGTGTAGAGGTCGCCTCCGGGAACCGTGAAGTCCAGCGCGTAAATGTTATAGCTTATTTTTTCGCTGTGACTCCAGGTGCCGAGCAGAGCGCCAGCGTGACCCGAATATACGGTCTCGCCCTTTGAGCCAACCACTTTGAAGCTCGTTCTGCTGCCCGCTGGCCCAGACATCAGATATGCACGAAAAGGCGTAGCGCCAGCTTCGTAACCAACTTGGCTGACGCGCACATAGGCATCCTGCGCAATTGCGATCGGCGTCCACGCAAGCAGCGCGAGGAAGATGCTCGTGAATGAAATCAGTCGAGGGGAGTTTGAAAACCGGGGGTTGGAAGATAACATGACTTCCTCTTTACTACTGGGATGGTCTATATTAAATGCGTTTAATACAGGGATAAATACTGCTCCGTCTTGAACTGGCTGTCAAGCCTGGGTTTTCAAGCCTGGACTGTCAGGCAAAGACCGTCAAACCTGGACCGTCAAATCAAGAGCTGATGAGTGAACCCTATGCAGAATAGCTGCTTCACAAAAGTGTTTCACGGACTTTGGTCCGCAAAACTGGGGGGTAAGACTGCTTTTGCGTTCGCAATTTTTGCGGTTGTCGGGAACAGCGTCATTGCACCAGCTCAATCGGCATCCGCTGTGGAACCCCATACCGCGACCGTGCACATCGATTCCACGCCCGGGCACGCCATTAACGCCTTCGATCCCGACAGTGCTCTGGGCAGCTCGATCGATGTCCTTTCCCATGACGATATCGATAAGGTTTACACCCCGCATATTATTCAGGAATCGCTCTCGGCCGGCTGGGGGCCAATCACTTATCGTAACAATTCCGAACTTCGCATGGCCGCGTGGCACTGGACTGAGAACGGAAGCTGGAGTGATCCGGTGCATAAGAGCGGATACTTCACGGGCAGCAGCGATCTCAAAGAATCGCTGCGCTATATTCTTTCCTACGCACTGCCGCACCGCGGTTTCTCAACCAGCGGAGACCGTCCGCTACAGAGCCCCAATCCCAGCTATTGGAAGAGCAATCCGTATCTCACCAGTAAGTTCACCGGAGAAAGCGACGCTCTGCACCCGCAATGGGTCGTCGTCGATCTTAATGCCGAAAAGCCGGTGAATGCGATCCGCATCGCATGGGCAAGCCCGTTTGCTACGACCTACCAAGTTGAGTATTGGGTGGGAAAACGCGCCCTCGACTTCGATGCAGGTCCTGATGGCGAATGGAAGACTTTCGCATCCGGCGTAATCAAGAATGCTCAAGGCGGCACGGTGAATCTGAAGCTGGCCGACGCGCCTATCTCTACTCAGTACGTGCGTATCCTGATGACGGAATCGTCGAACACCTGCGATCTCCACGGAGCGGACGATGTTCGCAATTGTGTGGGATACGCCATTCAACAAATTCGCGTTGGCGTGGTCGATTCCACTGGAGCCTTCGCTGAAATCCAGAAAAATCTCGGCGACAAACCAACCACCTATTGCACCTCATCGATTGATCCCTGGCACTCGGCAGCCGACGTAAATGCCACTGGCGGCTATCAGCACAGTGGCTTCGATCTCTTCTTCACTAGCGGACTCACCAACAACCTACCGGCGATGATTCCGGTCACCATGCTTTACGGCACGCCGGACGACGCTGCCGCTCAAATTGCCTACATTGAGAAGCGCGGCTACCGCATCGCATACATCGAAATGGGCGAGGAACCGGACGGCAAGCATGCCATGCCCGAAGACTACGCAGCCCTGTACATTCAGTGGGCAGCAGCCATTCACAAGGTCGATCCCAAACTCAAGCTGGGCGGACCGGTATTCGAAGGCGTCAATGAAGATATTCGCGTTTGGCCTGATGCCGAGGGACGAACCTCATGGATGGGCCGTTTTGTCGACTACCTGAAGTCGCACGGCCGCATCTCTGATCTGGCTTTCGTTTCCTTCGAGCACTATCCGTTCGAGCCCTGCACCATCACGTGGAAGACTTTGTACTCTGAGCCCCAGCTGATGAAGCACATTCTGCAGGTGTGGAGAGAGGATGGCGTACCCAAAGACGTGCCGCTGATGGTGACTGAGAATCATCTAGCTGCCGAACTCACCGAACCCATGACCACAATCTTTGCGGCGTTGTGGCTCGCCGATAATGTTGGCTCTTTCTTCGAAGGGGGCGGCGCGGCTTTCTATCATTCGCCGATTCAACCGCAGGGCATTCAAAATAGTTGCCTCGGCTGGTCGTCGTGGTCGAATTTTGTCTCTGACCAGAACTACGACATCAAGGGCTACACGTCGCCCTACTATGCGGCTCATATGATCAACCTGGAGTGGACGCAGCACCGCTCCGGCGTGCATCACATGTTTCCTTCCTCCACCGATATCAAGGATGCCGAAGGAAATGTTCTGGTTACGTCCTATGCGTTGCATCGACCCGATGGGAATTGGTCGATCATGCTGGTCAACCGCGACGAGAACAGTGCGCATACCGTACACGTGCAATTTGAGGACTCAAAGGACAAACAGAATTCATCATTTTCCGGGCCGGTCACCTTCGTGACTTTCGGAAGCGAGCAGTATGTCTGGATCAACGACGGCCCCAACAGTCATGCGGATCCGGACCACCCGCCGGTCGCGACTACTCTAGCTGCAGGTCCGGACACTACCTTCACTCTGCCGAAGGCCTCAATTACTGTATTGCGAGGAAAGGCGCCAGGTCTCAAGGAGAGGTCCGCACCGACAGCACCATCATTTTAATTTTTGCTCTGCGATCCATTCGTTGGTGCGGGCATCGAGCAGATCGAGCGGAAGAGTTCCGCCGTTGAGCATCTCGTCGTGGAAGGTGCGGATGTCGAACTTGGGGCCCAGTTCTTTCTGGGCGCGTTCGCGCAATTCGCGGAATTTGAGCTGGCCTAGCTTATAACTCAGGGCTTGCGCGGGCCACGCGATGTAGCGGTCGGTTTCGGATTGGATGGTAGGCTCGTCAACCGCACCCGATTTGCGGAAAAAGTCGACCACCTGATCGCGTGTCCACCCTTTCGAGTGGATTCCAGTGTCGACCACCAGACGCACCGCACGAAACAATTCGGAAGAGAGCCGCCCGTAATCAGAAACCGGATCTTGGTAGAAGCCAACTTCCTTGCCCAGTTGCTCCGCGTACAGAGCCCAACCCTCTATATACGCATTGAAACCCAGACTGTGAAGCCGAAACTTTGGCAACCCGGTGAGTTGCTGCTGCACGGATAGCTGCATGTGATGTCCGGGAATCCCTTCGTGGTAGGCGGTCGCCTCATCGTCAATCAGCGAACGCTCAGCGAAATTTGAAGTCGCAACTACGACGCGACCGGGGCGCTTACCATCCGGCGTACCAGTGACGTAATGCGTTGCAGCGGCGGCCTGGAAGGCTGGTATGGCTTCCACCGTAACTGGCGATTTAGGAAGCAGAGTGAAGAGCTGCGGCAACTTGGGCTCCATCTGGGCGATGTAGCGCCGGAAATCGTCGAGTATCTGATCGGAGGAAGTCGGAATGTATTTGGGATTAGTCTTGAGCGACGCGCGGAATGAAGCGAGATCAGCAAACCCTGCTTTCTTGGCAATGGCAGTCATCTCGGCTTGGATGCGATCGATCTCGCGCAGGCCGAGTTGATGAATTTCGTCCGGCGTCATGTGCGTGGTGGTGCGGGCGTAAATGTCGTTTTCGTAACGCTTCTCCCCGTCCGGCAGAGAAGCAATGGAAAGCGCAGTGCGGCCTTCGGGAGCGTATTCCGTACGCAGAAACGCGGCGAAAGTCTTATAAGCGGGGATCACGTCGCTGTCAATCGCGTCGGTAATCTCTCGGGTCAACCGCTTCTGGTCTTCCGTGGAAATATCCGCCGGATACTTTTTCGTCGGGAGCAGAAAAGGGTCGGCGTCGATGATGCCCTGGCATTGCACCGGCAGCTTCTCGATCAGAAAGCGGACGGGCATGAGCTTGTCCTTCATGCCCGCGCGCAGCACTTCCGTGGTCTGGCTGAGGACGCGAGGAATCTGATGCAAACGTGCGATGTAGTCTTCGTAGTGCTTGACCGAATCGAGAGGAACAGACAATGGCAGATCGGCGAGGCCGGTGTGAATGCCGTTCTGCTGATTGATTGGCATCTCGTATTCTTTGAGGTCAAAGTCTGCGATGCGCTGCTCGAGGACACGCACGAGTAGAGCGTGGGAAAGTTCGTCCTGATCGGAGAAACCCGCAGTTGGGATCGCATGAAGCCGGGCGAGGAAGCTTGCATTCGTTTTGTTGCGCTGCACAATGGCTTCGAGTGAATACTCCGCGAGCCGGTCGTTGTACCGGTAGTCGCCGAAAGCTGTAGCTCGTTCCGGAAAGTTGCGAAGATCGGATTCGAACTGCTCTTCGAAAAGAGCATTCTGGGCGGCGAGGCGGCCCGCGACGTTTTTGGTGTCCTGGGCGAAGAGCGATACAACGACGGCAACTACGAAAAACGCGATTTGGAAGGCGCGCATAATCTAAGCAGCGTACCAGAGGAACGATAATCGTGCGAAGCGCTCACCCGGCAGAAACGCGTCCGCGCGACCTGCGCAAATTCCTAATACCACTTGAGTATTAGAGTGAAACGAAAAAGTAGGATGACTCCGTAGGGCTGAACCGGGCGAGGCGCGTGTACAATCCCTCAGCGTCAAGACCCTAATGAATCCTGCCACCGAGTTCAGTCTGCCGAACGAACCGGATCGAGCAGAATGGGAGCGAGCGCGCAACTTCAGGAACTATTGTTCAGAAAAACATCGTTCCAGTCTTTTTGTTTTTTCTTGTGTACTACCTTCCTCTTCCGATTCTCGTTGGCTATGCGCCACGATTTATGCCTACTCGAGTGCTGGGACATTTAACTCATTCCACGCTGTGATTTCGAAATAACATACATTTGTATCTTGTTGAGTTTACGTATGTTTTCTCAGAGAAGCCTTCATCTGTCTACAGAAAACTGTATGACGAAATAGTGGCTGCATTAACAAAACTCCTTCGCTATCAGGCAATTAACATGGGTGCATCGACTGGCAACCTATGTGCATGATCGGGTGTGTGATAACAAAGTGTTCAGACGAGTGTTTCGGCATACGGTCTGTTGAGCCAACGATGTTCCTGAGCCTCTGAAACTTGTTTGGGCGTTCGTCGAAAAGAACTCTTGTTTTCGAGATTGAGAAGCGGAGAAAATTTATGCGATTTGGATCTCTACGTATATTGGCCGCAACATTGTTTGCGGTTGTATTGGTTCTTGCCAGCGTTTCGCTGGCCCAGAATATTGTGACCGGCGGTATTTCCGGCACAGTCACCGACCCGACCGGCGCGATCGTGCCCAACGCGAAGGTTAACCTGAAGAGCAACACTACAGGTGAGACTCAGACTACTGTCACGACTTCGACCGGTCTGTTTAACTTCCCGTTACTGAAGCCGGGATCCTATTCCGTGACTATCAGCCAGACAGGTTTCCGTTCCATCGATGAAACCGTGGAAGTGCAGTTGGGGCAAGTTATTACCGCCAATCTGAAGTTGCTCGTGGGTAACGCCTCAGAAACAGTAGAAGTATCAAGCCAGGCGCCCTTGTTGCAAACAGAAGATGCCAATATCAGTACAACCTTTAACCAGGCTCAGATCGCCCAACTTCCCAACCCGGGTGGTGACATCACGAGTTACGCCCAGACCGCTCCCGGCGTGCTGATGAATACCGGTGGCACTTACGGAAACTTTAGCGCTTTTGGATTGCCCGCAACCTCGAACCTTTTTACTGAGAACGGCAACGACGAGAACGACCCGTTCTTGAATCTGAACAATTCTGGCTCCAGCAACCTATTGATCGGCCAGAATGAAGTTCAGGAAGTCGCGGTGGTGAGCAATGGTTACACCGCTCAATACGGCCGCCAAGCGGGCGTGCAAGTTGACTACACTACCAAGTCAGGCAGCAATGCCTTCCACGGCAACGCAGGCTTCTGGTACAACAGCAGCGGCTTCAACGCCAACGACTGGTTTCAGAAGCAATCCGAGATCGCGAACGGCACGCCCAACCAGCAGCCTTTCGCCGTCAACCATGAGTGGGCTGGTTCGATTGGTGGCCCCATTGTGAAGAACAAGCTGTTCTTCTTCGTGGACCAGGAGGGCTTGTATTATGCTCTGCCTAGCATCCAGCACGTGTTTCTGCCCACCCCTGCATTCAGTGCTGCCGTTTTGTCCAACATCGCGGCCGTTTCGCCTGCACAGGTGCCGTTCTACACCAACTGGATGGGTCTCTATGCCAACTCTCCCGTGGCCGGCTCCGCCGTTCCTCTAAATTCGAACCAAGATCAGAACCTAGGTTGCGGCGTACCCGGTACGCCTGCTAGCGGGGGGAGCTATGGTGTGACTACCCTTGCGGGATCTACATTCGGAGCCGGAGGGCTGCCCTGCCTCATGGAAGCCACCGGTGCCGGTGTGAACCACAACAAAGAGTGGTTGCTCACCGAGCGTATCGACTACAACATCAGCAGTGCGGACAAACTCTTTGGACGCTTCAAGGCGGACCACGGCCAGCAGCCGACATCGACCGATCTCATTGATCGGGCAGCCTTCAGCACTCAGAGCACCCAACCGGAATACGAAGGCCAGATCAACGAAACCCACATCTTCTCGCCGAACGTTATCAACAACGCGATTCTTTCCGGCCTGTGGTATACCGCGATCTTCCTTCCGGATAGCGGCCAGGCAGCGGTTCTGGCAGCCACCGGCGGATACAGTACCGTCTCGGTCGGCGGTTCAGAGCTTACCAACATCGGCGGCGGATCAGGTACGGGCCAGACCCCCGATTATTTCTTTCCCCAAGGCCGTAACTCAACCATGGGGCAACTGACGGATGATCTATCAATCACCCGTGGCGCTCACACCTTCAAGGTGGGAATTAATTTCCGGCGCGACGACCTGACCGATTTCGACGCCCAAAGCAATACTGGCGGCCTCGTCACATTCGGGAGTATGACCAGCTTTGTCAACGGCGTCGTCAGCTCCGCCGACGGTGGTAACCTTACTCAGAACTACACTACAAATGGCGACGTACGAATCGGATTCTACAGTCTGGGCCTGTATTTTCAGGATGAAGTGCGGGTAACCCCTAATCTGAAACTGACCCTCGCTTTGCGTGGCGATCGCAATTCCAACCCTATTTGCGCGAGTAATTGCTTCTCGCGTTTAAACACACCGTTCACGGGATTAACCCACGACGTCAATACTCCCTACAACGCGATCATCGATGCCGGCACGCACAGCGCTTTTCCCGCCGTCGAAAAGATCGCCCTGCAACCCCGCTTCGGGTTCACTTGGAGTCCTCTGGGTCATTCCAGCACCGTTCTCCGCGGTGGCATCGGCGTTTTCTCCGACCTTTATCAGGGCGTCCTGATGGACGAGTTGATCTCAAACGCGCCTCTTTCGAACGGCTTCACAGTCTCACCAGCCTCGACCTCGCCAATCGTGGGAGCGCCCGTTGCACCCGGGGTGACTGGCAGCGTAGCCCAATTGGGGACAAACTCCAACTCTTCATTCGTTAGTGGATTTAAGAGCGGCGAGACTCTAGCCCAGATTCTGGCTGGCAATCAATTCTTCTCTCCGCCTAACTATACTTCGATTGCCAACCAGATCAACAACCCGAAGTACTTGGAATGGAATTTTGAAATCCAACAGGCTATCGGCTCGAAGATGTCTCTGAACATCGATTACGTGGGAACCCACGGCTACGACAACCTGATTCAGAATGCCAATCTGAACGCTTCTTATAATTCCTCTAACGGTGGGACGCCCTTCGGGACTTTGCCCGCTTCGTTTCAAAGTTGCACGCTCACCAACAACTGTGCCACCAATGCTGGTGTTCCCTTGTCCGGCACGGATGCACGCTTCGGCTTCGTCCGGGAGCTTCAAAGTGTCGGCATCTCAAACTACGACGGACTGGTAACCACTTTCACTCGGAGATTTAGTCACGGGTTTCAGGGCAGCGTGAACTGGACGTATTCACACGCTCTAGACGACTTGACATCGACCAATCCGGGAACGCCTTTCAACGCTTTGTATAGCGTTGTATACCAGATCAATCCTAACTGCCTGCGTTGCGAAAACTACAGCAATTCAGACTCGGATGCGCGTCACAACCTGACTGCAAACTATGTTTGGGAGTTGCCCTTCAAGTCGCAGAACAAACTCTTGAACGAGACTGCGGGTGGA
The DNA here is from genome assembly GCA_049280795.1 of Candidatus Sulfotelmatobacter sp. GTDB lineage: Bacteria > Acidobacteriota > Terriglobia > Terriglobales > Acidobacteriaceae > Sulfotelmatobacter. Next base: position 8,953 of record JBAPQU010000359.1, read on the forward strand.
TGGAGCGTGGCCGGCACCTTCTACGCTCACAGCAGCCTGCCATGGACTCCGGAAGTCATTCAGTCAAACGTGCTCTTCCAACCCAATAACCCTTCTATCGGAGTGCCGCTTGTCCCGGCGGATACCATCGGTAGTGTAAGTACCAATTGTGCCGTGAGCGGCCCCGGGACTATAGCCAATCCGAACAGCTGCGTCCAACAAAGCCAGTTCCAGGAAGCGAACCCTTCCGATTTCGGACCACGAAGGAACAGCTTCCGTGGTCTGGGTTATTTCGACACGGACTTGAACGTCAACAAGAGATTCGCCGTCACCGAACGCGCGCAGTTCGAGGTTGGTGCGAGTTTCTTCAACATTCTCAACCATCCGAACTTTGCATTACCCTTCCCCCTCTCGGGCGTCGGCGGGTTTGGACAAATGACTAGCCTTGCAGTCCAGCCCACCACCCCGTATGGTTCCTTCCAGGGTGCTGGCGTGGAGGGCCGGTTGGTGCAGATTCACGGAAAGATTGTTTTCTAGTGAGCTTGGCGTAGAGCATCTGTCAATAATTTAAAGGGCGACCTCTTTCGAGGTCGCCTTTTTTCTTTCTCGGTGCACTCGCAGAGTTATCAATAGCGGCGCCGAATGCTATTCTGGAAAAATTGGAGCAAGACATGACCTTTGCCATTCCCTACACTGCGGCATCTTCGCGCTACGAATCCATGCCTTATCGCCGGTGCGGCCGGTCGGGGCTCAAACTGCCTGCCATCTCGCTCGGCCTGTGGCAGAATTTCGGTGGCGACGACGTTTTTGAAACCGGGCGTTCCATCTTGCATTACGCATTCGATCACGGCATCACCCATTTCGATCTCGCCAACAATTACGGACCTCCGTATGGCTCGGCGGAAGAGAATTTTGGACGGGTTATGGCGAGCGATTTCAAAGCTCACCGGGACGAACTCGTTATCTCGACCAAGGCTGGCTGGGACATGTGGCCGGGTCCCTATGGAGATATCGGCGGTTCGCGCAAATATCTGATCGCATCGTGCGATCAGAGTTTGAAGCGCATGGGACTCGAATATGTAGACATTTTTTATTCGCACCGCGTGGACCCCGAGACGCCGCTGGAAGAAACCATGGGCGCGCTCGCGACCCTGCACCGGCAAGGCAAAGCACTCTATATCGGCATTTCGTCCTATTCTCCCCGCCTCACGGCTCGCGCTGCGGAGATACTCAAGTCGTATCGGGTTCCACTGTTGATCCACCAGCCTGCGTATTCCATGCTCAACCGCTGGATCGAAGAAGGTCTGCTTCAAACCCTCGCAGATCTCGGCGTTGGCTGCATCGCTTTTTCGCCGCTGGCACAGGGCATGCTGACAAAAAAATACTTGGCGGGCATCCCCGCCGATGCCCGTGCCGTGAAGGCAGACTCACTTACCAAAGAGATGATTACCGAGGAAAATCTTCGCCGCATCCGAGAACTCAATGCCATCGCCGAAAGGCGTGGACAGACCTTGGCGCAGATGGCGATCGCGTGGGTGTTGCGCGACCCGCGCGTAACTTCCGCTCTTATCGGAGCGCGGACTGTCGATCAATTGGCGGATTCGCTCAAGAGTCTCGCGAACCTTTCCTTCAGCGATGACGATCTCCGTGAGATCGACCGGTATGCCACAGAAGGGGGGATTGATATTTGGAAAGAGTCGTCAAGCTTGTGATTTGCTGGCGAATTGCGAACTGGTGTGAAAAATTAATGCGAAGTCGCGATTGTCACGCAATCCCGCCCAGCCGACTTCGAATGGTATAGGGCCTGATCTGCCATTCTGAGCAGATCATCGGAATTTGAGCCGTGTTCGGGGAAGGTGGCCACTCCGACTGAGAGCGTTACCGCAGCGAGGCTTACGCCTCGATGTTGCAACCCGAGTTTCTTGACTTCAGCTCGCAACGAATTCGCCCTCGCAGCAGCGTGCTGCACAAGTGATTCCGGAAGGATAATAGCGAACTCTTCGCCGCCACAACGGCAAGGTACATCGTCTCCGCGGAAAAAACCGCGCAGCAGATCTGCGACGGACTCAAGAACAAAATCACCCGCGTCATGACCGAAGGTGTCGTTAAACCGCTTGAAGTGATCGATATCGAGGAAGAGGATTGAAAGAGGATGGCCCTTGCGTTTGGCTCTCACAAGTTCTCTGCTAAGCGACTCCTCCATGAAGCGCCGGTTGAATAATCCGGTGAGCGGGTCGCGAATCGACTGGTCATGCAGCTTCTCGCGTAACTGGAGGCTGGCGAGTGAAAGAGCGATTTGGCCCGCCACAGTCACTCCCAACCGCTGTCGAGCGTAGCGCAAGTTTGGCGATTCTTCGTTCGCGCAAGCAAACTCAAGATGAAGAATACCCAGGGTCTCTCCCTGGCCCACCATCGGGACACACAGGTGTTTAGCCGCTGGCATTTCGCTTAGGTGTGGGCAAACGAGGCCACCCTCAGCGTCGCTCCAGTGGGGTTGACCGCGGCGCAGCGCCCAGCATGCCTCAGGTGCGAATACCGGCTGCAACCCACTGGGATTTCCCCACGACGCTGCCGTCTCGACCAGGTTGCGTGAGGCCCGGAATGTGTACAAGTTTCCAGACTTGGCTTCAGGAAAGAGCGCGCGGGCGCTTCGGTCAACTACAGTAAATGCTTCCTTGCTGGTCCCGCAACATTCCAGCAGGCCAACCATTTCGTTGAGCAGCGTCATTTGATCGGTCTGGAGTTCCAATTCCTTTACCAGCCGATTGAGCGCTTCAGCGTGTTCACGTTCCGCAACCGACGCCCGGACTTGTTCGGAAATATCTCTGCAAATTGTGTATGCACCTCGGACACGACCATCAACCACCAAGGGAACAGCCTGCAATTCCAGATCGATCATCTTTCCATCTCTGCGTTCCCTGCGCATGGTGCGCTGCATGGGCTGCCCGGCAATGACCGGTGCAGACCACGGGATGGCCGCCCCGGAAGAATCTTCGCTTAGCGACAGAAGCGAGTCCAGGTTGCTGCCTACTAGTTCGCTTTGCTCGTATAGAAACAGCTTCGTGAAAGCTGCATTGACCAACTCAACACGGCCCTCCTGGTCAAGCACGACAATTCCATACGGACTGTTCTCAATGAGGGAATCCAGGTAAGCAGTTCGTTCGTGAAGATCGATCCCCGTCTGGTGGCGTTCCGTAACGGTGGAACCTACGATAAGCCCCGTGGCGGACACCACGAGCATGAGCAGCCCTATTTTAGCGAGCAAAGCTGGGGGCGGCGGGAACAGGTGCATGGCGACGACGATGCCAAAGTTGAGTGCAAGAATTCCGGCGACTACTTGCCGAATGCCACGCCGCATGGCCATCCAAAGTATGGGAACGAAACTCAAATAAAGCAACTCCAGATGCACCCAACGAGGCTCGAACATGATCCAGAGCACGGCAAATACAGCAAGGGCCTGTCCAAGCGCCTCCAGCCACGTGCCGATGTCGACCTCGATCTGTGTTCGCCCACGCTTCCCTCTTTGAGACCGAGATTCACGGCTTGGTTGTGAAACCTTCTCTCGTACCCATGGGAAGATGTGGATAAGTAGAAACGGCGTGAGCCCGACCAGTCCGATCTCATCACCAATAAACCAATTGGGGATTGTGGACCAGAAGTCATGCGGGGCAATTGTGTGATCGGCGATCAGGCACACTACGCCCGTGACTGTTGACCCCAAGGCCGCAGCGGTAGCGACAAACACATAACGGACCACATCTCGGCCTCGATCCAGGCGCTGGTCAATTGGCAGAATATTCCGCAGGAAATAAGCAGCCAGCCCATACCAGCCCGCGAGTCCAAGCGCACCCAAGGTTTCGCCAAAAGACCTGATCGGCTGGTGATAAATCAGAGCACCCGCCAGCGCATCGGAAAACGCAACCAGCAATGCGTACCAGGGACTGATGCTAAGCATGAGGGCGAGAGCCAGCCCGTTTGCCGGGTACCAGGCTGAGGATCCGAGATGGGAAATAAATATGGTTTGGGGCAGATTCAGCAGGAGGTAGACGAGAACGAACGAGAGAGAAAGAACCAAATGCCGAATGATCAACTGCCTCTGTGGAATGGGGAAAAATCCCAAATGCGCAAGGGACCTCTCAGTCTTCTCTGCTCCGTATTGGCTGAGTTTTACCATGCTTGAAGAAACCATCGGCATACAAAGAATTCCAAATTAGTCGATTCGGAATAGATCCGAAACTGAGAGCCGAAATCCACAAAACTTCAAGAAGTGGATGTTCGCGCCCGCCAAGCTTCGAATCATTCATGCTTACTTATTGAAGTTCTACTGAACCGTGAGCGTCACAGGGATGGAGTGCTGCAAACTACCCGATGTTCCTGTGACTGTAATGGTGTAGCTCCCAGAGGCAGTTCCAGTCTGTTGCACCGGTGCAATACCCGTTCCGCCAGCACAACCGGTCATTGCGATCAAGCCCACAATCAACAGAACCAGCAAGACGAGTGCACGCACTTTTTTGGTGGAGCGCTTGCGCCCTGTCAGAACCAGCCCAAAAAAACCGATCCCTTGCAACTGGATCCAAACCGCATAAACCGATGCATGGCGTGATTGGCGTATCGGAAGTGCTTTCGCCGTGGATGCGGTTGTGGTAATCGATAACGTGGAAGTTGCCGTACCGCCACCCGGAGTCACCGTGGCAGGGGAAAACGTACAAGACGCTTCGGCCGGCAGCCCGCTGCAAGCCAGTTTGACTGCATAAGCGAAAGATCCGGCCAGTGGGGTGATAGTCAGGTTGTACGCCGCCGCGGAGCCGGCCTTGACGGTGTCATTGCCGGGGGAGATGGCAAGACTGAAATCAGATCCGCTGCCTGTAAGGCTCACAATTTGCGGGCTGCCTGTTGCGTTATCGCTGATGGTCAATGTTCCGGTGCGGGTTCCTGAAGCTGTCGGGGCGAACGAGATGTTGATAGCGCAAGCGGAGCCCGCGGCTAACGAGGAGGGGCAATTGTTGATTTGTGAATAATTTCCTGTGACAACAACGCCGCTGATAGTCAATGCTGCCGTGCCACTGTTGGTGAGGGAAACAGCCTGCGCAGCACCGGAGGTTCCCACTTGTTGAGCAGCGAAGGTTAAGCTGGTGGAGCTCAGAGTAGCAATTGGAGCAGAAGTAGCCGAACCGGTCCCGGTTAGGCTCACAGTTTGAGGGCTGCCTTGGGCGTTGTCGGTGATGGTCACAGTCCCGGTGCGGATTCCTGTAGCGGTCGGGGTGAAAGTGACGCTGATGCTGCACGTGCCGCCATTGGGCGCGACCGTGCTGCAGCTATTGGTTTGCGCAAAGTCACCTGCTACCACCACGCCGGAAACCGTTACGGCGCTCGCGCTGGCGTTCGTGACGGTCACAACTTGAGCAGCGCTGGATGTATTCAGCATTTGTGTACCGAAGGTCAAGCCCGAGGGCGCCGCCGTTATTGCGGTGAGGTAGGCGCTTCCCGTCAAGGTCACAGTTTGTGGGCTGTTGGACAAATTGTCTGATAGGCTGACCGACCCGGTACGAGTACCGGCCACGGTCGGCGTGAACGTAATGTTGAAGGTGCAATTGGAGCCGGCCGACAGCGTAGAGGGACAGTTATTGGTCTGCGAATAATCGCCTGTCGCCTGAATATTGCTGATACTCAGGGCCGCATTACCGCTGTTGGTGAGGGTCACCGTTTGCGCCGCACTGGAAGTTCCGAGCTGCTGCGCGGAAAAAGTCAGGTTCGTGGGCGCCAGAGTAACAACCGCACTGGAGCCGATGCCGCTCAAGCTGATGACATGAGGCGATCCTGCAGCGCCGTCCTGAATTACGATTTGTCCAGAGCGGAGTCCTGAAGCGGTCGGAGTAAAAGTTACTGAAAGCGTGCAGTTGCTGGCCGCCGCTATATCCGTCCCACAATTGTTGGTTTCGGCGAAGTCTCCGCTGCCGGCGATGGATGAAATCGAAAGTGCCGCGCTGCCCATGTTGCGCAACAGAACGGTCTGGGCCGCGCTGCTCGACCCGACCGACTGCTCGGCGAACTGCAGCGCGCTGGGGCTCAATGCCACAGCCGTTGCCGAGTTTGGTCCGATTTTGACTACGAAAGCATCCGTACCTCCGCCCAGCACATTCTGGAAAGCTTCCTGGGTGACTGGAAAATCGGCTGAGCTCGTGGAGCCAGCGATGTAGACATTGCCATTCGCATCGACGGCGAGGCCGCTGGCAAAGTCGTTGTCACTTCCGCCCAGGTAAGTTGCAAACAGTTCTGTAGTCGCCGAAGCGTCAATCTCAACTAATAGGATGTCATTCTCGTTGGTATAGCCTTCGATGGCGTTGTTGGTTCCAAACGCTGCACTGTCGGTATTTGCCACTACATAGGCATTGTTACTGGAATCGAGCGCAATCGATTCTGGGCTGGCGTAATTGTTGAGACCAAGAAAGGTCGAGTACATCAATGTCGCTGCCGTGGGATCGAACTTGCTCACGAATGCGTAGCTGCATCCCACTCCGGAAACACCTGGGTTGCAGATGCTGGTGGAAGTGGTGGGAAAAGTTGTGTCGCTCGAAACCGTGCCGGTGATATAAGCCGAACCCGATCCATCGACGGCGATCGCGCCGATTCCCATCGGATTTCCACTGGAACCGTAAAAGTAGGTGGAGTAGTCGAGGGTACCCGCGCTCGCAAACTTACTCACGAATCCGATGGTGGCGTCCGCTACTGGCGAATTGCTGGTGAGATAGGCACCTGACGTATAGGGGAAGTTCGATGTATTGGTCGTTCCAGCCACGTACGCATTGCCGTTGGCATCCACAGCGACGTCGGAAATTGCGCTGTAGGGAGTGGGATAACAAGAGCTCCCACAATTCGGAACATTCGTATTGCCCGCAAAGTATGTAGAGTAGTTCAGGGAAGAACCGTTGGCGGTGAACTTGGTGAGGAAACCGTAGTTCCCGTAGGCGCCTCCCTGGTTGGGCAGGGCAGCGGGCTGATAAGCATTGGCCACCGGAAAGTCTTGCGACGTGGTGGTGCCGGCGACGTAAGCTTCGCCCAAAGTATCCACGGCAACGCTGGCAGGCTCGTCGAAACCGCTTCCGCCAAGATAGGTGGAGTACACCAGAGTGGAGCCATCGGCTGAAATCTTGCTGACGAAACCGGTGTACGGTCCCAACGCAGCCGACTGATAGGGATTCACCGTCGGGAAATTAGTCGAAGTGGTGCTGCCGGTCACGTACACATTGTTTGAACTGTCGAGCGCCAGTCCGATGGCATAGTCATCGCTGTTGCCGCCGAGGTAATCGGCATATACCAGGCTCGATCCGGTCGGATCAAGCTTGGTCACAAAAACGTGATTCGAACTTGCTGCAGGCGAACCGAAGGTTGTGAGCGAGAAGTCGGCGGAGTCGGTGTAGCCCGCAATGTAAACACTGCCTGTGCTATCGACCACGATTCCGGAGGGTTGATCAGACCCAGTTCCACCCAGGTAGGTTCCATACAGCAGAACAGGATCAATCACGAGCGGCTTATTCACATCATATTGCGCGACGTGAAATGAGATATGCGTCGGATCGTTGACAACGTAGGCGCCTGACACGGGCACGCGAGTCCCGCTCGACTCCTGGTAAATCACTGGACTCTGGAAACGAAGTTCTCCGCTGACAGTCTGCAGAACCAGGTTGCCTTGCTCGTCTAAATCGATCTGATTGGCGCCTGTGATTTCGAATTGGATCTGGCTCGGGTCAGTTCCCGGCGAAACTGCAAAGTCGTACTCCAATTGCTGATGGTTTCCGTAGTAAACGAGATCGATTCCTGGGTATACATTCTTGTAGCGAACCCGGGCATAGGTCGGCACTTTGGTAAGCCACTTGGTTGGATCTTTACCAATGAAATAATTCACTACGCCAGACTGCTGGTTTTCGCCGACGACGGATGGATTCTGAGCTGCTCCCATGAGCTTGAATTGCAGTGTGGTGTTCAACGAAGCTTGGGTCGAAGCAGCGATGTAGTTTGCCTGCTGAACTGGAACCGGCGGATTCGGACGCAAAGAAAGCGCGATACCGCCTGAGGTCAGAAAAGCTGTGTACCCCTGGCCGCGGGATACGAATTTGACCTTTGCGCCCGTTTGACCCTGGTTGGCCTCAAAGGTTAGGGGCAACTTGCCATAGTTCGTAGTGGCCGGCATTCCCGGCTGCGTCTTCGCCTGTTGCGAAGTTTGTGCCACAGCTCGTGACTGCAGAGAAGGCAACGTATTCACCAGAAGTATCGCAAGAAGTGTTCGAGCCAGAGCATTCAATCGCATTTGAAAATCCCTTCTATCGACGGGTCGAATTGGGGGCTTGACCAATAGCCGTCTACACCAAGAGATAAGCACGGTTTGTGCCGAACTAAGTGGCATTGCAACTTCTAGCAAACCTTGTTTAATGAGTTAGTTACAGGACTAGCAATGCAGATGTAGAGGCTCCTCTAGACTGTCCTCTGTCAGTGTTTCAAACTCTTTGTCCGGCGATTGGACGACTTCCCTGGGATCGGATATCGAGAAGGTTTCTTTTGCTCCACGCGAAACGCACGGGGTGACGATAGTCATCTCTGCATGGTGATGCAGACGTCTTCTAGGCAAGTCTGTTACTAAGGGAGCAAACTCATGACGGGTCGATTCACTGTTGAAAGCTTAAAATGGATAAGGATTAGCCGATGCGGCCAGTTTGCAGTCGCTGAAAGGTCGGTTCATTTAGAGGTGCCGTAGCAGCCTTCGAGAAAATATGCTCATTCGGAGCTGAGTTGTACAGCAATTGCTGGGCTGCCTCATGGTTAACAGGCTTGGAGTACAGGTAGCCCTGAGCGAGTTCGCAACCAATCTGCTTCAGCATGTCCACTTGCTGCTGGGTTTCAACACCCTCGGCAACCACCTTCAATCCGAGACTATGAGCCAGCATCACGATGATGCGAACGATTTCGTAAGTCTCCAGATCGCTGTCCATGCGGGAGATGAAAGCTCGGTCGATCTTAAGAGTGTCTACCGGGAACCTCTGCAGGCGGCTCAAAGAGGAATAGCCGGTACCGAAGTCGTCGATGCTAAGACGAGCGCCAAGGGCTTTCAACTGGGCGAGCGCGACCGAAGAATGGCTGACGTCCGCCATCGCGATGGTCTCGGTGATCTCCAGATCGAGGCAGTTGGGACTTATCCCGGTTTGCTGAAGGATCTCTCCGATCTGCGCGGCCAAGTCGGGCTGCGCGAACTGCTTTGGGGTGATATTTACGGCGATGGCCAGCGGCGGATCTGAAGGAAATAGTTCATGCCATATGTGCAACTGCTGGCAGGCTTCCTGAAGCAGTTGGCGATTCATGGGCAAAATAATACCGGTCTCATCGGCAACGGCAATAAACTCACCCGGCATCACGATGCCGTAGGGACGCTGCCAGCGGCTTAGCGTTTCGAACCCGATGATCTGGTTATTTCGTAAAGATACGACCGGCTGGTAGTAAACCCGAAATTCCCCCAATTCCAGGGCCTTGCGAAGATCCGCCTCAAGTTGCAAACGCTTGAGTGCGTCGGCATGCATGCCGTTGTCGAAGACCTCACATCGTGCTTTTCCAGAGTGCTTCGCGCGATACATGGCGATCTCTGCGTCGCGGAGAACATCCTGAGCTTCTGCGCCTGCATTGCTGCTGAAGGCGATACCGATGCTCGCCATGATGACGATCTCGTGACCGTCCAAGTCGAATGGGATAGCCAATCGCTTCTGAAGGCGCTCCGCTACCCGCACGGCATCGCTGGGATCATGAAGTTCCTCTATGAGCACGGCAAACTCGTCACCACCCGGCCGGGCTAGGGTGCTGTTGCCCACAGTGGGTTCCGCGGCCTTCCTTTCTAATAGCGGGGATAAAACGGTGTCGGCCTCGCGAAGGCAGGCAGTCAAGCGTTGCGCGATCTGAATGAGCAAGGTATCGCCGGCTGTATGTCCCAGACTATCGTTGACCACCTTGAACTCGTCTACGTCGATGAACAAGACCGCGAACTTGAAATCGGTGTGGCGTCGCGAGACGGCTAGCGCCCGATCCAGGCGATCGAGGAAAAGTACACGGTTGGGCAGGTGCGTCAAACTATCGTGGAAGGCGTTATGCGCCAGCATTTCTTCGGCTCGCTTGCGCTCAGTGATATCACGATTGACGATAACCAGACCATCGGTCTTCCCGTCCGCGCCACGAATTGCGCTGGCAGTAGATTCCAGAACGCGCCATGAACCATCCTTGTGGCGGATGCGGTATTCGAGCCGTTCTCCGCGGCCTGTGAGGCGGGCTTTTTGTGCAGCCTCAAACACCCGGGTTCGGTCGTCGGGATGGATCTGCTCTACCGGAGACGTGGTGCTTAGCTCGTCCTGGCAATAACCAAGTATCTTCTGATAGGAAGGGCTGTTGTAAAGGCGATGTCCATCTTTATCGACCACCGCAATCATGTCGGCGGCGTTCTCGCTGATGAGTTGAAAGAGTCGATCGCGTTCCGCCAACTGGCGGCGAATACGTTGGAGTTGCAGGTGTTGATAAACGGTGTAGATGTCGAACAGCAAGACCAGAGCGGCTAGCCCGCGAACCCACTCCCTTAGGCTCAGCCAATATTCCCTGTTGGCCCCTATGTGGAAGCTAGGGAAAGTTAAGGAGAGGATACCGAAGGTCAGAACCAGAGTTACAGCAACGGCGAAGCCCCAAAGCCACCACTCCCGGCCCTCGACCTGCCGCATGCGAAGGAGAGTGGGCTCTGTACTACCCGCGGGTAGAGGCTGTTTACTCAATTAAGCACGGCCTATTCGGATCTTGAATTAAGCAAGGGGGAGAACTACTAACATTTGACCCGGGCAGGCTCAAGTCTTGCGGACAGGCCCGCCTCGCTGGTGCTGCGCCAAAGTCTCAGGTGTGTTTGCTAGCCTTAAATCCTACCAGCACGCCTTCTCGACCGAGGCAGCAGTATTTTTCACACGCTGCAAAACTACAAGCCGTCTCAGCATTTCACTGCTGATTCACTGTCGTAACCCAGGCCTGCACGGACTGGTATACATCGAGTTCCCCGTTCCCCATGCCATTGCCGGAGACTGGCTGTGCATTTGCGATTGCCGCCGCCGCACTCTGCTGATTTACATTTGCCGAAACGTTCACCAGCAGTGCCGCCGTGCCTGAAACAAATGGTGCGCTGAAAGAAGTTCCCCAGCCCGCCGAATAGGTGCCGTAAGGATAGGTTGAGATAATGCCCTCTCCAGGAGCAGCCACCCAAACGTCCGATCCATAGTTCGAGAAGCTGGACGGAGTGCCATAGTCGGAAACGGAAGCAACTGCCATAACATTCGGCAGAGCGGCTGGATATACCTGCACATCTGCACCATTGTTCCCCGCCGAAGCGACGCAGATCACGCCTTGACTGTTGGCATAGTTGATCGCCGTCGCCATCTCGTTGGTGGAGGGACTAAAGCTGAAACTCATGCTGAGTACGTTGGCGCCATTTTGAACAGCGTAGTAGGTGGCCCGGATAATGTTCGAGACATAGCCACTTCCGTCGGCAGCGAACGCCTTGAGCGGCATAATCTTTGCCTGGGGTGCAACCAGGTGAACGATTCCGGCGGTCATCGTTCCGTGCCCAAAGTCGCCGTTCGGTCCACCATCCAGCACCGCAGCGGTTGACTCATTGACGACTGCAATTGTGGATGAATTCACCAAGGCCGGAGCAGGGGATCCACCACCGTCCAGCACTGCCGCGGTCGATTCGTTCACGTCACCCATTTCACTTCCGCTGGGAGTGTTATTGATGAAGTTGTAGCCAGGCACTAAAACCGGAACCAGCGCTGGGTGCTGAGTGTCCACCCCTGTATCGATCATGGCTACCAAGCTGCCCGCGCCAGTGACATTAAAGGTGCTCTGCGCAGGAAGTACACGGACAATTACGGCCGCAGGCTGATTTACGTATCCGTTCCAAACAGGAGCTCCGTAATAGGTCAGCGGAGTGCTATCGATCAACGATTCTGGGACTGGTCCGGCTGTTCCCTCCACCAGGAAAAGCTGCTGATCCACTTCTGCATCGATAATTCCAACCTGGTTCAATAAACCCGTCAGAAAAGAATTTAGGTTTACCGAAGTGTTTAGTGTAATCAGGAAAAGCTGGCCTGCCGGATCGCCGAGACTACCCCCTACGTTGCAATTCAAAACGAGGCATGTGATCTTGAGTCCGCCCAGCCCTAAATTATCGCGCACAATCAATCGTAGCTGTGGCAATTGTTGCTGCTGTGGCAATTGTTGCTGCTGTGGCAATTGTTGCCAGGGCAATCGTTGCTGTGCAGACGCCGGCTGCACTGCAGCCACGAGCAGAGTCAAGAACATTATCCAGCGGTAGCACTTCATTGGGCCCTCCAAAATCTATCGACGTCTTCCGGCTCTACTTACTCCAACCGGTCTCCTCTTGCTAACGATTGCAACACCACCTAAGTGCCATCTCAAGATTACGAATTTCTAACCCTGCAGATTACCTAGGTCATGACCAACTAGGTCATGCCTAAACCAGACTCCGCGCACTTTCCCCGTCGGGAACACGTACGACAATCGTTCTGCTGTCCCCGATTCCAAAGACAAGCTGCAGGTGGTCGAGCGCGGTAATGCCGAAGTCAAACTCCCCAACGTCGTTGGTTTTTCCCCGGGATACAGTATCCCCCTGACAAAGGAGACTCACTGGGATTCCACTAACCCCATGATCAGGCTTGGCCGAGTCGAGGAGTTGCCCCATGATGACCACTGAATCCGAGCCGGGCTTTGGCTGCATGCGCATGTCGATACAGACGCTGCCGGATTTGTAGAGTAGTTGTCTGACCACAGGGGAGCTACCACGCACTCCCACGGTAAGGGGTTGCAAAGCGCTGTCGAAGAGCAGTCTTGCCAGCTCCAGCTTGCCAGCCGTCATTGGAACAACCTTGCGCAGAGCAAAGCTGCTGTTTACTGCCTCGACCGCCCATGCTGGGGGTTCAAAAGCATTCTGTAGCTTGGCTATATCCATAACGTGCCTCCATGTCTCAACAATTTTCTGACACTTGGAACATCCGTCGTTTAAGTGTTGCTGCATTGCTGCCTTTTGACCTCTGCCCTCAACTTGCCGGGCAAAATCGATCCAATCGTCTATCGAAAAATGTTTCATTAGCCTCTCACAGGTAAATGGGGGAGTGGTTGCATCTAGCTAATAAGGGTAAGGGGTTGGCTGAAAAATATAGGACTTCTAACGATAATCGGACAATGGTAACTACTTAAGAGGTTACCTTCCCCAGCAGCACAAAAGGAGCCCAGTAATAAGGATGGGGGTATACCTTCCGGATGTCCAAGGCAGCTTGTTGTAATGCGGTGGCCTTATCTTTGCAATCAGCTAGATGACCGTAAAAAGCGCTCATAAACTGCGCCGTGCTGCGGTCTTGGACATCCCAGAGAGTCAGAAGGGCCGACTGAGCCCCTGCGTAGATAAGCCCCCGAACGAGTCCCAGCAACTCGTCCCCGTCGGCCACTACGCTAAGGCCCGTTGCGCACCCACTAAGCGTAATGAGTTCGGCCGGGAGGCGCAGTTGATAGAGATCATAAAGACTCAGTATGCCGTCGCCCAGGCGGATTCCGGAAAACATCGGGTCGTCCTGTCGAAAGTAGCCGTGTGTGGCGATGTGGATGAACCGGCTCTGTTGCCCTTTCTCTTGTAGCACGCCGGCCGTGGCACTCTCGCCTAGGAACAGTTCGGATGCTGGTATAGCAGCTGCAACCGCCTTTGCTTCGTCTAGAACGACAGGCGCTGCCGCATCAGGAACACCTAGGACGAGAGCAGCATCGGCCTGCTTCGAGACCCGATCATGGCAGAGGCTGAAAATGGTGGCGCTCGGCGCATACGAGACACTGAATGAGTCAATGAGGTATCGCTTGCCGTCGAAAAGAGCTTGGAAAGGAAGAGTATGGAGACTGCCATGAGGAACTACGAGCAAATGGTTTCCCGTAAGCTTCTTCTTGACCGGACCAATCAGTTCGTCATAGAGATCTTTCAGATGTCGCCGTGTCGTCTCCAATAAAGAGTCGCCAAAGGCGCTGGTATATTCGGGGGTTAGCCGGAACTTCGAAAATTGAAACTGGAGGCGCGCAAGCAAATCGTTAACTCGAGACACTTCGGCTACCGGCACAACTTCCATCGAGTCGCGCGTTAGCACGACCGCCACAAAACGATCACGAATTTTAAAATACTCCAGAAGAATGGAGTCCGGAGACATCTTGATACGTAGGTCTTCGACGGTAACAGCTCTGGGAGACACTAGGCCCGCAGATTCAGCCATGGAAACTGGCATCTCACGGACAACACTCAGAAGTTCGGCCTCTCGCTTCCGTATCTCGGCCTGAATTTGCAATAATTTCTGCGGAGAACTCTTGGCGCCACGAAACTGCTCAGTTTCGTAACTGTGAGAGTACCAATGAATCTCGGCACGAAGGTTTTGCACCTTACGTCGAAGTTCATCATCCAGATTGGAAGCCAGGCGAAACTCGGAGCCGGATTTGAACATCAAGTCCCGCAAACTTCGCGACTTCGATTGCTCGATGTATTCAAACGCTTCCTCCAAGCCCCTTTGGCTTGGCCCCCGAGCCAAACATAGCTCTACCAATCCCTCATAGATTTCCAATCTGTTCCTCATGAAGGAAATCTTGAGTTCTTCTCGATTAAGACCGCTGCGCAGCGCTTCCAGAATCTGACGGGCCTGCTGATAGCTGTTGTAGGCTTCTCTCGGGCGGGAAGCTGCCACTTGAATACGGCCCATTAAATGGTGTGCTTCACAACTTAGGGCGGGAACTTCGAAAGCACGCAGCTGTTTCAGAGCAGCACTACAATGCAGGCGCGCAGAATCCAGTTTACCCGTCCGCAAACTCAATTGAGCGAGCAGCAGACGGCATAGGATCACGTTATGCGGAACTTTCGACGCTTGAAATACCTTCAGAGCCGCAAGGCACAGGCGTCGCGCTTCGGTATACCGGCCTTGCTCGATGAAGATGATCGCCTGATGGAGATCAATCCGCGACGGCCATATGCGATTTTCTTCTTTAACGAATGTTGCCCGGGCTTTTGCGAATAACTCCAAGGCAGGCCCTACTTTGCCCTGTTGCCACATGGCCAGGGCCAGATTCGCCAGAGACTTGCCGGCTTCAAAACCCATGTCCAGCCGCTGAAAATCTTCAGTTGCATGCTGGGCCATCTCTTCGGCCTGTTCACTTCGGTTTACGCCAAGGTAGATTTCTGACAAATCCAGACAGCACAGGGCAACGTGATATCGGTCATTATCTCGGCGGGAAGTCTCGAGAGTCGCGCGCAATCGATCGACCGCTACGCTGTACTCGCCTCGGAAATAGTAAAGCAACGCAATGTTGTAATCTAGCTGCGTCACCAGAACATGCATGCCATGTTTCGAGGCAAACTCCCGGGCGTCTTCGTGGGTTGCAAGGGCGCGAGGAAGATCATTCAGGCATACCAGACACGTCGCGATATTGTGCAGCGCTACTCCCAGGGCTTCCGGGTCCTTCTCCTGATTGGGCAAGAAATAACGCTGCGCTCGTTGATAGCATTCGAGGGCTTCGGTAAATCGGCCCTGACGCTGACAAATATTCCCCGCATTTAATTCCAGCCGCGCCAGCCGCCATTCATTGCCCTCCGCCAGGAAGATTTGGCGTGCTTGTTCAGCCATGGAGAAAGCACGGCGGTACTGTCCAGTAAGAATCATGGGTTGAATTGAGGCGCTCAAAGTGCGCGCGCACTCCGTCTCATTGCCCAGCTTGACAAAGATTTTGCGCGCCCTTTCGTGACTCTTTACTGCAGCTCTGTTCTCACCCGAAAGGTAAAGCGCATTTCCCATGGCCCGGAGGCTTTGCGCCACTGCAGTCTGGTCGCCCAACTTGCGTGCGATCGCCACACCCAGTTCAGCCAGTGCGATGGCCCGGCCTGCATCAACCTTTGCCTGCTCTCGAACCGAATCCGTAAGCCATGAAACTACTTCCGGCTGCACAAGCTCCGGGCGTTCAGCCAGAAACTTGGCTTGTGCACGTTTGTCCTTGAGTTGCGACAGGTGGGCCAGCAACTCATTTCGCGCAGTATCGGTGATTGCGGAGGTGGCTGTCACAGTGCGTGGAAGCCTAACTCCTCCAACCGTTGCCGTAACTTGTCCAGGCAGCGTCTACGTATAAAACCAATTGAACCGGAGGCAAGACTCAGTTCCTTCGCAACTTCCTCATAGGGACGCACCGGCGTTTCAAAAAACAACATTTGCACAAGCTGGCGGCAGCGCGGCGACAGAGCCGACACAGCTTCGCGCAGCACTTGCTCCTCCTCGACTTGCGCAATGACGCCTTCCAGCTCATCCCGCGATGCATAGGAGTTGAGATCGTCGGTTTCCTGCACGGGATGGCGCTGCTGCGCCTGCTTTCGATGGAAGCACTTGTTTCGCGCAACTTGAATCAGCCAGCCCGCTAGTGCATTCGGCTCACGAAGACGAGGCAATTCAGTTAATAGATCAATGCAGACTGCTTGAAAAATATCGGCGGAATCTTCCTCAGAAAAACCGTATCGTATGGGAATCGAAAAGATCAGATTCTTATATTTATCAATAAGAGTCGCCCACGCCGCTTCGCTCCCTTTAAGACAATCTTGAACGAGACGAGCATCGGAGAACTGTTTCGGAGACCCAGACTTGGCCTGCCGGGGAGCTGTCGTCATTGCGCGCCCGCATTCCCATTTCCACGCAGAAACAACTCTTGGGAATTCCAAAGGGCGTGAGGATCAAGAATTGCAGGTTTGAAATTGGCTACCTGATCTTTCGCTCCCACCAAAACATCGGGGCTTGCGAGACAGATTAGGGGAACATCGTCGGCCAGAATTTCTTGCACACGGTCGTACAGTGATTTCCGGTTCGTGGGTTTCATGGTTGAAAGTTGCTTTTCCATGAGCTGGTCAATCTCTGATTCCCAACTCGTTGCCGGATGAGGCTCTCCAATATCCCAAACATGATCATTTCCTGATGACAGCCAGACATTCATCTCTGAGGTAGGATCGACGTCTCCTGCCCCCAAACCGAGGACAGCGGCTTCGTAGTCATGAGTCTGAAAGATACGATCCAGGACAGAGTGGAAATCCAGTGGCACAACCTGAACTTGAATTCCAAGATCTCTCAGGTCTGCCTGAATCATGGTTGCCATCTGAGTGCGCTGTAGGTTCGAGGCACTGGTAATGATCGAAAACTCCACTGGTGAGCCACTTGCGTCCACCAACGTGCCATCATCCTTCCAGGAAAATCGCGCCGACGCGAGTAATTTCCTTGCGCCCTCAACGGATCGTGCAGGATGAGGAATTGCCGCATTCACCCAGAAACTGCTGGCCGGCGTGACCGGCGTCCACAAAGGAGTTCCGCGTCCTCGATACACGATTCGGGCAATTGCCTCCCGGTCGATGCCCAGTGAAACTGCCTGGCGGAATTTGACGTCTCGAAACCAGACTTGTCTTCGGATAAGTTCGGAAGACCGAGCCGGCACAACCGTATTCATATTAAAAAAGAGAAAGTTGAATTCAAGACTTGGACCAACGTCGAACAGATGAAAGGAGCGGGCCCCTTGCTCTTTCTCCAAAACCGAATAATCCTCAGCACCGATTCGATTAATGATGTCTGTGTCGCCAGCTTGGAAGCGGATAACTTCCGCATCGGCGTTTGGAACGAACAAGAAAGTAATTTGATCTAGATAAGGAAGCCGTGTCCCATTGCGATCGACTTTCCAGTAGTAGGGGTTGCGTTCGAGGGTAATCCGCTGTCCGGCAACGTATTCCTTAAGCCTAAAGGGACCAAGGCCCGCAATTCCTTGAGGAGAAGTTTCCAGACTCCAGGCCTGCAACAGCTTTCCACTTTTGTAGGCTTCTTCCAGCAAGTGTTTGGGAAGAATGGCTACGCTGTCAAACAATCGCTCAGCCGCCGCGTAAGGCTGAGCCAATGTGAAAACCAAGCTATAGGCATCAACACGATCGATGCTGATCGGCTTGCCTTTGATGACTAACAAATCGCGCTGCGGAGAATGAACACTCTCGTCGAGATACACCTTGAAGCTGAAGATTACGTCATCGGCGTCGACTGGATAACCATCAGAAAAATGCAGGCCCTTCCGCAATTGCAGGGTGTAGCGGAGTCCATCGGGAGATACATGCCATGTTTTGGCAAAGGCAGGCTCGGTCTGTTGAGAAAGCCGGTTGATGTGGATCAGATCGCCGGCCATTTGCGCAATAACTTCCCGTGATGAGATATCGGTGGAAGTGACAGGGTTAAGGGTCTTTGGCTCGGAGCGGAGAGAGACAACCAAACGACCGCCCGAGTGTCCGATCTGGTTTTCGTTGATGGCGACTTCTTCGCTGGAATGTTGCGGGTAAGCTTGGTCGACCGCAATAAATGCGCGGAGGCAAATGACAACAATGAGGGCACGCTTGAGGCTAAGGACTACCATATACACACCCAGACTCTACACGCGATGCAGCCCGCCCTTTGCCTGCAACGCGTTTGCGAGAAGCAAATAACCGAGAAACACCGGAATTACCGCTAACCCCGGAGCCCACATCCACCAATATGAAACGAGCACAGAGTACTGTTGAAGCGATGCAAGCATATTACCCCAACTTGGCGCGGGCTCTCCTATCCCCAGACCCAAGAAAGATAACGTCACCTCGGCGAGAATATATTGGGGAATAAGGAGTGCGGCCTGCGTAAGAAGAATGCTGCGAGTTTCCGGTAGGATATGGCGCCGCATCACATATAAGTCGGATCCTCCGAATAACCTTGCGGCAAGCACATAGTGGCGTTCCTTCCCGCTGAGCACTACTCCCCTAATGAGCCGGGCTGGACGCGCCCAGCCAATCGCCCCGATAACTGCGATAACCAGGAGAAAGGCCTGGCCGGAATTGATGTGGAGCGGGAGGAAAGCACGGAGCGCAAACAATAAGTACAGCCAGGGCAATGCAAGAAAGAGTTCTCCGCCGCGCATGACCACAGCGTCGATCCATCCGCCATAGTAACCAGCTACTATTCCGAATAATGCGCCGAGCCCCAGAGACAAAGCAGTGGCCAGCAACCCAGCGAGCAGCGAGACTTGACTTCCATAAAGAAGGCGGGAAAATACATCCCTGCCGTAGCCGTCAGTGCCCATGAGCAAAACTCTCACTGGAGCGCTGACTCCAAACAGATGCCATGTCGAGTTAAACAAACCCAGAAACTTGTATTTTGAGCCTCGCACTATGAAGCGCAGCGGAAAACATTTCTGTAGATCCTCGTCATAAACTCCAAAGCTTTCCGGGCGTTCGACGAGAAGGCAGACTGAGGGCCGCCAATGCATTGCTCCTTGCGCATCCCAAAAATGAAGGTGCGAGGGAGGAGTATACGGAATGGCGCGATCTTGCTGTGCGAAGTCATAAGGAGAGAGGAATCCGGCGAAGAATGCTCCCAAGTGCAAGCCCCCTAAACAGAACAGCAAGACAGCAATTCTGTTTTTTCCTCTCATGGCATCCTTTCCACGCGAATGCGAGGATCGGCGGCGAAGAGTAGCAAATCACCTATCAGCGTGCCGCATACAAAGAACAAAGAGGCGCACATGACCGCGCCAATTACCACATACAAGTCGCGCCCTAGAATCGCTTCCAACAACAAAGGTCCCAGTCCCGGCCAGCTCATGACCACTTCCGTTAATAACGATGCGCTCAGAAGCGATCCCAGAGAGAGTCCAAAGAGGGAAATCAGAGGATTCGCCGCGACTGGCAGCGCATGCCCAAGTACGATCCGCCAGCGGGGAATTCCATGAGCCCGGGCCGCATGAATGTAAGGCGAGTCCAAAGCCTCGCTCATGGCTGACCGGACATGTCGTGTTAGTGTTGGCAGACTTACTAGCACGAGTACGACTACCGGCCCTAGTAAGTGAATGCCTATGCTCGTCAACTTCTCCCACTTAGCATGACCTAGGGTCTCCACGGATAACATTCCTCCAACTGGAAGCCAATGTATACGAAGAGCGAACAACAACATTCCCAGAGCAAGCAGCACATCCGGAGTCGCCAATAACATCGAGATTAGCAGTCCACCGAAGCGGTCGATCCATCCCCGGCGTTTCTGCGCGCTTAGAATCCCCAAGGGCAAGGCAACAAGCCAAGCCAGCAGTGTCGCTGATACGGTTAACAACAGCGTGTTGCACGCTCTCGACCAAAGAAGAGGGGCCACTGGGGAGTTATAGGCGAACGAGAAGCCGAATTCGCCCTTCACGCCGGACTTTAACCAACATAAATACCGGACGGGCAACGACTGGCCCATTCCGTATTGCCTTTGCAGGTTCGCTAACGTCTCACTCGAAATCTGAGGATTCAATCTTATCTCATCATAGAAACTTCCTGGAGCCAACTCGACAAAGGCAAAAGAGAGCAATGAGACACCGAATAGCAGAAACAGACTCTGAAGAATACGGTGTCCGAGATATTTCATTGCAAATCTCTGAGCCCGGTATGGGCATCAAACGCAAGTTCTTCCCGCAGTGTGGATGGCCATTTCGCCCGTACCCAAGGACGCTCCGTTTGTGCCAGCATTTCTGATGGCCTGACCTGCTCGACCACCCTGCCGTTATTGATAATCGCAACTTCGTCTGCAATCCGAAAAACAAGACCAAGATTGTGAGAAATAAAGAGGTAACTCAGCTCATGAGAAGTCTGCAGGTCGAGAAGAAGATTCGCGATTTGTCCCTGGATGGATAGATCGAGCCCCGCTAGCGCTTCATCCAATATCAGCAATCTGGGCCTCACGACCAAGGCTCGGGCAATTGCCACTCTCTGCCTTTGTCCGCCGCTCAACTCATTCGGCCTGCGACCTCTCCAAGAGGCGGAGAGTCCCACTTGTTCCATTGCTTCGAAAACGCACTCGGCGCGCTCTTTGCTGCTCCACTGCGCTCGTATGAGTAGAGGTTCTTCGATGATCTCTGCTATTGACATACGCGGACTCAACGCTCCCGCTGAATCCTGAAAAACAAGTTGGATATCTCGACGAGCAGCGATGCGCTCCGTTCGGCTCATGCCAAGCAAACTCTTTCCCTCAAATCGAATGTCCCCGGTATCTGACTGTTCCAGCCCAACAATACACATGGCCAGTGTTGTCTTTCCGGAACCAGATTCGCCGACCAATGCCAAAGTACTGCCAGCCCTCAAGACGAGATTTACATGATCGAGTGCACAAACGTAGAACCGGTGTTGCCACCAGCGGGCCTGCTTATGGGCCTTGCACAGGCCTTGAACTTCGAGCAGCGGCGGTGTTGTGAGAAGCATGGTTCTAGCTGACCTCGTACTTGAAACAACGAACGGACCGGCAAGAGGAAACTTCGATCAGATCTGGCCTTTGTAGGTCGCAAACCTCCATCCGGTCTTTACACCTGCTCGAAAAAGAACATCCGGGCAGCACTGCCAGAGGGTCGGGCGCCTTACCGGGAATACAGGGCAGACGGCTTTTCCCGTGGTCAAAATCTTTGGGCGCGATTCGCCCCGGCGCGCATTGCAACAAAGCGTCCGTATAGGGATGCAAGGGCTTTGAGTACACGTCGCCGAGCGGACCTTTCTCTACAATTTGGCCCGCGTACATCACGATGATGCGATCGGCGACTGCAGCGAGAGTGTCGGGATCATGACTGATAAATAAGAAGGATGTACCGGTGGACTCCTTCATCTGTCTTATGAAATCGAGAATTTCACAAGCAGTATTTCGATCCACTGACGCGGTCGGCTCGTCGGCTATCACAAGATGAGGCCTGCAAATCAGGGCCTGTGCGATAGCAATTCGTTGACGTTGCCCTCCACTCAACTGGTGTGGGTACGCGTTGTAGATCCGGTCAAAGTCGCGTACGCCGATCGCACAAAATATCGCTCGTACTTCCTCACGCGCTTGGCGTCTAGTGCATTTGCGATGAGCGCGTAGTACGTCGCTGACCTGATTGCCGACCCGGATGACAGGGTTTAGCACGCTGGAGTCCTGGTAAATGATGGCTACTTTCGCACCCCGAACTTCGCGGAGCTCGGATTCATCGAGCAAACTAAGATCGCGCCCACGAAATAAAATAGAATTACAGGATATTCGCGCGGTGTCAGGCAGAAGGCCTAGCAGAGAAAGGCAGATGGTCGTCTTACCACAGCCGGACTCACCCAACAAACCGACAATTTCCCCGGAAGCAATATCGAAGCTTACGTGGTCGACGGCTGGGAATTCGTGGCCTTCCTGAAAATAATGGACAGTCAGATCCCGGACTCGAAGGAGATCTCCAGTCGGTGAGTAGCCGGTCGGATTAACCTCGGCGGTTGCTACATTAGCGACTGAAACTCCCATGGGACACTTGGTCGGTCTCTCTTGCCCGGACTGGAGTTGCCAGCAAACTCAGTTACCGGTTCTCGATGGTAGCCTTTCGTCTCATAAGGATAGGTGAAAATAGTTAGGCCTCAAGAGTACCAGCGTAATACAGGATTCTACTGATGCCGTGACAACACTAGTGTTTGATTTCCAAAATCAGAACACGCCTCCCAGACGATTGCCTTATCGCACACCGTCTAACTACCTGTGAATACTCAGCCCAAGGTCGTGGCTCGCCAATTGCTTATATTAAGGCATGCGGAATTCACTACTATCTCCTGAAGTCGATCATGTTGAGGCGTTACATGATGCCAGCTATAACCGTTGCGCTCTGGAACTACCCCAGAACTTAGAGAGCCTGCGAGCCCGAATTGGCTCGATCCTGATCGGGTGCGGCATTATCTCGTTCCTCGATGGATACTCCGAACGCAAAAGGGCAACTCATTCGCAGGGTTCAAGCCGGGAATCGGAAGTGAACCCTTTTAACCTTAGCCTCGTTCCGCTCCGGCAAGCCAGTCTTTGCCTTGACTGCGAAACGATAACGACCGCGGATACAAATTGCCATGCCTGCGGTTCCCGGGCTCTGCTCAATGTGTCCCAGGTTCTGGATCGACAGCTTCCCTCAGATCTGGCAAGTTCTGATCGAAAAGCATCCCGCCAACGGCGCACCTTGCACCGGAATGCCCCGAACCTGGGCAGAAGCCGAGGAAATGCCGTCCCCCTCAAACTTGATTTCAGCATGTCGGAGAATAATGCATGAACACGCAGAAAAGGATTCTCCATGCATGGGGTTGGTGGCTTAGGGTGCTGCCGCGACCATTCATAGATTCTTATAGCTGAGATCGGCTTGATCGAGAATGCCGCGATCTACTGGCCGGATTGCAGGTTGTCGAGGAGCGTTCAAAAGCGTGGCCTCACGATGCGATGATTGACTTCGCTCAGTTATCAAAGGGCCCGGTGGTTACCCTCGTTTCTGCCGGGTTTAAAACCTCTAGGAAGCGCCAGGCCGTCGAAACGGAGGAATATACCAATGTCGTCACTGAAGCTTCTTGTTGTGGAAGATGACTTGCCGAGCCTGGAACTGATGGACGAAGTTTTCACGTCCCTCAAAGCAGACGTTCACCCCATCAGCGACGGGCACAAAGCGGCCGATCTGGTCAACCAGGAAAGATACGACGGAATTTTTCTGGATCTCGAGATGCCCCACATGCACGGCTTCGACCTGGCACGCCGCATCCGGGAATCTTCGTGGAACAAATCAACCCCGATTGTGATCGTGACTGGACGCGACGACAGAACCACGATGCAACAGGCATTTGCCAAGGGCGCGACTTTCTTCCTGCAAAAGCCGGTTGACCGGCAAAAGCTTAGTACTTTGTTTAGGACAGTGCACGGATCACTGGCAGAAAACCGGCGGAAGCAAGCGCGTGTCCCGTTACAAATCGACGTAATTTGCGAGGTGGCGTCCCGAAGCCTACGAGGTCTGAGTTGGAATCTCAGTCGAGGAGGGATACAGGTCGACATCGGTAGTTTGAAGTCGGGGGACCTGGTACGACTATTATTCCGATTGCCCACTTCCTCTGCACGGATTGACGCTTTCGGAGTGGTTGTCTGGGCCACTGAAACACGGCAAGGAATTCAGTTTACGAAGATGAGTGCGCAAAACGCAGAGTCGATACGACAATTCATCACAGACGTAGAAAAGTCGGACTAACTCGGTAAACACAAGATAAGGTCCAACCGAGCTGTGCTCTGCCGTGTTCTGAACCCGCCTGCCTATCGTTCGGCGTCGCTAGCTGATTGGGTTTGAACGATACGTCGAGTGCCGGTTCGATCGAGAAGCTTATCAAATTCCTCGGCCAAGAGAACCGCATTGATTGGCTTCGATAAGTATGCATCGAACCCCGCGTCCAGAATTTTTTCCCGGTCTCCTCTCATCGCATACGCGGTTACCGCCATCACGGGTAGGCCAACCAGTTTCGGGTCTTCACGGATTTTCTGGATCGTGCCATAACCATCCAGCTTCGGCATGCCCAGGTCCAGCAGTACAACATTCGGATGTGCGCGCTCGATCATTGCCAGCGCTTCCTCGCCGTCGCATGCTTCTTCCACGTCATAGCCGCGCCCTTCGAGTAGCTCGCGCAACAGTTCCCGATTGACCGGATTATCTTCCGCGATCAGAACTTTTATCATGATCTTCCGGCAGCTTTGGTCAGCCTGCCGCCTCCAACTACTCTTCCCACCTCAGCAATGAGCTGCTGCTGCCAAGATCCTTTCTTCTGCAACAGGCCTTGAGTTTCGCGACTCAGAAGAACTATTTCTTCCTGGGTCAGGTTCTTAGCAGTCATCACAAGAATGGGTAATTCCTTTAAAGCTGGCTCCTGGCGGACGTGGCGAATCACCTGGAATCCATCCATCCCCGGCATTAGCAAATCGAGCAGTACGGCTCCCACGAGTTTGGACGACAATACCTCTAGGGCCCTGGCACCGCTCTCCACACTCTGCGTCTCGTAGCCCGCCGCGCGAAGAGTCTCTGACACTAACTCGAGGTTCCGGGAATCATCGTCAACGAGAAGGATGGCGGTATCGTCATCCGTTTGGACCGGAACATACTTACGGATGCTCTCCAGAAGCGCCGGCTTTTGGATCGGCTTGATGAGATAGTCAGTCGCGCCCAGTGCAAACCCCACATTTTTCTGGTCTACGATTGAAACAATAATGATGGGAATATTCGCTGTTTCAGCCGTTCGTCTGAGCGCTACGAGAGTCTCAAACCCGCTCCCACCTGGCATAAGGATGTCGAGAGTAATTGCATCTGGAAGCAACTGTTGAGCCTTCGCAACCGCTTCCGCCCCTGATTGGGCCAAGGCGAGACGATAGTCGGACTCCAGATAACTCGCCATGAGTTCGCGCGCCGGAACTTCGTCGTCCACGATCAAGATTAGTGGCTTGCGCGCAGGTTCGGCTGTTTTGCCGGAGATCGCGTGGGTGAGAGTAGAGTTGATTTGAGCGGCG
Source organism: Candidatus Sulfotelmatobacter sp. (assembly GCA_049280795.1). GTDB lineage: Bacteria > Acidobacteriota > Terriglobia > Terriglobales > Acidobacteriaceae > Sulfotelmatobacter. Next base: position 34,380 of record JBAPQU010000359.1, read on the forward strand.
GTTGCCCCTTGTGGAAGAGTGAAGCTAAATCGGCTGCCTTTCCCAGGTTCACTCTCCAACCAAATTCGGCCCCCTTGTTGCTCTACAAGGCGCTTGGTGATTGCGAGTCCGAGTCCAGTTCCTTCGTGTGTTCTCGCAGTCCCTTCCACCTGCCGAAATTCTTCGAAGACCATCGCGTGATCTTCGGGCCGGATGCCGATGCCGGTATCGGTCACCGATAAGCATACCGAGGTTCCATCATCATGAGAGCTGAGCTCGATGCTGCCGTCCTTGGGTGTGAACTTGACGGCGTTGCTGAGCAGGTTATACAGGACCTGCTTAAAACGGACGCGATCGGCATAGATCGGCCGTTCGCTCGCCAGTTTCTGCTTTACTTCAATGTTTTTCGACATCGCAATTGGGCGGATGGTCGAAAGAACTTCCGGTACCGCATCAGCGACAAGAAAGTCCTCGCAGTGAAGTTCCAGTTGGCCAGCCTCGATCTTGGAAAGATCGAGAATGTCGTTGATCAACTGCAACAAATGTATCGAGCCTTGCTTGATGTGATTTACAAAACGCTTTTGCTTTACATTCAGATCCCCCGGTGTGCCCTCAGCCAGCAAGTCTGAAAAGCCAACTATCGCATTCAGTGGAGTCCGTAACTCATGGCTCATGCTGGCGAGGAACTTGCTCTTCATTCGCGTCGCCCGCTCCACCTCGCGGTTCCGGAGTTCAAGCTCCTGATTTGCGGTCTCCAGACTCTCGGTAAATTTCTGCCGCTCCTGTTCGGCGCGTAGCCGGTCCGTAACGTCGTCAGCAATCACGAAGTCTGCCGGACGTCCTTCGAACAGAAACGAATAGGAAGTGATTTCAGCGGAGATAATACCGCCGTCCCTCTTACGATGGTGCCAAATGCCGTATCGTTGTTGCCCGTCATGGAGTGCCGCTACACTTTTCAGAAGCGCTGGGATTTCTTCCGGCGGCCGGATTTCCTGGATTGTCATCGAAAGGAATTCTTCTTCCGTGTAACCATACTTCTGCAGGGCGGCTTGATTAACGGCTAAAAATCGAAATGTTTTGCGGTCGTAAATCCAGGTCGGCTGGGGGTTCAGTTCGAACAGCTTCCGGTATCGATCCTCGCTTTCTCGCAATTTGGCTTCCGCGTGTTTTCTTTCCGTGATATCGCGAGCGACCGCATAAACAACGCGTTTCCCGGGAGCGGAAACTGCATTCCACAGCAACCACTTGTACGAACCATCCTTGCAGAGGTAGCGGTTTTCGAAAGCCAGAGTGACTTCCCCGTGTTCGAGCCGGGCAATTTCTCGTGCAGTCGCCTCTCGGTCCGCGGGATGTATGAATTCGGTGCGGGGCCGCTCAGTTAGTTCCGCGATAGTAAAACCAAGCACTCTCTCCCAGCTGGGATTCAGGTTTTTGAAAAACCCGTCGAATCCCAGAATGCAGAGCATGTCGACCGAGAGATCGATAAAACGATTGCCAGTTTCGAGCCGCGAGTAGAGCGACCCCATGAATGTGCTCAATCCCAGTCCAACCAGCAGGAATATAAAACCGAGAAACCACACTCGCCGTTCCACGGTCCAGACGCCTTGCTGCAGCAACACCGATGGCTGCTCTACCACGACGCCCCAGCCAGATTTTCCCGCTCGTTCGTATCCCGCGAACATGGCTTCGCTGCCGCGTGCAAAACTGCCGCTTCCGGACTGCCCAGCCTGCAGCCGGCGTACAGGTTCATAGAAACTTAAGTCAACGGGTACATGGGGATCGCTGCCTTGGTGAGTGGCGACGTGACCACTTTGGTCGGCGAGCAGAATTGTCCACCCGCCTTCCAGCCTGGTTCCCAATCGCTGGCTGATCGTGTCCAGCGCGTCTGCTCCCATTAGAATGCCGATCGGTTTGCCGGTGGCATCAGTTACTGGAATGGCAATGGCGACGACGAGTTCGTGTGGAGGAAGAGCAGTCTGATACACCTCCGAAATGTGGGATTCCCATCGCTGCGTCACTCCTTTGTACCAGTCACGGTATGCGAATTTTTGGCCGATCAATTCTGGTTGAGGTGGATAGATGGCGCGCATTCGGCCGGCAAGATCGTAGAAGCCCACGAAGGAGAAGTCCGGGCGCAGCGACTTGGCGCTTTGCAGATGCCACGCGACCAGATTGAGATCTCCTCGGGCACAGGCTGGGGCAAAAGTCCGGCGCGCGGCAATCGATTCGAGGAAGGCTATACTCTGCTGAAAATGATCTTCCACCAGGTTAGCCGAGACATGTGCAATCTGGGTGCCCTCGGTTGCGGCTTGCAGCTCAGCTTGGTGCTTCAGTACCGCGCCCATGGAATACGCGAAAAGAGCGATCGGCACTATCAAGAGCAGCAGAAAAAGAAGATGAAGCCGCCACCGGCCTTTCGACACCCATTTCCCAACTTTGGTTAGTAGTTTCACCTGGCCCCCTAACCTTGCTCGCTGAATCACCCACGCTACGTGCCCACAGCAGAATCTTTCATCTCGCAAAATTCACATGCGGGGGCTCGCTAGCGCGCCGCAGCCACGCCGCGAGATAATCCTGCCGCCCCGCAGTTCGCAATCAACTTCTTAAACTGATTAAAGATGTCTGGATCCCACCAGCCTTTTGCCACCTCTTCCTTCATTGTCTGCAGGGCCTCGGTGGAAGAAAAAGCGCGTTTGTAAGGTCTTTCCGTGGTTAGAGCGTCGTAGACATCGACAATTTGCAACACCCTGGCTGTTATGGGGATTGATTGGCCGCGCAGTCCATCCGGATATCCGGAGCCATCGAATTTCTCGTGATGATGGCGAATGATCGGAAGCACGGAGCGAAACGACTTCAACGGAGCGCAGATGCGTTCACCGACGACAGGATGCTCGCGCATAAGCTTCCATTCTTCTTCCGACAGTTTGCCGGGCTTCAAGAGAATTGAATCCGGGACCGCGATTTTCCCAATGTCATGCACCACGCCTCCCCGCCGCAGAGCAGTAAGTTGTTCCTCGGGAAGTTCAAGTTGCTCGCCCAAACGGGCGGAGTAGTCGGCGAGGCGTTCGCAATGGCCGTGGGTATGGGGATCTTTACCTTCAATGCTTCGGGCAAGAGTAAGGAGAACGAGTTCAGCGCGTTCCAGTTCGTCGGTTCGCAACTTGAGCTTTAACAATGACCGCACACGAGCCAGCAGCTCGGTTCGATCCACGGGCCGGGCGAGGAAGTCATCTGCGTCCACTTTGATACCGTTGATACGATCCTGCTTGTCGGAAAGTGATGTAACCAGGATGACTGGGATGAGGTAGGTCTCTGGGTTGGCCTTAATTCTTTCGCAAACTTCTAGCCCGCTCATGCGGGGCATCAGCACGTCCGAGATGACCAAATCAACTTGCACCCTACTTAACTCCTGCAAGGCGGCCACGCCGTCGGGTACGGTAATCACATCGAAGCCTTCGCCAGACAACAACTCTTCCATCAACTCCCGATTGGAAGCTTGATCGTCCGCAACCAGAACAGTTCCGGTTGTCGGCTGGCTTGACTGGTACGACATACTCCACCAACTGGTTATGCGAAATTAAGTGCAAGCGTTACACGAAGCGAGACCTCAGAGCTAGTTACAGAAGTGAGGATTCCCTAAGGTAGGAATTGATTACGTAACAATGCCAGAAGCCTTTCGATTACTAACGTTATCTGTCACGTAGTTACTATCTAAGTTAGATTTCTCCAAGGATTCACCACGCGTCAATGCATCTGGGCCGCTCGCGTCCTGCGATGGATGGAAGACGCTACTAGCTACGAATAAGATCGATCATGGCCAAGAAAAGCATTGTTGTCGGCGAGGATGATCAGGCCATTCGCGGTGCGCTCAGCGAATTTCTCGAATCGCTCGACTATGAAGTCATTCCAGCGACAAATTGTGCAGGCATCAGAGAAGTCTTCCGGAACTCATCTCCCGACGCGGCCATCCTGGATTACTCATTGCCGGACGGGACTGCACTGGATCTGTTGCCACAACTAAAACAGTCTCATCCCTCTGTGCCGCTGATTTTGCTCACCGGGAACGGCAGCGTTGCACTAGCCGTACAAGCAATCAAGGAAGGCGCCGAGCAGTTCTTAACCAAGCCTGTAGAAATGGCTGCTATTGCGGTCGTTCTGGAGCGGGCGCTGAAAAATCAACGCAATCTCCAGAAGCAGCTCGCAGGGAAGGCGCGCGATAAAAGGGAGAGCGTTGATCCTTTTCTAGGTACGAGCCCTGCCATCTCCGAAGTAGCGGAACAGGCGGACCGAGTGTGTCTGAGCCACTGCCCAGTGCTGATAGCGGGAGAAACCGGTTCTGGCAAAGGTGTACTAGCCAAATGGATACACGATCACAGTCCGCGAGCCGAAGAGGCCTTTGTCGATCTGAACTGCGCCGGCTTCGGACGGGAACTCCTGGAGACAGAGCTCTTCGGACACGAAGCAGGAGCATTTACGGGAGCGGTTCAACGCAAAATGGGCTTGTTAGAAGTTGCCCAGCGTGGAACCGTATTTCTCGACGAAATCGGAGACATGGACCTGCAAATTCAGCCCAAGTTGCTGAAGATTCTGGAAGAGAAACGTTTCCGGCGCCTGGGCGACGTGCAGGAGCGCCAACTGGATGTGCGGTTGATTGCCGCTAGTCACGAGGATCTCGCGCATCTGGTTCGGCAGAAGAAATTTCGCAGCGATCTATACTTTCGCGTGAGCACGGTCGTGATTCGCGTGCCTCCGCTGCGGGAAAGACTTGAGGACATCCCAATCCTGGCGCGGCACTTCTTTGAGCGTGTCGCCCTCGATCTGGGGCGGCTGCATCTTACGCTCTCCGATCAAACCATCGAAACCATGACCACATACGCCTGGCCCGGGAACATCCGGGAACTGAAGAATGTGATTGAGAGAGCGGTGCTACTAGCCACTGGTGAAACTATCCGGCCCAAAGACCTACATCTTGAGTTTAAGAGCGAAGTCGCTGTTGATGGAGATTCCCAGCTCACCTTCCGTGAAATTCAGCGCCTACACATTCAAAAAGCGCTGGATGCGGAGCGGGGCAATGTGGCAAGTGCCGCCGTTCGCCTGGGGCTGACCAGGAGCACGCTTTACAACAAAATGAAGACTTTCGGGATCACCACCGTCCGCGTTCACAACTAGCAGGCTCCCCTCGTAAGCGCGCCCGCGGGTCAATTCTCCATTCGCTAGACAATGTGAGGATGTCCTATGTATAGAAGGATTGACCTACCGCCGCGCTCAAAGTCTCCTGAGGTTGGTCCAGCGGGCTTCGCTTTCGAACTCGGGGTGGTGTACCAAACGCTGGGTCGTCTAGAAAATGGGTCGCCAGCAACTCGTCCAATGAAATGGCCGGGCACAAGAGATTCGCCTGGGCAAAATCAACTCCGATCTCTTTTAACTGCAAGAGGTCTTCGTTCGAGGCCACAGCTTCCGCTACCACCGAGCTTTCCAGCGCTTTCGCCAGCGCGACCAGCGACTCCACCACTGCCCGCCGTTTCGGGTCTATACTCAAACCCTGCACGAAGTAGGCGTCCAATTTGAAGTATTCGGGATCGCAATCCAGCATCATGCGATAGTTGGATTGCCCCAATCCCACGTCATCCAGCGCGATACGCACGCCCCAGCTTCGTAACTTCGCAATATTATTCGTCAGTTCGGGGATGTTACAGGTGGGAGCATGTTCCACGAGTTCCAGCGTGAACCGCTCCGGTGGCAGAGACTGTTTGTCTATCTGCCGCCGAAAAAAATCAATGAACCCGGAATTGTGGCCGAGCGTCGAGGCGTGCACATTAACGTTGATACGCACCTTGGATGGCAAGCCCGTGGCCGCATCGCAGATCGCGGCCAGGCAACTTTGGTCGACGGCCGCCTCCGCCCTCTTGCGCCGGACATAATCGAACAGAATGTCCGCCCTTTCAAAATTTGTTCCCCGAGGCCCGCGAATCAAGGCTTCGACGCTATCGACGCGTTTCGCTTCGCCTTGGATATGGAAAATAGGCTGAAAGCGAACGGACAACTCATGTGGATCAAGAATGGTTTCTAGAATGGACTTTTTCATACCCTGGCTCCTGCCAACTCGACAACTGTTTTTCCCAACTCTTTCAACCGCAACGGCTTTCGCAGGAATACATCTGCTCCCGCAGCCGAGGCCTCGGCCTTAAGTTCCGGCCAGCCATAGGCAGTTAACACAATAATTCGCGTTTGCAGAGAACTTTCGCGGACGTACTTGACTAGATCTAATCCGCCGAATGCGAGTTTGCTCAACCGGAGATCTGTAATCACAACAGAATATGAAAAATGGGCGAGCAGCGTTTGCGCTTCTTCCAGTTCCTGCGCACAATCTACCTGATACCCACTTTCCGAGAGATAGTCCCGGTAAGCATCTATTAACTGGTCGTCATCGTCGATAATAAGAACTCGGTCCATGCCCGTATATAGGCACGCTGGCCGCCAAAGCCTGGAAACTCTAACGCATTGATAACAAGCAGTATCGCTATAGTGGCCTCACAACTGTTCAACAATGGGTTCACAAGTTCCAGAAAATGAACAGAGGCGATGGCGCGGGGAGACTCCTCAACAATTTGTACCATCCTCGGATCTACAGTTTCCTTTCACTCCCTCACCTAATGCGCTCTTCCTGCCCGGGGTTAGCCGTAACTTCTGTGATCGATTACCTGAGTAATTTGGAATGCGCTAGCAGACTAAGTATCTTAATGGGAATCATCCGAAGAATAGCCAAAGTGGGAAGTGTGCTCCGATGTCAGACCTCTTGGGCAGCAAACCGAAAAGCAGTCCACCACCCGAGTTACATGCAGACCTGCGGACTCTCTTGCGTGCGCAGAAGACTGAGCTGATCAGTGAAATTACACGGGCAACGGCCAACCAATTTAATAACATCATGATGGCGATCACCAGCTACGCTGAGCTGGAGATGAAGCAGGCTTCAGCGTCGCAGCGGCGGAGCCTCGAGCAAGTCCTAAGCAACGCCAACCGGGCAACTGCTCTGGTCCAAAAGCTCCTGACAATAAGCCGTACTCAGGCCGCCTCACCTCAAACATTGGATCTGAACATCGTACTAACAGGAACAAGAGATCTTCTCGAACAATTAACAGGCGAACCGATTTCAGTTGTGTACGACTTCGATCCGATCATCCCCAAGATAGATGCTGACCCCACTGAGATTGAACACATGGTGTTGAGTCTTGTGGTAAATGCGCGCAATGCAATGACCAAGGG
>JBAPQU010000360.1:0-22750 GCA_049280795.1 Candidatus Sulfotelmatobacter sp.
GACATTTCCTGGCTGGCCGATTCGTTCACCGGAGCCGTGGTCCTCATAAGCGAGCCAACTCAACTTCCCGAGCAACTCTGGTACGCGGTGGGCGGCACCAGCGTGTCGACTCCAATGTTCTCCGCGCTATGGGCCATCGCCAACCAGGAGGCGGGCACGCCGCTCGGCCAAGCCGCACCGTATCTCTATTCCATGCCCTCGACCACCATCACCGATATCGTTCCTTACACTCCCGGCCATAACTTGACCGCGACGATCGAGGAATCAAGCTCGGTGACCAACAACTACGATCCTTCGCAGACGCTGGCAGTAATCGAGCCCTTGTTCGGCCAGTTCTTCAGCGTCATAGCGGACGATCCCCTCGCGGAAAATACAGCGTACACAGTCTCGTTCGGCCAAAACTACCATATGAAAGTGGGAGTTGGCTGGGACGAAGTGACCGGCTTGGGAACGCCAACCGATGCCCAGGCATTTGCCGATTGGTTCGCTCCAACCGCCTCGGCAAAATAATCGACTAAAAGCAAAACAGCCTCCGCTGGTCCGACGGGCCGGCGGAGGCCTTATTTTTGCTGTCTGCCCAGATTCTTGGATGGCGGAACTGCTGCGCTGTCAGTTCCCGTTTTGGTGTAAATAAAAATTACAAGAGCAAGATTGAACATCTTTTAACCCAGCGCTGCCGAATAATAATAGTGTGGAGCCAGAAAAGCTTACCTTGCGACGGATATTATCCGTGCGGTGTCCAATGTGCAGGGCCAAACCAAAAGAGCGGTGCACCCTCAGCACCGGGCACCCCTGCATCAAGACGCATCTCGCTCGCGAGTTAGCGGCGGCCAAAGCCCCGCTCCCTGAAAGCTCCGGCCATGCGGCCCTGCGTATCCTGAAGCAGGCTGCTAATCACGGTTTTCGTGCTATCTTCCACAAAACGTAGCAGATACACGCCAGGCAAGGCGAGTACCCTTCAGGCAACCGCGATCTCATTCCATGCAACTAAATAACTAGTTGACCGTTTAAAATCTGCCGCGTCTAATGGAATGGACGGGCTATCAAACAACAAGGAGGATGTTTTGCCCCCCAGAAAGTCGCCGACTTTAACCGAAGCTGAATTGCGGCTCATGGAAGTCTTGTGGGAAAACGGTCCTGCAACCGTCCAGCAGGTGGTCGAGAACCTTCCCGAGAAAGCTCCGCTCGCCTACAACTCCGTGCTCACCACCATCCGCATTCTTGAAAAGAAGGGCTACGTGAAGCATGTGAAAGATGGCCGCGCCCACGTCTACACGCCGCTGGTGGAGCGCAAGGAGGCGACCCGCTCTGAGATCCGGCACCTGGTGAATCGCTTCTTCGGCAACTCCCACGAACTCCTGGTGCTCAACATTCTAGAAGATCAAAGTGTCGACGCGCACGAACTCGATCGCCTGCGAAAAATGCTGGAAGGGAGCAAGTAACGAGATGATCCCGGTATTCCACTGGCAAGCGATGGCGCAAATATTCTCCGAGAGAATGCTGAACAGCATTGCCGAAGGCATCGCCATCGCCCTGTTCGGCTGGATTCTCTTGCGAATCCTCGGACGTCAGAACTCGAGCACCCGCTTCGCCGTGTGGTTCTCGGCTCTGATCGCGATAGCGGCGCTGCCGTTCTTTAATAATAATCTGGCCTTCAGTGGTGCGGGCACATTCAGCCACGCCACTCATTCGGCAATCCTCCTGCCCGGTTCCTGGGCCATCGACATCTTTCTTCTATGGGCTGTCATCTCCGGCGCGGGGCTGGCGCGAATTGCTTTTGGCTTTTTGCAATTACGCAAGCTGCGCCAGAGCTGCACGCCGATCGATCCCAGCAGCCTCGATCCCATCCTGCGCGACACTCTCAGCAAGTTCGGCTGCGCCCGGCAACTGGAAGTCTGCACCTCCGACCGCGTTCGCGTACCTACGGCGGCCGGCTTTAGCAAACCGGCGATCATCATTCCCCCGTGGGCTCTGCAAGAACTTTCTCCCATCGAGCTCAACGCCGTTCTGTTGCACGAACTCGCGCACCTGCGCCGCTGTGACGACTGGACCAATCTGGCCCAGCGAATCGTGCGCGCGCTCTTCTTTTTTCATCCCGCAATCTGGTGGATCGGCCACGGCCTGTCGCTCGAGCGGGAAATGGCCTGCGATGACTTCGTGCTGGCCTCGAACCCCAACCCGCGCGCCTACGCCCAATGCCTGGTCGCAGTAGCAGAAAAAACTTTATTGCGCCGCACTCTGTCATTGGCGCAAGCTGCCGTGGGACGAATGCAGCAGACCGCTCAACGCGTCGCCCGCATCCTCGATGCGGATCGTCCCGGCGCAACCAGAATCTGGAAGCCGGCCCTGGGTTTGGTCGTGACATTTTCAGCCGCTTGCCTGATCGTGCTGCCTCGTGCGCCGAAGCTTGTCGCATTCGAAGTTCAACAACCAAGCTTTTCAGCCTCCGCGTCCAAAGTTTCGCCGGAGCTCACATTCAATAACGCAGGCACTCACGCAAGAATGATTCCGGCAATGTTTCATGCTCCAGTTTCCAGCGCTTCTACCTTGCCGAAAGCCATTCGCACTCAAGCCGCAAAACCACGGCAGCCAATCAATCCAACGAACGCAAAGCCCGTTGCTGCCGTGCCCGCGAAGCTGACGCAGCCCAAACAAAATTCTGTACACATGGTGCGCACGAGTGTTCAAACCTCCAGCCCGACCGTTGACGGCGCGCAGTCAGTCCTGCTCGTAATGCACGCCGAGCAGCTCGACGATTCCGGCCACCTGGTCTGGAGCATTTCCATGTGGCAGCTCACGGTATTTCATCCCGTTGTTCCGCAGACCCAGAGAGGAATCAACCCAAAATCTACTTAACCAAGTTTTGTAAGAGAAAGGCATTTGTACAAATCAAGAAACTAAATAATTAGTTGGTTAACTTTCAAAATCGAAATATCAAAAATCGAAACAGGAGAAACTCGAATGAAAGCATGGCTCAAAACTTCACTCACCCGCCGCCTGATTGCGCCCGTAGTTGCAATCGCGCTGGCAATGTCAATCGTCACTTACGAATACAGCAAGCCGGCCTTCGCCAAAGGACCAGTGGCATCCTCCACCGCTACGCCGCTCGATGACAACAGCGTCAGCGCGCTGCTCTCGCTCGACCAAGCCATGGAAACTCTGGCCGCGCGTGTCACTCCCGCAGTTGTGAACGTCGCAGTCACATCGCACTCCAAGTCCGAAGCGGCCGACAACCAAATGCCTCAGCTTCCCGATGGTGTTCCGCCAATCTTCGGACCATTTTTCAACCATCCCATGCATCCGCAGTCGCAGATTGAGCACGGCATCGGCAGCGGCGTCCTAATCTCGCCCGACGGATACATCGTCACCAACAACCACGTCATCGATGGCGCAGTCGACATCAGCGTCACCCTGAATGACCGCCGAATCCTTCCCGCCAAGCTCATTGGCGCCGATCCACTCACCGATCTCGCCGTCATCAAGATCGATGGCACCAATCTTCCCAACGCGCCCTGGGGCAACTCCCGAGTGCTGCGTCCGGGACAAACCGTGCTCGCCTTCGGCAATCCCTTTGGCTTCCGCTTCACCGTCACGCGCGGTATCGTCAGCGGACTCAACCGCCCGAATCCCTTCAACCGTGATCGCCGCTCGCCGGGAAGTTTTGTCCAGACCGACGCGGCCATCAATCCCGGCAACTCCGGTGGACCGCTCGTCAACGCGCACGGCGAGGTGATCGGCATCAACACCTTCCTCGTCTCGTCCTCCGATAGTTTTGCCGGCATGGGCTTTGCCATCCCCACCCAGATCGTGCGTCCCACGGTCGAAGCCCTCATCCGCGACGGCAAGGTCAGCCACGGCTACATGGGCATCGGCATCAGCGACGTAACTCCGGAGAATGCCAAGTTCTTCCACGTCGAAAACAATGAAGGAGCCTTAGTCAGCCAGGTGGAAGACAGCTCTCCTGCCGCCAAAGCTGGCATGAAGGTCGGCGACGTAATCACCGAACTCGACGGCCAGAAAATCAGCGACGCCAGCCAGCTTCAAATCGAAGTAGGACAGAAGCAGCCCGGTACCACCATCAAGCTGGACGTCCTGCGCGACGGCAAGAACGTAACCGTTCCGGTCACGCTCGAAGCCATGGGCAGCCGCGACCACGAAGGCAAGGAAGTCTCCAGCAACGGCAAGCCCCGCTGGGGACTGGGCGTCACCGATATGACTCCCGACCTGCGCCAGCAACTTCAGCTGTCGAGTGAAGTGCACGGCGCGGTAATCGAACAAATACAACCCGGCAGCCCCGCCGACAACGCCGGCCTGCAACGCGGCGATGTCATCGTGGAAGTAAATCGCCACCCGGTACAGAACGCCGACGATGTACAGAAAGCGTTAGGTGCCGTGCCGAAAGGGCAAGACGCGCTAGTTCTTGTCTGGTCGAACGGCGGCAGCACCTTCCGCGTAATGCATGCCGATAGTGCGAACGGAGGTACGCCGGGCATGTAAGCGCTTCTTGTTGAACTGTCCAGTCCGATCCGGTTCTATCGGATGGATGTTATCGGAGGGATGCCCCATTTCTCGCGCGCACGTTGCGCGAGAAGTGGGGTTTTATTTCATGTAGGGGGTTGTGTGTAGATGCTCGTGTGGAGCGGGCGCCCCCCCGCTGCCTTCGACGTTGAATTTTGAATTTGAACTTGACGTTGAACTCGAACTTGAACCGGACCCGATCCCGTAGCCCACGATCTCCTTGTCATTCCGACCGGAGCCGGAGCGCCAGCGATGGCGTAGAGAGGAATCTGTGCACTGTCTGCGCAACCGTGAAAGAGCGCCGGGTCAGTTCCGCGTAAAGTTCGTTGACTCCCTCCCACCCCAAGCCTACGATTTGTCTGAAGGGGGAAGGAGCGTTCTCCCATGACGACCCAACTATTGTCCAAGACTCACCCGTCCACCCGGAACTGGGGAATGCCACTGAAGACCGTTCTCACCACCATGATGAGCCTTCTAAGCCTTCTCGTAGTTTTGCTCGGAGGCATGCAGAGAGATGTGCTCTGGCTGTGGATAGGCTTCGTCTGCTGCCTGATTTCCGGAGTCTTCATTCAACTGTTTATCACCCGCATAAAAAATGATGCCGCATCGGGCCGCAGGTAATCACTGTTCCTGTCATGCTGAAACTCCGAAACGCGGGTACCTGAACATTTTGACCTCGCATCAAGTACTCCGAAAGTGGGTGCCCCATCTTTCGCGTCCTTTGCGAAAGGTGGGAATCCCAACTGCATACATCGAAGGATTTTGAGTTTGCCAGGCAAGTTGAGCCCGAGATCACCCGACCCCAGCCCCCCAGGGGCGGAATAAGATTGCCCCGGACGTAAGTCCGGGGATAAGCCCAATAAATTAGGAACAAAGTCCCGCAGAGCCTGTCCTGAGCAAGCGAAGCGCGCCGAAGGGGACGGCCCCAACTATCAAATTCCTTCCGCACAACATTCCAGCTAGAATGCATCGCAGTGCAAAAGAACCAGCTCTATTACGGCGACAACCTCACCGTCCTCCGCGAGCACATCAAGGACGAATCCGTCGACCTCATCTACCTCGACCCTCCCTTCAACAGCCGCCAGGACTATAACGTCCTCTTCGCCGAAAAAGACGGCACCCGCTCCAGTTCCCAGATCATGGCCTTCGAAGACACTTGGGAGTGGAACATGGATGCCCAAGCCGCCTTCGAGGAAATCGTGGAGCGCGGTGGTCGCGTCTCCGACGCCATGCGCGCCTTCCGCACTTTCCTCGGCCACAGCGACATGATGGCCCGCGCCTGATTGACCCTCGTCGTGTGCTGAAAGAAACGGGATCGATCCACCTGCACTGCGATCCGACAGTCAGCGCTACCTAAGAGCCGTTAACGGATGTCGAGCCATTGGGACGGCCCCATTAGGGTTGCGACATCGAGTCAGAATCCACAGATAGGAACCGCATTTGCACATGCGAATAGAGTTGTGCTTCTCATTGTGGAGATGATATTCAAATGACAACCTTGCAGACTTCATTCGCGTACAACCAACCGCCTCAAGCGAGGTCCAAGGCTAACGGCCAACAGGCCTACACCCGGATAGCCGAAGACTTCCTGGCCGCTGTCGGTCGCCGCCGATTTGGGACAATTCTCGTCGATCCTCCATGGCAATTTCAGAACCGCACTGGCAAGATTGCGCCAGAACATAAGCGCCCTTCCCGGTACGGCACGTTATGTCTTGAGGACATCAAGATGCTGCCAGTTGCCAGGGCAGCTGCGGAAACCTTTAGGGGCGCACGACATAATTTCCCGCGTTGACGAACTCGATCAGACCCAAATCCCGAAGGACCTGGAGTTGCTGACGCATTTTCGGGCGCACGTTTCGATTGCGGGGGTGAATCTCCTGTAGGTATGGCTCAAATTCATAAAGCTCCTGCAGCGAAAAGCGAGGCTTTCGCAGCTTCCGTATTGCGGCGAGGACATCAAGCGTCCAACCCCTGATTGCGGGAGGTACTTCAGCGAGCTTCCGCACGCGCGAGAATTCTTCTCTGACTTGCTGCTCCGCGACACACGTGCCGCTGGAAACGACAGCAATTTTGCCATCCGGAGGGATTCTGTCCAACAGAATGTTGCACCCCACCCAGCCCGCTCGGCGGGCCTTGGGACCGAGCGGAGGACGCTTCTCAACAACGGTCTCAGAGAAGAAAACGCTAGGGATCAGGAGAAGGTTTTTGACCAACCATTCGGGAGAATACTGCAAAACGAGCAGGTTCGGCACTCGGTCCGACCGTATCGCACGAAGCATCGACTCGTAGCCGGCATCGACGATTTTTTTCTGATTCCAACCCTTGAAACCCTTGAGTTGGAAATACTGCCCACACTCAGGACATACAAAATCGACGGCCGGAGTATTGATCTTCGAATGCGAAAGCCTGGCGGAATCGCATGCCGCGCAATAGAGCTCCCGACCGCACCAGTCTTCGCTGAGGACTCGAGCGATTTGGGATCCCGCCTTGTAGGCGCGGCCAAGCTCAAGCCTGCACTGCAGATTCATTGACGTACTGGTCGCGAAGGAGCATGCAAATTATTCTTGACGCAGTACTCCCGGGCTTCGACCGATGGAAAACTGTCACCCTCCCCAATGTTGTCGAAGTCGATGACTTCCACCACAAACCCGCGGGGAACCGTGTCTTCAATCACATAGGCGCACCCCCCGGAGACCGTAACGAATATTTTATTCATTCTGAAGACCTCGCTGAATCGGGCCGCAAAATCATATCATCCGCAGCCAGTCCGCTCCCACAGATAGCACGTTAAGACTGTTGAGCAGCCGAAAGTTATTCAGATCGCGGTCATAGAACTCTGTCTTGTTGTTCCATTCCACTTCCACGCCCACGCGATTCTTGAAGTTGTCGATTTTATGAGTAGGAATAGGAACAGGGTGTCCGTCAACCGTTATCTTGATATCGAAAGACTTCTCGCCCCAGTCACTCCTTCCAAGAAAACCGTCAATGAATATCGGTATGGGGGACCGCCCTCCTCCAGGCGTGAGAATGTCACTTCGCTTAAGCTTGAATGCTTCCAAGGCGCCAAGGATCTCTTCAAATTCTCGGCGAAAGTCGCCTCGAAGAATCGCGGTGGCATGCCCCCGCTCCTCGAAACGATACCGTGCCCTCAACGCCCTCGGTATTAGATCGATGCCCATCAATTGGCCCGCTCTTACCTCGCCGCTATCCATGATGCCCCAAGACGGTGCCGCTCGGAACGACTTTACCGGACGGGATCGAGTTGGTTAACGTGGCAGTGGTTATTAAACAATCCGCCAAGCATAAGTTCTTTTCCACAACAAGTCTGTGACACCCAACCTTGTCCCCGAAATTTAAATCAGCGATCATGATCGAGGCCGTGAATTTGCTTCACAGCAACTCGTCGGCCCCCTAACTCCTTTGCTTCACGGATTTTGATATCTAAGCTCTTTGAAAAACGTATTTTGCGGGGAATTTTTGCTAACTCCAATGTTTTCAAAGATCACGTGCAGGGGGGAGGAAGGCTGGAACGGCGAGCCAACAGCGCCCAGAATGTTATCCTAGTTGGGATTCACACTCCAGCGAGGCTGTAACCCTTTCATGTCCAATCCAGCTGTTCCTGAATCTCCATCTACCACCGAAGCCACCGAGTCGTTCAGCGACCTTCTTTCGCAATACGAAAAAAGCCACGCACGCAAAAAAGAAGACGGCGGCAAACAACTCGAAGGAACTGTGATCGCCATCACCGCCGATTCCGTCATCCTCGATATCGGATTCAAGAGCGAAGGCATTCTGCCGCTCTCCGCATTCGAGAGCGCGGGCGAAACCGCCAAGCCCGGCCAAAAGCTGCTGGTCTCGGTGAAGGGACGCAATCCCGAGGGCTACTACGAACTCACGCGCGCGAAAGTCGAGCGCCCCAAAGACTGGTCCGCTCTGGAGAAGGCATTTGCCGACAAAGCCACGATCGTCGGCACCGTAACCGGCGTGATCAAGGGCGGCCTCAGCGTTGATGTGGGCGTCCGCGCCTTCATGCCCGCCTCGCGCAGCGGTGCGCGCGATGCCGCCGAAATGGAGAAGATGGTCGAGCAGGAAATCCTCTGCCGCATCATCAAGCTCGATGTTGCCGACGAAGACGTGGTGGTCGATCGCCGCGTCGTCGCCGAAGAAGAGGAACGTTCAACCAAAGACCGCCGCTTCTCGGAGATGAAGGAAGGCGATACCATAAGCGGCACGGTCCGCACTCTCACCGATTACGGAGCGTTCATCGATCTCGGTGGCGTGGATGCCCTGTTGCACGTAAGCGATATCGCCTGGAGCCGCATCAACAAAGCGGCGGACGTGCTCTCTGTCGGCCAGCAGGTCGAAGTCAAAGTGCTCAAGATATCGACAGAAGCGGAAAAGCGCCGCATTTCCGTAGGCATGAAGCAACTCCAACCGCATCCCTGGGACGCCGTCGCCGGAAAGTACAACGTGGGCGAGCGCGTACACGGCACCGTCACGCGCGTCGCCGAGTTCGGTGCGTTTGTGGAATTGGAGCCCGGAATCGAGGGCTTGATTCACGTCTCCGAAATGTCGTGGGGAAAAAAGCTGCGCAGCGCCAGCACGCTGGTAAAGCCAGGCGAGATTGTAGATGCGGTAATCCTCGGAATAAACGCCGGCGAACGCCGCATGTCTCTGGGACTGAAGCAAGCGCTCGGAGATCCGTGGGTTGATGTGGCGCAGAAGTTCGCCGCGGGCTCGGTGATCGAAGGGCCGGTTGTGAGCATCACGAAATTCGGCGCTTTCGTGCAACTCGCGGAAGGCGTCGAGGGCATGATCCACATCAGCGACCTGAGCGCCGAGAAGCGCATCAATCATCCTCAGGAAGTTTTGAAGGTAGGACAAGTGGTGAAGGCGCAGGTGCTCGCCGTCGATACCGAGAAGCGGCAGTTGCGGCTGGGCGTGAAACAACTGGTTCCGAGCGGCCTGGATGAATACATCGCTGAACACAAAGAAGGTGATGTAGTGAGCGGCCGCATGATCGAAGTTTCGGACAGTCAAGCGCGCGTGGAACTGGGCGAAGGAATTCAGGCCAGTTGCCGCATGAACGCAGCAAGTCCAACGACAGAAAAAAATGCACAGGCCGCTTCTGATTCACCATCTCCGAATCCTAATTCCAAGCCTGATCTATCTTCACTAGGTTCCATGCTGCAAGCCCGTTGGAAGGGCAACAGCGGCGCTGCAAAGCCGGAAGAAGTTCGCAGCGGACAGATTCGCAAATTCCGCATCGTCAAGCTGGATGCGGCTGCGAAGAAAATTGAATTAGAGATGGCTTAAATCGTTAGCGCTGTAATCTCGGCAACAAAGGCTGCAAAATCCTCACCGGCATACGCCGCGTTGAAGCCTCGTTTGTCGGCATCCGCAGCGAAGAAACGCCACGCATTGCCCCAATCCAATCATTAGCATGAGGTGCGGTGTGAAGCGAAATCTGATTGCCACGCTCAAGTCCAAGTTGACGGGTTACTGGCGCAACAGGGAACTCGTGCTCCCACGTTGCAGCCGGCGTTGAAATGCGGGCAAGTTCCGATCCGTTCACAAGCTCATACCTGCGTAACTCGCTGTTGGTGAGCATCGCGCCAGATTGCGATCGAGCATTCCCCGCGCTTGCCACAAAGATGCGGTTGTTGCCGCTCGGCGCTACGCCAATCCAGTGACGCAACCCGCTGGTCGCTACAGGCTGCCTGCGCGGCACAGAAGCTACAAGCGTCGATTGCAACGTGCCGCCCGATTGCGAAGCCGCACCGGAAGCAACTGTGAGAACCACGCCGGTCGCAGTGTAGGAGACGTTGAAATGCTCCGTGCTATTGATCGCGATCGTAGAGTTGGAAAACTTGCCACTGATGCTCGATGCAGTCAGTACGGTAAAAGTAGAACCTACAGTCGGCGTGAAGCCACTAGCCAGCGCGACTGTGAGCGTGCCCGCCAGAGTTGCCGTTCCGCTAACCTGCAGCTGGCTGTATTGTGTGCCAACAGTCGTTCCACCGATGAAAGCGTTCATTGAGGCAGTCGAGAGTTGCGTGTAAGCACCGGTAATGACGAGCAAGCCAGCCTTGCCACCGTCTCCAATGTTTAGCGTGGGAGTTGTTCCTGCTCCTCCGACTGATACATTGCCATTCAGCTTGCCCGCGCCCTCAATCGTCCCGCCCGTCACATTGATTCCCGCGGATGCCGCGAGCATGCCATCAATGGTCGTGGTTCCGGCAGATTGGTTGTACGCCTCTCCTCCTCCCACAGTCAGCGCGCTGCCTGTACTCACGGTCACCTTGCCTGAGTTCGTGAAGTTCGCTGCGCCGGTTGTAAAGTTGCCGTCAGCCGTTACCGTGAAAGAGTTTGTGTTGTTCTTGAAGCTAGCCAGCCCATTCGCGGTTCCGTTCAGGATCTTCGCGGAAGTGCCTGAGACAGTGAGGTTCGCCGCGTTGTTCACGATGTCGGCGCCGGTGAACTCCAGAGTTCCGCCTACCGTGTATGTGCCGCTGCTAAGAGTGTCGGTCGTGCTATTGAAGTTCGTCAGGTCACCGGTCACGGTTAGCGTGGTGCCGGTGTTTACTGTGAGCTTGCCATTATTGGTCAAGTTGCCCACGGTGGTGAACTTTGCTTTGGAGGCCAGCGTGAGGCTTCCGGCAGAGGTGATGGTTGCAAGGTTTGCCAGTCCATTTCCGCCGGTGGTCGAATTCAGAATCTCGCCTGTGCCGCTCATCGTGATGTTGGCTGCGTCGGTCACAATATTCGCGCCGGCAAATTCCAGCGTTCCCCCTGCCGTGTAGGTTCCGCCGGTAAGCGTATTGGTTGAGCTGCTGAAGTTGGTGAGCGAGCCGGTCACGTTAAAGGTGCTGCCTGCATTTACCGTGAGCTTGCCGAAGTTGGAGAAATTCCCCGCAGTCGTGAAATTTGCGCCGCCGCCGATGGTGAAGCTGCCGGCCGAAGTGACACTGGCGAGATCCGTCAGCACATTTTCACTGGCGAAGTCGATGATCTTCGCACCTGCTCCTGTGAGCGTAATGTTTGCGGCGTCGGTGACCACGCTGGTGCCCGCGGCTCCGAATTCCAGCGTTCCGTTGACGGTGTAAGTTCCACCCGTAAGAGTCGTGCCTGAGAAGTTGAGCAGCGCGCCGCCGGCCGAGGTGCCGACCTTCATCGTGTCACCGGTCGAAACGCTCAGCGTACCGGAATTATTCAATCCCGCTGAACTGGGAAGAATGTTGAGCGCGGTGGCCTTGTCGGCGGCGATCGTGCCGGTGTTTACGATTCCCATCTTTTGGATCGTGCCTGAACCTTCGATGGTGTTGGCATTGGTCAGCGTAAGGCCAGTGGTTGCGGCGGTAATTACGTTGCTCGCACTGTTTGAGAGGACAACCGTGCCTTTGCCGTTCAGAGTCACGCTGTTGCCCAGCGACAAAGTGCTTGCGGTTAGCGTGATGCTGCCGGAGTTGGCGATGGTTCCTTTGAGAGTCGTGGTGGTACCGGTTGTGTCCGCATAAGTACCGGAGTTGGTGACACCGTTCAGCGTAACCGCACCTGCATTCTCGATTACGCCGCTATTCGAGCCGACCGTGGTTGTGGTCAGCGTTCCGCCGTTAATTACGGTCCCTGCGGCAAGCTGCACCGTTGCATTCACGGTGCCACCATTCTCACCCAGAGCCTCGATGGTCCCGCCGGCATTATTGAACGTTCCGTTGAGCACCAGTGTGGCCTGATTCGCGGCTTCCAGCGTCCCGGAATTGGTCATGCCGGTGCTGCCCGGCTGAACGGTCAGAGTGCCGGAACTCACATTTCCATTTGCACTGATTGTGCTCTTGTTCACCAGCGTCAGAGTTCCATTACCCAGATTTCCGTAGCCGGTGATGGTGCCACTTGAATTCGTCAGCGTGCCGGTGTCAGTAAGACCAACTTCAATCTCGCCGGTCTCTGTGCCACCGGCATTGCCTAATGTCAGCGTTCCGCCGCCCGTCAGGGTCGCGGTCGAGCTGTTGAACTTCAAAAATCCCTGCGTAAGATTGAAGCTTCCAATATTAGTCAGAGTGCCCGTGCCGGTAATATCCAGCGTCGATCCTGTGCCCGCCAGCAACACGGTACCCGAATTACTCAAAGTGGCGATGTTCACCAGATCGGTGCCCGTACTGTTGCCACTGCCGCCATAAATTGTGACCATCGCCCCGGACTTGTTCGTAAACGTGCCGCTTACGTTGACAGTGTTGGCGCCGCCGGCGAAGCCAGTCGCGAAAGTTCCAGAATTAGTCACACTTCCGGTAATGGAGAGCGTCGTGGTCGATGCCTGCGTGCCCGAGAGCTCCACCTCCCCAGCGCTGCTGATCGTGAGCGTGCCGCCAGTTGGAGTCACGGCGGTTGTCTGGTTGTTCTGGAGATCAAGAGTCCCTTCGACACTGGTCAGGTTTGCCAAGGCGCTGGTCGTCGTCGAGCCGTTCTTAACATTCAAATTTCCAAAGAGCTCGATCGATGATCCCGCCGTGATGTTAGTGACGCCTTGGCCCCCGCCAGTTATGGTAAGCGTCGCGCCGCTTCCGGGAGAGGTTCCGATCTCCAGAGTTCCGGAGTTGCTCAACGCATTCACATTCACCACGTCGGTGGGCGAATACAGAATCATCTCAGCCCCGGCCGCGTTGGTAAAGGTTCCGCTGACCTTGACGGTATTTGCGCCGCCGTCAAAGCCGGTGGTGAACGTGCCGGAATTAGTTACGTTACCGGTAAGCGAAAGCGTTGTGTTCGATGCTGCCGCTCCGGAAAGCTCGAGTTCGCCGCCAGAAGCGATCGTCAATGTGCCGCCGCTAGGCGTGATCGCTGTGGTCTGCCCATTGCTCACGTCCAAAGTTCCGGCCACGGTTGTCAGACCTTCCAATCCATTCGTGGAGGTGCCGCTGTTGACCACATTCAGCGTGCCGTTGAGCGTTATGGTCGACCCAGCCGCTACGTTGGTAACGCCGGCACCACCTCCGGTGATGTTCAACGTTGTTCCGCTCTCTAAGGTCAGCGTGCCCGAGTTGCTTAGGGAGTTGACGTTCACCACATCGCCGCTCCCGTAAAGCACCAGGTTGGCTCCGGACGCATTGGTGAAGGTTCCAGTAACGGTGACCGTGTTGCCACCGCCGGAAAACCCGGTTTCGAACGTGCCGGAATTATTTACATTACCCGTAAGGGTAGCGGCGCTGCCGCCCTCGATGCTCAGGGTCGCGCCGGAAGCATTGGTCGTGGCGCCAGTCACCTTAAGAGTTTCCCCGGCTGCTTCCAGGTCGAGATTGCCATTGTTAGTGAGGGTGCCACCGCTGCTGACCGTTATGTCGCTGCCGATAGTGTTGAACAGCAGCGTGCCGGTAGCGCCGACGGTAAGACTCCCTCCGCTCGCGATGGTCAGGGAATCGCTAGCCACACTTTGCAGCGTCACGTCGTTTCCCGATACAGTACCCAAGGTCAAGTCGGTGACGGTTACGCCGAGATTGAGACTGACGATCTGGCCCGAGGAACTTGGGTTGATGGTGACGTTATAGGTCTTGCCGCCACCGTTGTCGGGAACAACTCCACCGCTCCAGTCTGACGCCGTATTCCAGTTGCCACTGCTACTGCCGGTCCAACTGACTGCTGTTTGCGCCAGCGACTGGAGACTACCCATGCTCATCAGTACGAGCAGAATCGCAACCGTTCTTATGGGTACACGTAGCCTCATTGGGTGCCTCCCACGGCCAGCGGTTCGCCAGCGTGACTCTTGTTTTGTAATGACACGAATGGAATCAGATTCAGGGATCGGGCTCTACCGATCTCCGTGGGGAGGGAGACGTGAAGGATAGAATCCGGCGCAACTTTCCTATTCTGCGCGTAAAGCACAATATCAGACGTAATGCAAAAACACTAGAGTCTTTCGTTAGGAACGGTTGTTTCCAGGCGGATTCTCACGGAGTCAGCACGCACCCAGGCGTAGGTTCTTGCAGACAGTGAAGGTTCTTTTCGTAGAGCGCTGTTTTCGGTTCGAGCCTTTGAGCCAGCGCCAGCTCTTTCGCGGCACCGGAAGCATCACCCAACTTAGCCAGCGCCACTCCCAATCCGTTGTGCACTGCTGCGGTTCCGGGGATGAGTTCGGCCGCCCTGCGGAAGGAAGACACAGCTTCCTGGTATTGTTCCTTCTTGAAATAATCACAGCCAAGCTGATAGTGGGCGGCAGGCATGTCCGGCTGCAACTGCACTACTTTCTGGAGCTGAGCAATCGACTCGTCATAGCGGCCCATGTGGCGCAGGGCTAGAGCATAATTGAAATGCGCTGTCAGCTTCTCAGAATCGATCTGTAGCGCTTCTTTGATTTTCGCGAGTCCTTCGCGCGAGTGACCTTGCTGCACCAGCGTGAGCCCCTCGTTGGACAGCGCCAGCACGCGCTGGCTTTCCTTTGCCTTGCGTCCAAGCTGCTCGCTGAGGGTTGCCTCCTTGGCGGCTTCATCAGTTTTACCCGCCCGCCGAAGAGCGCGGCTTAATTGAAAGTGCACGGCGCTATCGCCGGGGAGCAGAGTTGCCGCCCGCCGCAACTCCTGCACCGCCTCCTCGAAGTTTCCTTTTTCGCGCAGGACCAGGCCAAGATCACGATGCGCGGAGCCGAGAGTTGCATCCAGCTTGATGGCAAGCCTTAGCTCCTCCTCGGCTTTGTCGAGATCTTCTGCCTTCATCTGAGTGCCGCCTAAGTCCTGGTGCAGGGCGGCGTTTTTCGGATCAATTGCAATTGCCTTGCGAAATTCTTCTTCTGCTTTGGTGAAGTTGCCAGAGAAGGCGTAGAGTTCACCCAGTTCGCGCAGCGCGTCCGGCTGGCGGCTATTCAATCCCAGCGATGTTAGGTAGGCCTTGGTGGCTTCGTCTCTGCGGTCCGATCGAGTGAGCAGCTTGGCCAGAGACAGCCAGTTGTCCGCGCTTTTGGGTGCAAGCTTCACTGCCAGCCGAAGCTGTTTTTCCGCCGCTCTCTGATCGCCCGCTTCAGAAAGCATATCGCCCAGGAATCTGCGGAAGTCCGGGTTCGCAGGTTGCAGGTCACAGGCGCGCGCCATTTCCGCGGCCGCATCATGCGGCCGACCCACGCGCACGTAGGCTTGTGCCAGGTCGTTGTGCAGTGCGGCTTCCTGCGGACGGCTGGCGACTCCCTGCTCGAAAAATGGTATGCTTTCTGCGAATCTCGCTTGTTTGAATATGGCAACACCGAGGTTCGTCACGGCTTCAATGTTGGAGGGATCGGCCTGCACCGCCTGGCGGAATTGCGATTCCGCCTCCGCGGGATGGTTCTCATGCATCAGACGAATTCCCTCGGCATTTAATTGTTGGGCGTGGTAGCTGGGCGTAATCTGCGGCGGCGCGACCGCCGCCACCGCAACCGCGATCAGCAATACAAGCAGCTTGGCCATAGTGGCAGGAAAAGCGGGCTAAGAACAATTTCTAACACAGAAGGATGATCGTCTTATGAGCAGGAATGAGCAAGGTAGTGCCGCGGTACAGATCGTGTGGGTTTTGGCGGGGATTGTGGTGATTGCTGCCGCCTTTTTGATTGTCAGAAATACGCGGCCGGGTACACCCGTGGCGTTTACCACACCGTATCAGGCGGTCTTGATGACCAACGGCGTGGCCTACTATGGCAAACTGACAGGCTACGGTACGCCTCAGCCGTTGTTGACCGATGTCTATGTAATCGTGACACAGACCAATCCCGATACCAAGCAAACCAACAAGGGACTGTTCAAGCTGGAGAAAGTTGAAGACCTGTACCAGCCGGATCGCATGTATCTCAATCCCAGCCAGATTCTAGGCGTCGAGCCGGTGAGCACGAACTCTAAGGTGGCGCAATTGATTGCGCAGGCGCACTAGGGTCAGCGGAAAAGCGCTGAGAGTGCTCGAAAGAATACCGCTGGCGTCGCAATGCGTAAAGATGTTTTGTGCGCGACTGTCTTCGTGAAGTGCTTCGTGTTATGCGTCAGCAGCCAATCGGGTTTGCTGGCCACTGCGGAGAGCAGCACCGGAACATCCGCTGCATGCCGGATCAGGTGACGGCTTGCACGAACCAGACCGCCATCCGGATAGGGAACCACTTCGGGATTGGATAACTTCATAAGCCGGCGATAATCCTCAATCAACTGGTCGGCGTCGAGCGAAGGCAGGCGTTCTGCGTGAAGAAGCAGGTTCTCCTCCACTTCGTCGCGAACCACTTCGGCCAGCACCAGCTTGCAAACCCGCGCGGCGCAGAGCGACAACGTGGCCTTGTCGAGACCCCAGGGAGAAACAATTCCTCCGGTTAGAACATTTGAATCCAGGAATAGGCGGATTTTGAGTTGGTTAGTCAATTCCGGCGAGAGCTGCGAGAGCGGTTCCGCTGCCCGCTTGCGGGCCTCCCGTGGTAGCTGCGGGCATAAACGCGATTGCGGGCTTCGGGAAGGGTAGCGAGAACGTCTTCCGGTCCCACGCCAGCAGCTTTCAAACGAGAACTGACTTGCTGGCACAAACGCTCAAAGCGCTGTTGCTCCGGCAGGAGAATGAGGCCATCGCCCAGACGCAAAACAGCGAAGGGGGCGCCGTTTTCCAACCCAAGATCCTCGCGGAACTGCTTGGGAACGGTAAGCTGGCCCTTTTCGCCGATCTTGGTCGTCGTCAGGTATTCGAGAGTAGAATCTTGGGTTGCCATAGTCGGTAGGAAAATCCTACCACGGATTCCCAAGAGTACCAAGCGCAATTAAAGGCGCTCTCCGCACCCTTATCGCTAATCTCTCTCCCGCATCCGATCCTCTTCCACCCGCATTCCCGCGCCTGCTGCCGCGGAGGATTCGGCCTGCTTCTTTTGCCAGTCCGTTTCGACCAGCATCGTGATGGACTCCAGTTTCTTCTTTTTCAAGCCGGCATTGATTCCCGGCAGCTCTTTCTGTGCCAACTTCTGGAAGTCATCGATCACGTCTTGCAGTTCATGCCCCAGAGATTCAGTTCGCGCGACCTGGTAATCGGTGGGCTTGCCGTCGTATCCGGTAATTGCGCCGTAAA
The DNA here is from genome assembly GCA_049280795.1 of Candidatus Sulfotelmatobacter sp. Lineage (GTDB taxonomy): Bacteria > Acidobacteriota > Terriglobia > Terriglobales > Acidobacteriaceae > Sulfotelmatobacter. Next base: position 17,560 of record JBAPQU010000360.1, read on the forward strand.
GCTGCCCCAGCAGTTCGCGGATGCGCTCTTCGCCCGTGACCATACCGCCTTCTTTTGTGGCAACGATTTTCGAGCGCAGTTTATCGCATTCCGCGGAGAGCGATTGCAGTTGCCTGCGTAACGGATCCTTCTCCGGAACTTTGGCTGCCCGCGCATTGGCCGCATCGCGCACTCCTTCGATCGCCGCCACTCCGTACGTCATGTGCTCAAGCTCTTTGTAGACCTTCATGGAGAGATCGAATTGCGCCTTGCGCTCCTCGATCGAATACTTGGCTCGGGGATCGACCGCAACATTCAATTGTTCAGTGTAAGTTTGATCTCCTTTGGTCAGCTTCACGGTGTAGGCGCCCGGCAGCACGCGCGGTCCTTGCGCCGCTTCAAACAGCGCCGACGCCGCGGGAGCGACCGCTGGCGGCTTTACGCGCATTCCCCAGCCTGCGCGGTTCAATCCCCGGTGCTTGCTTCCAGCCACTGTGTCCACGAGTTTGCCATCTTGATCGAAGATTTCGATTTTCAAATCTCCGAAGATGTGCCGTCCTTTCTGGTAATACGTGATCTGCGCGTCGAATGGCCGGTTCCGTCCGTGGAAACTTTCATCGCCTTCCGGCCAGCCTCCGGTTACGTCGAAATACTGGATTGCCGGCCGGCCCGGAATCAGCATCGCCTCTTTGCTCATGACTTCAGGAGTGAGCGTGCGTAGCGGTGAGATGTCGTCGACAATCCAGATTCCGCGCCCGTGCGTAGCCAGCACCAGGTCAGATTCCCGCGCCTGCACCGCAATGTCATCCACTGGCACCGCAGGGAAGTCTGAACCTTTGTATTGCGCCCAATGCTGTCCGCCATCCACCGAAATCCAGAGTCCAAACTCCGTGCCCAGGAAGAGCACATTGCGGCTGCCGGAATCTTCCTTGATCACGTGGGCATATCCGCGCACGCCGCTTTCCTGCGCGGGCAGAGCGGTCCACGTCTGGCCGTAGTCCGTCGTCTTATAAACGTACGGCTTCATATCGCCGAACGTGTGCCGGTCGAAAGTGGCATAGGCTGTGGCTTCGTCGAAGCGGCTGGCCTCAATCGTTGAAACCCAGGAATTCTTTCCCAGCCCAGCGACATTTCCCACGACGTTCGTCCAGGTCTTCGCACCATCGCGAGTGATCTGTACATTCCCGTCGTCGGTACCCACCCAGATGATTTGCCCATTCTTCGGCGATTCCGAAATCGAATAGATCGTCGTGTGCATCTCGGCTGAGGAATTGTCGACGGTCACACCACCGGATTCTTCTTGCTTCTGCTTTTCAGGATCATTCGTCGTCAGATCGGGAGAGATGCGGTCCCATGATTGCCCGTGGTCACGGGAGCGGAAGAGGAATTGCGCGCCGATATAGATCGTCCCTTTCTCGTTGGGACTCATGTGGATCGGCGTATTCCAGTTGAAACGCAGTTTTTTCTCGTTGTAATTCGGCCAGGGATGGATGTCGCGCGTCTCGTGCGTGTACCGGTTCACGCGGCCAATCTCACCGCCCTGCGCCTCGGCGTAGAGGTAGTCAGGACCGGAGGTGTCTTCGAACATCCAGAAGCCATCGCCGCCGAACATGTTTTCCCAGTTCGCGTTGGCAACCCCGCCCGGAAACGACGAAGCTCCCACCCATGAACTGTTATCCTGCAGGCCGCCGTAGACGTGATACGGGTCGGCATTGTCCACGCTCACGTGGTAGAACTGCGAAACCGGCAGGTTGATCTGGTGCTTCCAGCGGTTGCCACCATCTTCGCTGCGCCACAATCCGCCGTCGTCGCCGGCAATCACGATGTTCGGATTCTTCGGATCGATCCATACATCGTGGAAGTCGCCATGCGCCGCGCTTGAAACATTGTTAAAAGTCTTTCCACCGTCGTTGCTGAGCAGGAGAATGAGATCCGGTTTGAAAATCTTATTCTCATCCTTCGGATCGACGATCAGATTGCCGAAATAAAATGGCCGCCACACCATGTAATTGCTGGCATCGAGCTTTGTCCACGTTGCACCGCTATCGTCAGAGCGGTACAAACCTCTTCCTTTTTCCGCCTCGATGTTGGCATACACAACCTGCGGCTTCGAAGGGGCAACCTGCACAGCGATACGCCCATACGGTTTCGGCGGCAGACCCTTGGCGTTGCCGTCATTGATTTCATTCCAGGTTGCACCGCCGTCGATGGATTTGAACAACCCGCTGCCAGGGCCTCCCGAGCGGAACGTCCAGCCCTGCCGCCGGAAATCCCACATCGCCGCATAAATTGTTTTCGGCTCCTGTGGGCTGCGGGCAATCATGGCGCAGCCGCTCGAACCATTCGCGCCCGCCAGAACTTTCTTCCAGCTCTTACCGCCATCGGTGGTCTGGAAGACTCCACGTTCGTCGTTGTCGTCCCACAAATGCCCGGTTGCGCAGGCCACAACGTCATTGCTGTCGCCGGGATTCACCAGAATCTTGGCAATGTGCTCGCTGTCTTTCAATCCGACGTTGGTCCAGTTCTCGCCGCCATCGGTTGATTTGTAAACACCGTCGCCAACAGAGACGCTGTTTCGCGTCCAAGCCTCTCCGGTGCCCACCCAGACGTTCTTTGAATTCGAGGGATCGATCGTCACCGCGCCGATCGACTGCACATCTTCGCGGTCGAACACCGGTTTGTAAGTGGTCCCGCCGTTCACCGACTTCCATACCCCGCCGCTGGCCGCGCCGACGAACACGGTGATGCGCCCGTTCTCCTCGACCGCGTCAACCGCGGCGATGCGTCCGCTCATCGTGGCCGATCCGATATTTCGCGCCGGTAATCCAGAAACCGTGGCGGCATCGAAGCGGTAGGGAGCCTGCGCCGCAGCCTGCAAAGGCAGGCATAAAGAAGCTCCGGCGAACAAGGCTGTCACTGCCCAGGAATTGCGAGTGGATGCTTTCATGTTTACGAGTCCTCTTCCACGCGAATAATTTTCGTTGTCATCTTCAGCCGGCGACCCAGTATCCAAAGGTTCAATGAATCCCGACCATCCCCGACTTTTTTTCCTCGGTCTTTAATGAGGCTGGCAGATTGAAGTCTGTGGGATCGATCGGCACATTCACTTCCATCTTCTGGACCGTGGTCGTCTGCGCATCGGGATCGTTTTTTGGTCCGCTCGAAATCGAGAAGGGAAACATCACCCCCGCCACCGGTTTGTACGAACCCATGCCGACGACGCGATCCCGCACCGATCCCCGAATAAACTGCTGGATCTCTTTGCGAATTTCTATAAAGGTGTCGGGATCGAGATAGTCATAAATGATGTCGCCGTTCTTCAGCGTTATTTTCAGGCGCAGCGCGTCGTCCCCGTCGACCACATCGTGGCCCAGGTATTCCACCGCGCTGCCTTTTTCTTTGTAATCCAGCAGAGGGCCGTCGAAGTCGGCGTCCAGCAGCAGGTCGCGCAGGTCATCCTCGCCCATCAGTTGCGGATCTTTTTTCCCGCCGAACGGTTGGATCTGCCAGCCAGTTGAACCGTCATACGCCTGCACCATGGTCATGCCCTGCAGCGTCAACGTCTCCCGCACGAGCTCGGGCCGCTCGTTCTCCTGGCCGACGGAAGCGGTGAAGCCTCCGCCACCCTCGAATTTGCCCGTCATTCGGATGGTCTTAATGGCCTTCATCTTTTCCAAGCCGCCCCGCGCCTGGATGTTCTTGGCGATCAGTTCGTCGGCGGTTTGGGAGGTGGAAAACGCAGAGCAGCACAGGACGGACATCAGCACAATCACGGCATGACGCATCGAGCAGACTCCTGTTGTGAGGGACTCAAGAACCCGGCAAACGGAAACAGTACTGTACTCGGTAGTAGACGAAGCTTTCAAGTAGATGTGAGCAAGAAACCGGCCGGGGGCAGGGAGTAAGCGTCAAGCGTTCCACGAATAAAAAAAGCCGCTCTCGCGAGAGCGGCTTCACATCCCGATTGATCCTTTAGTTCGTCGAGCTAGGTTCGTCCAGTTAGTGTGCGAACGAAAAGTTTAGCCCTGTGGTGAACAGCACATCGTTATCCTTTGTGCCTGCTGGCGGATCAGATACGTAGATGTCGCTAAACTGGTTCTGCCAGCCCAGCCACTTGCTGATCTTCGTCACCGTGCCGAAATCGAATTCTCCGCGATATTGGCCGGCGTAGCCGCTCGACAAGTCTGGATAGATATATAACTTCTCCGTGATCACTGTGCTCTTCCCGGCCTTGTGCATGAACTCTTCGCCAAGAGTGAGTGCGGCATATTTGTTGGTTATGCCGTAAGAAGCGAAGGTCGGGGGAACCGTCACCGGAGTGTTCACCGGTCCGTTGGAATAAGTCTCGTGCGTGTAGTTAACACCCGCGAGAAGGTCCAACGTAGTGGCGTCAGACTTGATAGCGTGATAGCCCAGACCGCCGCCATAGACGCCACGCAGGTCGAGGTCCTGCAGAGCATTGCTCATGAAGTCTGCGCCTACGAAGACAAAGGTCCGCGGGCCGAAATTCCGGTCGTATCGAATTCCGGAAGTGATCAGATTGGCCACAGTGCTGGGAGTGGCTAAGTCGTTGTCGGTATAGATGGAACTCAAGTACAGCGTAATCTTGTCGTTCAATGTCGCGTGGGCGGCGTTGATGGCTAACGCCAGATTTTCGGTTTGACTGTTGCCACGCGCGAGCGAGAAGCCCACATTGGCGCCGCCATTCCATCCATGCAGCAAGCCGGGATTCAGCGACTTGTCGTAGGCAGCTTGCTCGTCGTCATTGCGGATCAGTACAACGTTCCCCGTCGGAACCTCTACCGTGCCGCCGGTCTTGGTGGCGACTTCGAGTTTTCCGTCGCTGGAAGTTACTGGGCCAACGACGGTTTTCTTGTCCGAAGTGGTCACGTGCAATTCTTTCTCAGTTGTGATCTGTGTGATCGCGGCAAACTGGACCGTGACGTCTCCTGCAAACTCGGTGTGCAGCACCAAGGTCTTACCATCAGACTTCACGATCGTCCCGCTGAGGCGGTCACCATTTTTCAGAGTGATTTGATCGGCGTAAACCGTCGACACTAGTCCCAGAAACGCAACCAAAACGATAAATTCCACTTTACGCAACACTGCCTACCTCCAGATTTTTTCTAGTGAGCTCTACCGTGCAAATGCCATGGAACAAACCAATCGCTAGGCCTGTCGACCAGGCCTATTAAAATCTGAACCCCCGGGA
>JBAPQU010000361.1:0-5882 GCA_049280795.1 Candidatus Sulfotelmatobacter sp.
TCTGCGACATACTTATCCCAATGGCGCGATGGTGGAACTCAGGTTTTTTCTCGTCCGCGAATACGATGGCGAAATTGAGAATCGCATCTTCCGCGACATGCAGTGGTCAGCTCCGAAGGATCTCGTATCGTACGATTTTCTCGAAGCGGATGCTTCGCTGGTGAACGACTTGGCTGCGGGCCGATTGCTCGACTAAAACGTGTTTCGCCGTTCGAGTCAACTAGCCGCCCGCTTTTCCCGTAACAAATCCGATAGCTAATGCCACGGACAATCCCGCCACAATAATGGTCGTCCCCCACGCGATTGCGTTGAAGAGGTGTGTGTTCACGTACTCTCCCATCAGTTCTTTCTTGTTGATCAGCAGCAGCATGAAGATCAATACGAACGGCAGTACGACTCCGTTCAGAACCTGCGACCACAATACGATCTTGATCAGCTGTTCTCCCGGAATTAGGAGCACAAGGGCCGCGCCCGCTGCAATCAATAGCGTGTAAAGCCAATAGAAGAACGGAGCGTCGCTGAATTTCATATCTACGCCGGATTCAAAGCCCAGACCTTCGCACACTGTGTAGGCGGTGGAAAGCGGCAGAATCGAGGCTGCGAAGAGGGAAGCGTTGAAGAGGCCTACGGCGAACAAAATATAGGCGTACTGCCCAGCCAGCGGTTTCAGCGCTTGGGCCGCATCTGCGGCGTACTTGATATCGCGAAATCCGTGGACATACAAAGTGGCGGCGCAAGCTACAATGATGAACCACGCTACCACGTCGGTAAAAAGGCAGCCCGTGATTACATCCCAGCGCGAGGCTTTGAGTCCGCGGCGGGTTACGCCTTTTTCAACGATAGAAGACTGAAGGTAGAACTGCATCCAGGGTGCGATTGTGGTTCCGACCACGCCAATCACCATGAACAAGTACGCCTGTTCGCGAAAGGCGTGCAGCGACGGCGGTTTGAAAGTCGCGAGGGTCGCGTCCTTCCACAGCGGGTGAGCCATGGCACCCGCAAACAGATAGGTGATGTAGAAGAATGAGGCTGCGAGGAAAACTTTTTCAACACTCTTATATTGGCCCTTCACCACGATCAGCCAAACAATGACGGCGCAGACTGGTACCGTGGCGTAGCGCGAAAGGCCGAACAATTCCAGGCTGGTCGCGATGCCGATAAATTCGGTGATCACGTTGCCGAAGTTGATGATCAGAATTCCTGCCATCATCAAAAAAGTGATGCGGAAGCCGAATTCTTCGCGGATCAGATCGCTTAACCCCTTGCCGGTTACCGCGCCCATGCGGGCGCTCATCTCCTGCACCACGATCAGCGCCAGGGTGATCGGGATCATCGTCCACAACAAGAGGAATCCGTATTGCGCCCCAGCCTGCGAGTAGGTCAGGATGCCGCCGGCATCGTTGTCGACGTTCGCGGTGATGATCCCCGGGCCGACTACGGCGAGGAACAGCAGGGTCCGGCCTTTCCAGCGTCTCCAAAGCTTCATGCGCACATTTCGCCGACATAGGAATTAACACAACCCTGGATCCCACGCTGCGACGGGTATTTCAAAAGAGCGCAGCATAAGCTCAAGGCCGCATCAGAATACATGGACCGGGCGTTCGCGCGATAGGCGAAAATGAAAGTTGTAGAGAAAATAATGAAAGCTGCAAACAGTTTAAGATGTTTGAAGGCCGGAAATCGCAGGTAGAGACTCGAAGGCCGAAACTCGCAAGCCAAAACTAGAGATGAATAAAAATTCCGCTCGTATTTCTTATCTGCTGATTGCGGTTGTAGTCGTCCTGCTTGACCGCTGGACGAAGCATCTCGTGGCGCAACACATCCGCCTTTATTCTCACATCCAAGTCATCCCAGGTTTTTTCCGCATTACCCATACCGAGAACACCGGAGCGGCCTTCAGTTTGTTTGCCGATTCGCCCGCGCACTGGAAGACGGGCATGCTGATTGCGTTTTCCTTGATCGCGCTGGCAGTGGTTACTATTTTGCTATTGAAAAATCACCAAGCGCAGGTTGTGACCGGCATCGGCTTGTCGCTGATTATGGGAGGAGCGGTGGGGAATCTTTGGGATCGTCTGACCAGCGGACGCGTGGTGGATTTTCTGCTGTTCTATGTGAAGAGTTATCAATGGCCGGTTTTTAATTTGGCGGATAGCGCAATTGTGGTGGGCGCAGGACTGTTGATACTGGAGATTCTGTTTCATAAATCGAGCGAAGAGTTCGATCGGCTCTCGGGCAAGGGCAACTCTCGCGGGGAGCGCTTCAATCGGGACGAAATTCACTCCCGACAAGATGATTCCCGATCGTAGTTTCTTCGACACCAACGTTCTTCTTTATGCCGACCACAAAGCTGCGCCCGCAAAACAGAGCCGCGCCCTTGCTCTGCTGGCCGAGCATCGCCGCGCGGGAACGGGCGTGGTCTCGATGCAAGTGCTGCAGGAATATTTTGTGAGCGTCACGCGGAAGTTGCGGGTAGATGCCGCCATTGCCCGCCGAAAGGTTGAACTGCTGGCAGAGTTCGATGTTGCTGCACCGGAACTGGCCGACATTCTGGCCGCAATCGATCTGCATCGACTTCACGGCTTTTCTTTCTGGGACGCGCTGGTCGTCCGTACCGCCAAGCAATCCGGTTGCACTGTACTGTTCTCGGAAGACATGCAAGATGGCCGGGAGATCGATGGGGTGCGGATTGTTAATCCGTTTGGATGAGGGCCAGTGTTGGGGTGGTGGGCGCAGGGTTAGCGCTGGAGATTCTGTTCCATGAGTCGGACGCCTACGAAGAGTCTGCGCCAAACGTCCGAGGAGACCGGAAGCCTAACTTTCATCACGAGCGATTGCCTGCGTTGAGCTTCCAAGTTCGAATCGCAGCAGTTTGCTCTCAATTGGCCAAGTGGAATAGGCGAAAAAAATCAGGGCAACAAGATTCACGAACGGGATAGCCATGACCAAACCATGCCACCGTGGATAGCCTGCCTTGGAAGAGATGTTGCCAAATATGGCAAAAGCAAATACGCTCGAAACCGCCAGCGCAATCCAATCCTTTAACGTTAAGTTCATTGGACTCTCTCTTGTATTGTTGATTCAACCGCCCTCGAACGAATTCTCGCTCCTTCCACCCATATTTGTCGAGATTTCTCCTACGGCGTACCATACAGCTGCTTATACACGCTAGCATTGCGCAGAATCGCTTGCACGTACTCGCGCGTCTCGGTGAAGGGAATCGATTCCACGAACTCCTGCGGGTCGCGATATTTGCCCTGGCCCAGCCAGTCTTCTACGCGGTCTGAGCCCGCATTGTAGGCGGCCAGCGCGTATTCGAATGATCCGCCAAACCTATCGACCATGCCTTTGAAATACCGCGTGCCTAATTGCAGATTCACCGCGGGCGTGTAGAGCTGGCTGGCGTTGTAGCGCTTCATCTTTACTTCTTTGGCCACTGCTTTTCCGGTCTTCGGCAGCAGCTGCATTAGCCCGACAGCGTTGGCGCGCGAGACTGCATTGGGATTGAACTCGGACTCCTGCCGGATTAACGACGCGACGAGATAGGGATCCAAACCATTCGCCGACGAGGAGCGCTTCAGGTCGCTCCAGTAGGCTTTAGGAAAGAGCGCTTCCCAGTATTTTCGAGGAAGGTCGGGAATATCGAGGGCGAAATAATTCGGAGTGGAATGCTTCATCACCTCGATGGCCTGATTGTAGTGTCCGGCCTCGTCGTAGAGTTGCGCGGTTTCCACCGGGCCCCAGTTGGCGCCATCGGCTGCAGCGGCGGCCTGCAATTCGCGCACGGCAAAGTCGACCAGCCCGCCATTGCCCAGGAGTTGAGCCTTCTGCACGTGCAATTCATCCTGCGGAGGTTCAGATTCCGTTACTTTGCCGGTGATGTCGATGGGCGGCACGCGATCGAGCAAGGGGTATTTCGTTACAGCATCTTCGGCTGTGGCAGGCAGATGCTTCATCCGCTGCCTTCCTAACTCTGCATAGTAAAAATTACGATAGCGGTCGGAGAGCTTCTGATAAAACGCTCGCGCCATAAGCGGCTGGTTATCTTCTTCGGCCAGACGAGCGCGCCAGTACAGAGCCGCCGGAGTTTCCCCACCTGTAGGGTAGAGCGCGATTTGCTCTTCGAACGCCTTCTTCGCGTCTTCGTTGCGTCCCTGCCGGAGCGTGAGCCACGCCGCTTTCCAGTGCACATAAGAGGCGCGCGGGCCGCTGGGAAAGCGCGCTTGGGCTTCGCGAAAGGTATCGAGCGCCTGGTCATATTCATGATGAACCAAATGCAAATTGGCCGCCGAGAGCAGCGCCTGCTCGAGCCACGGACTCGCCGGAGCCGCTCTCCGCAATTCATCGACCGTGCGATAAAAGGTGTCGTTGTCGTTGGAGGCCCACGCAACCTGACCAAGCAGATACAAGCGCTGCGCGTTCACTTCGCCGGTCTCGCTACCCAGCAATGCAAGAACTAATTTGGCATCACGATTTTTGCCGCTGCGATGCAATGCGTCCGCCAGGGCGAGTTGCATCGCAGGCCGCTCGGCGGGACTAACTTGGCTGGCAAGGCTGCGGTATTCGTCCGTGGCGTCGGCGTAGCGATGCTTGCTCATCAGGCTATCGGCGCGGGTTTTGAGCTGACTGGTAGTAGGCGGCGGCACGGATGGGAGCTTCTTCAACTCGGCGTAAGCGCCATCGGCTTCTACAGCCGTCGGCATCGTGTAGTAGATGTTCTCAAAAGTTTCTGCAGCCTTCGCAGATTGGCCTGCTGCGGCGTATGCGCGGCCTAAAGCAAATTCCTGATCGGAGCGAATGGGCAGGCGGTCTTGTTCGAGCAGAGTTACGGCTTCCGAGCTTTGGCCTTCGAGCAGCAATGCGTCGGCGTAACTGATGCGGGCGTCGCGGACGAGCAGGGAATCGGGATGTGCTTTGCCGAAGTCCGCCAAGTTCGCCAGAGCCTCGGCGGTGCGCCCGGTCTGCAGATAAGAGGTGCCGAGATAGTAGGCAACGTAATCGCCTAAATCTCCAGCATGGACCTTGGCACGGCTTAACGGATCGATGGCCCGCGCATAGTCTCGATCAAGCACGCGAGCGTAGCCGAGTACCAGCCATGCCAGAGCTCCCGCGTCTTCTTTGGCATGAGCGCGCGCATAGTTCTCTACTCCGGCGTAGCCGGCAGGGGAGCGATCCTGCAAAAGTTGCTGCGCCATGGGGCGCAGGCTGGCCGATGCTACAAATGCCTGCCGCATGCGCCGGACACGCGGCGAGATGGTGCGCTTGCGAGTGCTGGTCGAGCGAGGCTTGGCGGCAGAGTTATTCCCCGGAGCTTTGCGGGGAACAGCTTTTTTGATTGGAGGCTTAGCCGGGCTGGCGGCTTTGTTACCAGCCGCAGCATCCTGAGTCGCGGACTTTTCCGAAGATGTATTCTGCTGGGATTGAAACGAATTTGACGCAGATCGCGGCAGGGCCGCTGCCGATGGAAGCAGAACGCCAAACGAGCCGCAGAGAGCCGCGGCTGCGAGCACCCGCCAAAACTTCGAACCTGATCGCACTGCGTTTGCTTTTTGCGGAGACACGCTACTGCCAGACTCTCTAACTTAAATCAGGCCGCAAAATCTAGCGGCGGAAATTCGAACCCATGATGGAGACGTCATCTTCGGCCAGGCTGCGCAGCAACTCGAGTTGAAAATAATCTCCAGTTGCGGCCGCCGTGCTGCCGTATCGTTTCTGAAACGTACCTCGACTCTTGTCGATATCTTCCTTCAAGCGGTCGTACAAATCCTTGTTGCGGCGACCTTCCGCGACTTTGGCCTGATTGTAGAGCTTGATTTCATCCACCAGCAAGCGGGCGAAGCGCTGCGCTTTGCGATGGACGTCGGCGTCTTCCGGCGAGAGTCCGG
>JBAPQU010000362.1:0-10460 GCA_049280795.1 Candidatus Sulfotelmatobacter sp.
CATTTGCTCACGATAGTGAACGCTGGGTGAAAGAGACCAGAAATGCATCTTATCGGGCGTGAATTCGAGCACGCTTTTTTCGAACAAATAGTCGGAGATTGCGGCACCCGGCCCGAAGGTGGCATCAAAGGCTTGCGGCGGTATCTTGTAGTCGTTAGCGAATTCATCGGCGAACGTTCGGGGTGGGGAATACCCCACCATAAATCGTAGGCCGGACCGGAAGGTAAGAAGAGCCATGGTCTTGTTGGGCTTGTCTTTGGGAAAGAGCTGAGTCTTGGATTCGTCGAGATCGTTCCATGGAACTTCAAACTCATAGCCGACGCATGAGAGCCTCCTCCCAGGGGTCTGCGAAATGGAATTGTCCTTCAGGTTGGCCGGTACGACCCACGCGACCGGCAGAGCTTTTCTAGCCGCATAGAAGGAAAGTGCAATCGGAGCAATCCAATATATGCAGGCGAGGATGACCGCGAGCGCGACAGCTATCGTGGCCAGGATGCTTCGAATGCGCTTCATGATCGTGCCTTACGCTTTCGCCTTGGCCTTCAGCTTGACGTGCCCTTCGGTGAGTTCGACGGAGAATTCGACATCCTGGCAGCCATACTGCTTGCGAATCTCGGCGGTCTTTTTCTGCACGAAGGTGGAGAAGGAATCAAGATTGCCGGAGACATTTTCTCCCGCTTTCTTTTTGGCCGCGACCAGAGTGTTGAAAAGGCGCTCGACTTGTTCACTGTCAGCTTTGTCGGCGGCGGTGTGTACGGTGAAGGGCTGCGAAGTTATGCCGGCAGGCGAGGGAGCTGTGGCTGCGGCCGCGCCATGGCTTAATCCGTAGACCGGATTGTGCTGAGGCTTGTGCTCTTCTTCCGTGCGAACTCCCTGCACGGAAAGCAGCGCATCCTGCGGCCGGCGGTAGCCTTCTTCGCGGATGCGCGACTTCTTGCGCCACAGATCGCTGTAGACGGCGTAGCGCTGCGCCATTTCGTTGTAGCGGTAGCGCTGGGAAAAACTCATGCGGCCGCCGTCGGAAAATTTGCGCAGCAGGGAGAGCACCTTCCACTCGATATCGGTGGGAGGCCGCTTGGTCGGATTGCTGAAGTAGACCTCATACTCGATCTTCAGCCGGCGGAGCTGGGTCTCGAGTACGTTCAGTTCTTCATCGGTGGTCACTAGGGCGTCTCCAATGAACAGTGTAGTGAGAAGGCGCGGCGGGGGCGAGGTGCCCGGTGGTCACCGAGGTCATGGTACGAAAGTACTCGCTGTCAGCTATCAGCCATCAGCTTTCAATTAAAAACAGATTCGCTACGACCGGAAAAAACTAAGAAATTTATCGCAAGACCGGCGAAGGCTTGCATTGTGGGGTTTGATCTGATGGCTGAAAGCTGAGAGCTGACAGCTATTTGCTGGAATTCGATGCCATCTTTTTGACCATGGCCAAGACGAGCTTGCGGTCGCTGTCGTTAAGGTTGGTGGCGTAGCGGCGAACCTGGCTGAGAAAGCGGACTTCGTCGTCGGAAAGTTGCGGCAATCCCTTGGAGCCGTTGGTGTGGCCGGACTCAGAGAAGAACTGTGAGAGCGCGATCTCCATGGCGCCGGCGATTTTCGAAAGTGTATCGAGCGAAGGGATAGTGTGGCCGTTTTCTACGCGCGAAAGGTAGCAGCGCAGCAGGCCCGTGCGCTTTTCGATGTCTCCTTGAGACATGCCTTTCTGCAGCCGGTAGTTTCTGATGGTCTCGCCGATGTTGATGGTAGGAAGCATTGCAGGATGCGACATAGTAACCAGATCGGCATTTTCTGGCAAGGGGAAATTAGTGCTATGACAAAACTGGTGCAATCCAGGTTCGGCCCGAACTTGGAACCATGGATGCTTAGACATTGTGCAAATAATGATTTAATACCGGCGCGCCCAATGCGCGCTTAAACTATTTCTTCAAATTCTCCGCCAGAAAGCTGACGGTACACTTCCAGGCGTCGGCGGCATCGGCGGAGCGGTAACCGTCTTTGTTGTTTGGATTTTCGAAGGCATGCCCAGCATCGTCGTAGATCTTCACGTCGATCTTTTTGCCCAACTGCTTCATGGACGCCTCGAACTTGTGCACGTCATCGGGAGTGATGCCACGATCCTGGCCGCCGAAGAGCCCAAGAATGGGGGCGTTGATTTTCTTTAACGCATCGGGGTCGGTGGCGAGATGGCCGTAGTTGATCACATCGGCGGCAAGCGTGGGTTCGTCAAGCGCAACGTCCAGCGAGTAGCCGCCGCCCATGCACCAGCCGATCGCGCCGATGCGGTCTTTCTTAACGTTGGGCTGCGCTTGCAGAAATTCAAAAGCGGCGTGCAGGTCGCGCCGGGCACGGTCTTCCGGAACGCCGCGCATGATTTCGTGGGCCATGTCAGGTGTGGTGGCAACCTTGCCGCGGTATAGATCAATCGCGAGAGCCTCGTAGCCCTGGTCTGCCAGCTTCGCGGCTTGATCGTTGATCCAGTCGTTCAGACCCCACCATTCGTGGATAACGATGATGGCGGGAAATGGTCCCCTGCCGGCGGGCGTGTAGAGGATGGCTTGCACGGTTTCGTCGCCGCTCTTGTAGAAGACGGATTTGGAATCGGCGGCGAAGCAGGGAAACGCGAGTGAGAAAACGAGCAGGACGGTAAGGAGGAGGATGATTTTGTTTTTCATGGTTTTTCAGATCGGCTGATATCGTCGCGGCGACGCGATGGGTCCACTGGTCACAATTCCAACTCCATGTACATGGCTCCAGCAATCGGGTTCGAGCAGTAGGGATCGATCTCCTTGAACCCGAGCTTGCGGTACATGGCAACCGCATCTTTCATCACGGGCTCGACGGTGTCAAGGCGCATGCGCCGGTAACCGATCTGGCGGGCCTCGGCGATGATGCGCTCGGCCAGGACGCGGCCCAAGCCTTTCCCGCGAAACTGCGGACGCAGGTACAGGCGCTTCATTTCGCAGACGGTCGAATCCAGCTTATGGAGGGCGACGCAGGCGGCGAGTTGGGCTTGGTATTCCACAAGCAGGAGGCGGCCGTGCGGCGGGGTGTAGTCGCCGGGAAGACCTGCGAGTTCGCGGTCGAAGTTCTGAAAGCAGAGGCTGAAGCCTAAGGATTGCGCATACTCCCGGAATAATTCGCGAGCTTGTGCTATCTGAGCGGGGGATTCTGCTTGCGCGAAAGTCAACCCCTTTAACACAGGGGACACAGGGTAATTCTTAGAAACTTTGTCCGCGGCTTTCATTTCCTCTGTGAACCTCTGTGTCCCCTGTGTTGAAGGGTTTGTGATCTACCCCATCAGCATCCCGCCGTTCACATTCAGCACATGACCGGTAATGTAGGAAGCTTCGTCCGATGCAAGAAAAGCCACGGCGCTCGCCACATCGGCGGGCGTACCTACGCGGCCGAGCGGAATCTGCTTCGCGGCGGTCTGCTTGAACTCGTCGCCAAGCACGTCCGTCATGGGGGTTTCGATGAAGCCCGGAGCCACGGCGTTGCAGGTAATGTTACGCGATCCCAGCTCACGGGCAATGGCCATGGTCAGTCCGATCAGCCCAGCTTTCGACGCCGAATAGTTCGCCTGCCCGGCCTGACCCATCTGTCCGAAGACGCTGGTGATATTGATGATGCGTCCCCAGCGCTGCTTGAGCATGGAGCTGCTGACTTGTTGTATGCAGAGATATGCGGAGGTGAGATTGGTTTGCAGAACGGCATCCCAATCGGCGCGCTTCATGCGCATGACGAGCTGGTCGCGAGTGATGCCGGCATTGTTAACCAGGATGTCGATCTTGCCGAAGTAGGCGATGGCGGCCTTGATCCCGGCCTTGACCTGCTCTTCGTCGGCGACGTCAAGCACGAAGGCCGCGGCGTTGCCACCGGTCGCAGTGATTTCGTCCACCAGTTCGTTCAGCTTCTCCTGATTGCGCGCAGCGACGGCGACGGCCGCACCGCTTGCAGCGAGCTTTAGCGCACAGGCTCGTCCTATGCCTTGCGATGCGCCGGTCACGAACGCTACGCGTTCGGAGAGTGACATGCGATTCTCCTAGGTTCTCTTTTAAGTGCCGACTAAGTATCGATCAAAATTTTTTCTACTTCGGAACGTGAGATTATACGCGCCTATGCGTTTAGTTTTAACCGCAGCGCCTCACACCAACGGTGCAAGTCGAGTTATCCACAGCACGCGCCTGCAAACCGATTGCGCATTGTCGATTCGCCGGATTAACATTCGTACACTCTCATGACTCCTATTGCTACCGATGAAGTGATCGCCATGCCTGAGCCGTCGAACGAGAAATCTTCCAGTTCCGGGTCGCCCGCGAGTGGCTCGGGGCATAGGTCCACGCAAAGGGCTTCTTCTACCGAAAACCCAACGGCAGAAAGCCCGGCGGCGCCTGAAGAGTCACAACCCGCGGCGCCTTCGACTGAGGTATTTGCGGTGTATGGCGTCGAGCCTGAAATTCAGGCCTACGCCATGGCGAAGTATTCGCGCTCGGCACTCTCGATGAAGGAGTCGCTGCGCGAGATCAGCTCGCAGAAGGCAGAGAAGTTTCTCAACACGTTTTATTTTCAGTACGGTCACCGCTCAATTGCCGACCTGGCGCATATCGCGTTGGCGGTAGAAAGGCTCTCAATTCTTGCCGCAATCGAGTTGGCCGACGAGCAGCGCTGGGATGGGCAGGAGCGATCGACTCGCTATCAGGACTTTAAGAAGAGCGGCTATTACACGCCGGACTTCGGCGCGGACGACGAAGCCCGTAAGCTTTATCGCGAGACGCTGGATTTTCTTTTTGCCGAGTACGAAGCGCTCTCGGCGCACATGACGCAGCACCTTATCAACATCACGCCCAAGCCTGCCGACATGAAGCAGGAGGCGTATGAACGCACGCTCAAGGCGCGGGCGTTTGACATTACACGCTATCTGCTGCCGCTGGCTACGAACACTTCGCTGGGAGAGATTGTCAACGCGCGGACTTTGGAAACGCAGGTGGCGCATTTGCTTTCGCATACCCATAAAGAAGTGCGGGTTCTGGGTGAGTCGCTGAAGAAGGCGGCAACTTCCGCGGCTTACAACGTGAATGCCGAGTCATTGCGAAAATTGGTGGATGAGATTCGGGCCCTGAATCCGGAGCTGGGCGTGCGTGCGGAGCAGGAATTGCTGCATGAGGTTCGGGTCGCGCCGACTTTGGTGAAGTATGCGGACCCAAATCCGTATGAAATGGAAACGCGGCGGGAGTTGCGGCAGGCGGCGCGGGAGCTGATGAAGAGCGAGCAACTGGCACCCTCGAAGGCGATTGTCGATTTGCTCGACGAGGAACCGCTGGAAGTTGAGATCGCGACGACTCTCCTCTACGAGCATTGCCACTTTTCCTACCGCCAGGTACGGCAGGCGCTGCAAGTTTCCGGCGAGCGCTTCCGGCGCGAGATCATCGACCTCGGTCTGCGCCATCGCGGCAAGCACGACGAACTGCTGCGCGGCTTCCGCGCCGGGCAGCAGTTCCGCTTCGACATCCTCATGGATACCGGCGGCTTTCGCGATATGCACCGTCACCGGCGCTGTATCCAGGTGATGCAGGGGTTTACCACGCAGCATGGTTACGAGATGCTGCTCGATGTGGAAGATGCCGGCATGAATCTCCGCTTCGATGCGGCCATGCGGCGCGTGCAAACGGCGGTGGAGAAGCTCGGCACGCGCAACACGCCCGAGGCAGAGGAGAATTCGCAATACGCGATTCCGCTGGCCTTCAAGAAGCGCGCGCTATTCAAGATGGACTTCGCCGAGGCTGTCTATATTTCCGAGCTGCGCACCACGCCCGCGGGTCATGTTTCCTACCGCAACGTGGCTTATGCGATGTATGAGGCCGTGGCGCGAAAGTATCCGGCGCTGGCTAAATATTTTCGGGTGCATGATGTGACTGCGCCGGTAGATTTGCTGCAGAGGTAGAGCTATACATTTGCCTATACATTTGAGTACCTAGTCCATTATCATGGTCTTGCAGTTCCACGGCTTTGATTGGGATCGAGGTAACAGAGCCAAGTGCCAGAAGCACGGGCTTTCCATTGCACTGATTGAAAGCTTGTTCGCTCAGCCTCTTGCCATTATTCCCAGCGCGGCTGATTCGAAGGAGGAACGCCGCTTTTGCGCTGTGGGGCAGACTAGCAACGGCCGAAGAGTATTTATTGTGTTCACGCTCCGGCGCAAGGGCGATAAGCAATTGATCAGGCCGATCAGCGCGCGTTACATGCACAAGAAGGAGATCGAATCCTATGAAAAAGAAAATCCCGGCGTTTAAGGGCGCCCGCGCGGCGGCGGCCTTTGTCGACAAAGCCGACTTGTCACACTATGACCTATCGGGCGCACAAACGGTACGCTTCGAGATGAAGCGCAAAGATAAATCGATCAACTTGCGCCTTCCTGAAGAACTTTATGATGCTGTGCGCCAGCGCGCCACCCACGCAGGATTGCCGTATCAGCGATTCATCCGCCTAGCACTGGAGAATGCGATTGCAGCGCAGAAGTAGCTAGGTAGCCGTTTCGCTTTGCTTCGCGAGTGGATTGTCGCGCAAATCATTTCCCTTCCTGGATAGATTTCGCGCGCGCGGGCGCCCGCGCCACTTGGTTGGTGCCCAATTCGGAACGATTTCCACTGTTTATTATTAAGATTCGCCTTTTATTCGCTTCAATCTGTATGTATAATCCGGCCAGATTAGTTTCTGACAATTTAGTTCGGCGATCTTAAAGGAGCCACACTCCCATGGCGGATGAACGGGGCAAGGCAATTGAGTTGGCGGTTGCGCAGATTGAAAAGCAGTTTGGCAAAGGGTCGATCATGCGGCTGGGGTCGAAGGAAGCGATCGTCCCCATTTCGGTGATCTCGACCGGTGCGATCTCGTTTGACGCGGCTTTGGGCGTGGGCGGCTTTCCGCGCGGGCGCGTGGTGGAAGTATTTGGGCCGGAGTCTTCCGGCAAGACCACCATCACTCTACAGGTAATTGCCGAGGCGCAGAAGACCGGCGGCATGGCCGCGTTCGTAGATGCCGAGCACGCGCTCGATCCCGGCTACGCCAAGAAGTTGGGCGTCGACGTGGACAACCTGCTGGTTTCGCAACCGGATTACGGCGAGCAGGCGCTCGAAATCACGGAAGCGTTGGTGCGCTCGAACGCTATCGATGTCCTGGTGGTCGATTCGGTGGCGGCGCTGGTGCCCAAGGCTGAACTCGATGGCGAAATGGGGGACAGCCACATGGGCCTACAGGCGCGGCTGATGTCGCAGGCGCTGCGCAAGCTGACGGGAACGGTTTCGAAGTCGCGCACCTGCCTGATCTTTATTAATCAAATACGAGAGAAAATCGGCGTGATGTTTGGCAATCCCGAGACCACGACCGGTGGCCGCGCGCTGAAGTTTTATTCGTCGGTGCGCGTGGATATTCGCCGCATCGCAGCGATTAAAGATGGAGACGTGGTCACCGGCTCGCGTACTCGCGTAAAAGTAGTGAAGAACAAAGTGGCGGCACCATTTCGCGAGGCCGAGTTCGACATTCTGTATGGCGAAGGTATTTCGCGCGAAGGCGACCTGCTTGATATCGCCGTAAACAACAACATTCTGGAAAAATCCGGGTCGTGGTTCAGCTACAAAGGGGAACGCATCGGCCAGGGCCGAGAAAACGCACGGCAATTCCTGAAAGACAATAAAGACACCATGGCAAAGCTGGATACCGAAGTGCGCAAGTCGCTGGGATTGATTGCGAAAGATTCACCCTCGAAGCCGCTAGAGGTTCCGAAAGACTTCGATACGTCCCAAGGCCTCAAGTCGATCGGGGCACGCCTGCAGCCCGTCCCTCCGCCTCCGCCGCCCCGCACAATGGACCCCGTTCCTGAGATGGGCAAGGTTTCGGCGGGAAAACGGTAGCAATCGGGACGGGAACTGGCGTCTAACGGGATTGTCATCCCGAGCAAGGCGAGGGACCTTGGTGTTTGCTTGCGCCATGTCGGATGTGCGCTGCGAGCAGAAACCAAGGTCCCTCGCTTCGCTCGGGATGACCGTTTTGAAGGGAAGGCGGAATGAGCGAAGAACGGCGCTACTTCGTCTACATCATGGCCAATGCTTCGAAAAGGCTTTACACGGGCGTGACCAATAGCCTTCGCCGCCGCGTCCGAGAGCACAAGCTGAAGCTGACGTCAGGGTTTGCGGCGAAATACAACATCACCCGGCTCGTCTATTTCGAGAGCTTCGAGGATGTGCGGAACGCGATTGAGCGCGAGAAGCAAATCAAGGCTTGGACCCGCGCCAAGCGGCTTGCACTGGTGGAATCTACAAACCCGAAGTGGGACGATCTGTCACGGGAATGGGATCAGCCGCAAATCTTCCGGTTCGTGCCGAAGATCGCATAAGCAATAGCGCACGACTGCTCATATCCGCTGCAAAGCCTAAACCAAGATCCCTCGCTTTGCTCGGGATGACAAACTTCAGGTAGCGTCGACACATCCAATTTCAAGGCTCGATTGCCATCCCCGCGCTCGCCGCATAGAATCTACTACTACGCCGATTTGTTGCGTCTGTTCTGCGAGGAAGATTGAACCAAGGCATCGCCATCTATCCCGGCTCGTTTGATCCGCCGACCAACGGGCACCTCGATCTGATGGAGCGAGGGGCCAAGATTTTTGAGGAACTTGTGGTCGCGATCCTGCGCAACTCGGAGAAAAGTCCGATGTTCAGCGTGGCCGAGCGGCTGGAGATGCTGCGGGCACTCACCGGGCACCTGGGGAATGTTCGCATCGACACGTTTGACGGGCTGATGGTCGAGTACGCAAAATCGATGGGGGCGATTTGCATTCTGCGCGGCATCCGGGCCATCAGCGACTACGAGTATGAATTGCAGATGGCGCTCATGAACCGCAAGCTCGAGCCCACGCTCGAAACCGTCTTCATGATGCCCGCAGACAAGTACTCTTATGTCAGCTCGCGACTGGTGCGGGAGGTAGCGCGGGCGGGCGGACCGGTGAAGGGGCTGGTCCCGGAAATAGTCGAGCAGAAACTGCGCGAGAAACTCGACCCGGCATACAAGTTCCACGACGAGCCGCGCGAAATCGTCCCTGAAATTGTGGCTGGGAGGGATAAGAAAAGGAAAAGAAGAGCATGACCACGGCAACGACAGAAGCACTAAAGCTTACGGAACGAATCAACCGCATCCAACCCTCCGCCACGATGGCGGTGGTGGCTGAGGCCGACAAACTGCGTGCGCAGGGCATCGACGTGGTCGACTTTGGCGCGGGTGAGCCGCATTTTTCCACGCCCCAGCACATTAAAGATGCAGCCATCGCCGCCATTCAAAATAATTTCACGAAGTACACGGCGGTGCCGGGCACGCCCGAGTTGCGCGATGCGATCGTGCACCGTCATGCGGCGGACTTCGATTCCGATTACCGGCGCGAAGAGGTCATTGCCTCGACCGGCGGCAAGAATGCGCTGTTCAATGCGATCCAAGTTCTCGTGGATCATGGCGACGAAGTGATTCTACCAGTACCTTACTGGGTTTCCTTCAAAGATATCGTGCGCTATGCGGGCGGCGAGTGCGTGCTGCTGCACTCGGATGAATCGCAAGGTTTCCGCGTTACCGCGGAGATGGTCGCGAGGCTGGTCACGCCGCGGACGAAGGTGATCATTCTGAATTCGCCGTCGAATCCTTCGGGCGCGGTGATGAGCCCCGAGGATCTGACGGAAGTTGTGCGTCTGGCGCACGAGCGCGGGATCTGGGTGCTCTCCGACGAGTGTTACGTTTACCTGAACTACACCGGCAAGAATTTTTCGGTGGGATCGCTGCGCGAGTTCCGGGAGCACGTTGTGGTGCTGGGATCGCTCTCGAAAACCTATGCTATGACCGGGTGGCGACTGGGTTACGCGCTGGGTCCGACGGCAGTAGTGAGCGCGATGGCGAAGCTGCAGAGCCAATCGACTTCCAATCCGACATCGATTGTGCAGAAAGCAGCAGTGGCGGCGCTGAACGGACCGCAAGAATGCGTGGAAGAAATGCGGCGGGAATATATTGGTCTCCGCGACCACGTGGTGAAAGGCTTGCGATCGATTCCCGGTGTGACGTGCACGCTACCGGAAGGCGCGTTCTACGCTTATCCGAACATTTCTGCGTTCCTGGGACGCGGCAATGTGAAATCGGCATCGGATGTAGCGGGACGATTGCTCCGGGAGGCACACGTGGCCACTGTGCCAGGAGAAGGATTCGGCACGGGCGAGCATATCCGCGTCTCCTATGCGACTACGAAGACGGAATTGGATCGCGGACTGGAACGCATGCGAAAGTTTTTCGGCGCGTTGTAAGGCGGCTCTCGATCGATTTATCGATGGTTAGGTTCGGCTAAGGCCGTCCGTTCGCGAACGGCCTTTTTACTTGAATTATTTTATGGGGAATCTTTATCCATTGTTGATGCTTCCGGCTTTCGATCCGCG
>JBAPQU010000363.1:0-6171 GCA_049280795.1 Candidatus Sulfotelmatobacter sp.
TTCATGTGATCTCAGCGAATGCGGAGCAGATGTTTCTCGACATCATGCCGGCGCAGGCTGCTGAACTTCCGCGCTACACCGGCGAAATGGAGTTGACCAATCACTCCGCAGGGTCGTTGACTTCGCAAGCCTACCAAAAGCGTTGGCTGCGGAACGAAGAATTGCTGGCCGATGCGGCCGAGAAAGCTTCGCTCACCGCGGAGTGGCTGGGAGCGCGGCCGTATCCGCTGGAGCGCCTGAATGATGCGTGGACGCTGATGATGGGCGGACACTTTCACGATCTCGCCGCGGGAACTGCGACTCCGAAGGCGTATGAGTTCGCGTGGAATGATGATGTGATCGCGATGAATCAGTTTGCGGGGGTGCTCGAGAACGCGACCGAAGGCGTGACAGCGGCGCTGAATACTGATACGAAAGGCGTGCCCATCGTGGTCTTCAACCCACTGAATATTGCGCGCGAAGATTTGGTGGAGGCGAGTATTGATTTTTCTGGGGGGACACCGAAGGCGGTGCGCGTGATTGCTCCGGATGGCACAGAAGTTCCGGCGCAGATTTCTGATGGCAAAGTGATCTTCGCGGCCAAAGTGCCGTCGGTTGGTTATGAGGTTTACGATGTGCAGCCCGATGCGGGAGAAATGGCTGCAGCATCACTGCACGTATCGGAGAATTCGTTTGAGAATCAGTATTACCGCGTGACGCTGAACTCCGATGGCGACGTTGCCAGTATTTTCGACAAATTGATCGGCAAGGAATTGCTGGCGGCACCGGCTCGGCTCGCCATCTCCTACGATAACCCTGAGCACTGGCCGGCCTGGAATATGGACTGGGATCAGGAACAGGCTCCGCCGAAGGAGTATGTCGGCGGTCCGGCGAAGATTCGCGTGGTGGAAAATGGGCCGGCGCGCGTGGCCGTGGAAGTATCGCGGGAAACTGCGGGCTCTCGATTTGTCCAGACCATTCGCCTTTCGGCGGGGGACGCGGGAAAGCGCGTGGAGTTCGCGAATGTCGTCGACTGGAATACCAGGGAATCGAATTTGAAAGCAACGTTTCCGCTGACGGCTTCGAACCAGATGGCAACTTATAACTGGGATATCGGAACGATTGAGCGGCCAACAGCGCAGCCGAAGAAGTTCGAGGTACCATCGCACCAGTGGATCGATCTGACAGATGCCAGCGGTGAGTTCGGCGCAACCATTCTGACCGATTGCAAGAATGGATCGGACAAGCCGAACGATCACACCATTCGGCTGACGCTGATCCGCACGCCGGGCACGCGCGGCGGGTATGCCGACCAGGGCACGCAGGATATTGGACATCACGAATTTATTTACGGTATTGCCGGACACGCCGCGGGTTGGCGCGACGGCCAGACGGACTGGCAAGGGCAGCGATTGAATGCTTCGCTCATCGCTTTTCAGGTTTCCAAGCACGCAGGCGCGCTGGGAAAAGAGTTCTCTTTGCTGAAAGTCAGCAATCCGCGGATCCGAGTGCTGGCGCTGAAGAAGGCGGAACATGGCGACGAAGTGATCGTGCGTCTGGTGGAACTTGATGGTAAGCCGCAGGCCGATGTGCGAGTGTCGTTCAACACACCGATTACAGCGGCGCGCGAAGTCAACGGGCAGGAACAGCCCGTAGGCGCGGCCACGGTGAGTGACGGCACGTTGGTTACATCGTTCTCCGCTTACCAACCGCGCACGTTTGCTGTGAAGCTAGCTTCATCGCAGACCAAGGTTGCCGCGGTTCGGTCCACTCCTGTGGCTCTGCACTATGATCTCGCGGCCGCAAGCAACGACGGGACGAAATCCGACGGTGGATTCGATGGCGAAGGCAACGCGTTGCCGGCGGAGATGCTGCCGACGCAGCTCACGTTTAACGCTGTGCAATTTCAACTCTCCCCCGCGAAGACCGGCTCACCCAACGCGGTTGTGGCGAAGGGACAGTCGATTGATCTGCCGGCCGGTCACTATAATCGCATCTACATTCTCGCAGCATCGGCGAAAGGAGATCAGAAGGATGCGTTCGAGGTTGGCGGTAAGAAGGTGGAATTGAATATTGAAGACTGGGGCGGATTCATCGGCCAGTGGGACGACCGGCGGTGGAGTTCCACCGATACTTCCAATGACAACTACGGCGAGATGACCAGCCTCGCTCCGGCGTACATCAAGCGTGCGGACCTGGCATGGTACTGCACGCATCACCACGATGCTGCAGGCAAGAATGTTGCTTATCGCTATTCGTATTTATTCGCGTACGCAATCGATCTGCCGGAGGGAGCGCGAACGATCAAGCTGCCCGAGAACGACAAGATTCGCATTCTGGCGATTTCCGTGGCCCAGGAGAATCCGGAAATCAGGCCGGCGCAGCCGCTTTACGATGCGTTCGCTCCGCCAGCCGCAGGCGCGGTCGCACCTTAGTGTTCGACGCGCGAACGGCGCATGAGCACGTTGAAAAGCATTACCAGACACGCAAAGCCGCGTTATCATGGCGCGTGGCCACGACCGAAGTGCTGACGACTGACGCCGGGAGCCCGGCAAATGCCGCGGGGGAAGTGTTGCTGGTGGTTGGAGTCTGGCGATCGGGAACGTCGCTTCTCTACGCGTTGTTGAATCAGCATCCGCAGATTTCCCTGATGTATGAAGGTGAGTTGGCCTTACTGTGGCCGCTCTTCCGGTGGCGCGGAGCTAAGCAGTGGACCGAGCGGTGGGAGCTTTGGAATCGGGCGATCAGCCGGCATCGTTTGGATGTGACGAAGTTTTCCCCTGATATTCGAGATCTAGAAACGGCTTGCGACGCCGCATACCGCGTGGTGGCTGGGCCCAAGCACGCGCGATTTCGTGGCGAGAAGTTTCCCTCCTATCACGATTCCCTGCCGGAGTTGGCTCAGTTGTTTCCGCGGGCAAAGTTTGTTCTTATCTGGCGCAGCCCACTGGGCATTTGCGACAGCATTGCGCGGTCCGGAAGAACATCGCCGTGGAACCGGAAGTTTGGCGTGCTGCACCGGGCGTTGATGGGGTGTGAGCAGATGATTCTGGGCGCCCGGCAGTTGCGCGCTAGCGGAGTGCGAGTTCAGGAGTTGAGCTACAACCAGCTCACCGCGGATACGGAAGGCGAGTTGCGAAAGATCTGCTGGTTTCTTGAAATCGAATACACGCCTGCGATGACTGACTTGAGTGCGGCGGATCGATCGGCCATCTATCCCTCGGAGCACCACAACATGGTGCGGGGTGATCGAATCTTGCCGGGGAGTCGGGTTAGTGAAGCACTGGACTCGAAGTTCCAGCGGAAGGTTGAACGCTATCTCGCGCGCTGGCGGCGAATATACGGGGAGGGGTGGTTTGATGATCCCGGTGGAAGTCCTCGGAGCGAGGAGTCGAGTGAAGAGCCCAGCGGGGTTGAGCTCGTCTGGGACCGGATTTTCTATCGTGCGCTGCGGGCCTACGACTTCGCCGTGATCGTGGCGTTTTGTTTTGTGCCTATCGAATTGTGGAAACGCTACCGGACGTTTAAGGCGGCGCACAGGGCTTCTTAAAATCTTTAACACCCTTCGACTCCGCTCAGGGCAGGCAGAGGCCACAGGGGATCACAGGGTAAGTTCTGAGGTGGATTCGTTGTGATGGCGGCAGGCGAATTCGTAAATTTCCATCAGCCGCTGAAAGTTTTGGGCTGGCATATGGCGAGCTTCGAAGGTCTGGCGGGCGTTTTGCCCCAACGAATCTGCCAGAGCGTCGTCGGAAAGAATTCGGCCGAGCGCGGAAGCAAGGCTCTCCGGGCTTGCGGGGACACAGTGCAGGCCGTTGCCTTCGTGCTCGACCATTTCGCTTAATCCGCCGAGGTTCGAAATAATCAGTGGCCGGCCTGCAGCCAAGGCTTCTACCAGCGAAACCGGGCAGCCACCTCCTTCAAACCACAACGAAGGTAAGACCCACGCCCTCACTGACGAGAGCAACGCCTGAACTTCCTCGCGCGTCTTCCATCCAGTGAAGAGGACATCGGGCTCGGCAAATCCTAGTTGACGCGCTTGCTGTTGCAATTCAGCTCGCGCGGGGCCGTCGCCAACGATCAAGAGACGAGCCGGCTTGGCGGGTGTCAGCTTGGCCCATGC
Organism: Candidatus Sulfotelmatobacter sp.; assembly: GCA_049280795.1. Classification (GTDB taxonomy): domain Bacteria; phylum Acidobacteriota; class Terriglobia; order Terriglobales; family Acidobacteriaceae; genus Sulfotelmatobacter. The sequence continues at coordinate 4,103 of JBAPQU010000363.1, forward strand.
GGCGAGCAAGTCATGGATGCCTTTTTCTGGAGAGAGCCGTCCGACATACGCGATGGTGCGAGAAGAAGAAGGCGCCGCCGTCGCCGTTCCCGGATCTGCAATAAAGTTCGCCTTCAGGAGAATGCGTTCGGCTGGGAATCCGCCGGTAATGAATTGCCGACGTGTGTGCTCGCTCATCACGATAAACGCGTCCACCAAGTCCTGCCAGGTGCGGCGGCGGCGGTTGACCATGATCATGTTGGCGACAGCGGCTGAGCTGAAGAACGAGTTGCGGTAGCAGCGGCGCAGCACGCCCCGCCACGGAACTTTGCCGAGGCAATCCTGGCAGACTGCGCCTTTGCGCAGAAATTGGGCGTTCAGGCAAAGCGGACGGAAGTTATGCAACGTCTGCACAGTCGGTACGCCTTCGGCTTGGCATGCGCCGTGAACGGCCGCGGTTAAGCGCATCCAGAAGTTGTGTACATGCGCAACATGCGGGCGGAACTGACGGCATTGCTGCGTTATGCGCTGTGCAGAATCGGTGGACCATGCGGAGCGTCGGCCCATCTGAAGGGTTTGCGGTATCTTGTGGCCGTGTTCAACCTGGTTGTCGAAGAGGACGACCTGGACCTCGACGCCATTGGCCTGCAACATTTTCACTTCCGCATCCAGCACGGCATCTTCGCCGCCGAACTCCCGGTAGCGGTTGTGCAGCATAAGGACTCGCAAGTGTTCTCCCGATGTCGACTCACGAAGGGAACGGAAAGAGGAGGGGAGAGATTCCATACTAGCCGGCAACAGCCGCAGGTTCGCGCGGGAACAAGATGCGCTCGGAGATGATTCCGGCGGTGCGTTTGGCCAATTCCTCAATGCGCTCTGCCCGTTCGAGATTCCACAGATGAAATGCTCCCTCGGAGTGCCCGGCGAGAAGCGGGCCAACGACGAAGACTTCGGGAGACGCTTCGAACTCTGCCGAGACGGAAATTCCTTGTCCACTCCGATTGATACGGGCGATGCCTCGCTGCGGGTGAAGCAGGCTGCGAAGAAATGGGTTCTCGCTGCGGGAGAGCAATCCGGCTCCGCGGCAGTTAATCACAATGTCGGCTGGCAACGTTTCCGTTTGCTCGGGATGCAATGCATTCGACGGCTGAAAAATAACTTTGAAGCTCTTTTCCTTCTCCGGGGCAAGAACGAGGAGTACTTTTCCGGCTACATTGCGCAGCTTGCCCTGCCGCCGCAGCTCTGCGGCCGCATCTGCGTAATCGGGCGGAGTGTGCCGGTTCAGCGTGGTAAAGCGCGCTCCATGGTGCTCGACAAATCGCAGCTTCTGTTCCGCGGAAAGCAGCGGAAATACTTCACGAAACGCACCAACGATGGCCTCGCCGGAATCGGCCGGGGATAGGCCATCACGCTCCGCCTGCGCAGCATCCGCGAAAGCGGCCGAAATGAGATCGTCGGCGGAAACCTCGGCTGCCGTCAGCAGCCGCGGAAGATGCACGGGGTGAAATTTGTGCTCGCGGGATGAAACGGCTTGCGGCAGCCGCCCGCTCGGAGAAATCACGCAGATATCCTGCAAAAGCTCGCTGAGAACGGAGTCGTGGGCGATGGTGTAGAGCGACTCCATCGCTGCAGCGTGGGAGCCAATGATGATCGCATTGCACGATTGGCTTCCAGCCCCGCTCTTTGCGAGACTCTTGGCTTGCACCATCTCGCGCAGCGAGTTGCCGCCATCGGGCATTCTCCATTCCTGGATATAACCGTCTTTACCTTGCAACTCGGGATTTAAATCAGGAGGCAGACTGCCGAGCGCCAGAATCAGGGACTTGGCTTCCAGCCGCCGACCGTGACGCATTTCCACATGCAGGCAGCCATTCTCACAGCTAGCTGCGATAGCCTCTTCAGGGAATCGATCAATCGTGACACCCAGACGCCGCGCCTCATCCGACGCGTCCTCCAGCCAATCGGCCAGAAACATTCCAAAGACGCAACGGGGCAAGTACATGGGAAGATAGAGATCAGGATTGTCGACCGCAGCGTCCAGGTCCTCACGATGACGATGCAGCCAGGTCACAACCGCAGGGTCGACTTCT
>JBAPQU010000364.1:0-5406 GCA_049280795.1 Candidatus Sulfotelmatobacter sp.
GTGTTCGACATCGGCGCGATGCCCACGTTCCCCAGTTTGAAGCCGGCATCCTGCAGTGAGCGGCTTGCGGTGCCCAGCGGCTGCCCTACAAAATTCGGCATCACGTAGGCGGGCGGGTCGGGCGCTACCGATACCAGCAGGCTGGTTCGGGGCGCCGACACCTGGCTTGCATTTGCAGGCGGACTCTGCGCCAGCACCTGGTCGGCTGGCATTCCGGGCAGTTGTATTTCCGCGGTGGAAGCCATATCCAATCCGCGGCGGCGAATGTTTAACTCCGCCGCGCGTTCGCTCTCATTGGTTACATTGGGAATCACGACGCGCTGCGGCCCCATGCTCTGGGCTACGCGGAGTTGCCAGCCTCGCCGGACCTTGGTTCCCGGCAGCGGCAATTGCGTCATGATCCGTCCCTCAGGAATGTGCGGGCTGTAATACTGACGCTCGATGTCGATCTGCAGTCCGAGCCCGGCGACCGAGCGCTCCGCTTCCGCCGGGCTGAGTCCGACGATCGCAGGCACCTCGACTTCTTGCCCGTGAATGGCGAATCGCATCGCCGTCAGCGCCGACACCAAGGCCACAACCACCAGCATCAACGCCAGCATCGCGAAACGGAAGAGAGGCTTCATAGTGATAGAACACTTACTACACCGGCTCACCATACCGCGCTCAATGCACTTCATCCTCACCGGGCGAAGTATCTGGAGTATCCAGTTTCTGCGCCACCGGCGCGGGCAGTTCCCCCGTCTGAAATTGACCGGGATCTTTTCCCGCCATGGCTGTACTCATGAAGTTCATCCAGATCGGAAGCGCGGCGTGGGCGCCGGTTTCTTTGGCTCCCAAAGTTTTCTTTTCGTCGAATCCGATCCACACGCCACAGGTCATCGTTGGCGAGAAGCCCACAAACCATGCGTCGGTGAAATCATTCGTTGTGCCCGTTTTTCCACCGGTTGGAAAGGGCAGCTTCGCCGCTGCTACTCCAGTCCCGTGCAGCACGACTTCGTGCAGCATCGCAGTCATGACTCGCGCTGTGCGTGCGCTGACTACATCTTTCACCTCGGGGTAATCTTCCTCCAGCACTCGTCCTTCATAGTCGGTCACCTTCGTGATGTAACGAGGAGTGACGCGTACTCCGTCGTTCGGGAACACACTGTAGGCTGAAGTCTGCTCCATCAGGGTAATTTCTGCCGATCCCAGCGCGACAGGCAAGTAAGGAGGCAGCTTTGCGGTGATGCCGAAGCGTTCCGCGTAATCGATCACGGTCTTGATGCCAACTTTGTTGGCCAGCTTCAGCGCGGGAATATTTCGCGACTGGGCCAAGGCGCGGCGCAGCGTGATAATACCTTCATACTTTTCATCATAGTTATGCGGCGAGTAAGGTCCTGAGCCGGTCTCGAAAGTTACCGGCTCATCCAGAATCGTATCGTCTGGGCTTCCGCCGCGGTCGATTACCGCGGTGTAAACATAGGGCTTGAACGACGATCCCACTTGCCGCAGCGCCTGAGTCGCGCGATCGAATTTAGATTCGCTGAAATCGCGGCCGCCAACCATCGCTTTGATTCCACCGGTCGTATTGTCAATCGCTACCAACGATCCCTGCGCGCCGGAATCCTGATCGAGGCTCACTCGCGCTGCTCCGTTGGGGCTGAGCGACAATATTTTTACATAGCAGATATCTCCGGGCTGCAGCAGATTCTGGATCTTGCCTTGCGTCCACGCCACGTCTGCCTGCCCTAAAGCTGCCGCGTAGCGTCCAAATTTCACAGTCGCGATCCCGACGCTGGATGACGTTACAAGCGCATGGACATATCCGTTGACTTCCGGTTCTTCCTCCCAGTCAGGATGCTCGAACTTGTCGAGCGCGCTGCCTTCCGCGACTACATTCTCCAGGTTTCCTTTCCATCCATGGCGGCGTTCGTATGCCGCCAGACCATCCAGGACCGCATGGTTTGCAGCTCGCTGCAGGTCGACATCGAGCGATGTGTAGACCTTCAACCCGCCCTCATGCACCTGGTCGGCTCCGTACTTGTTTTCGAGATAGCGCCGTATTTCTTCCACGAAATATGGCGCCAGTGAGTTGGGATCGTTCTGTAAGTGCAAAACCAGCGGTAGCGCGCGTGCATCGGCCGCCTGCACCGCCGTAATTTTTCCATCCTCGAGCATGGCATTGATCACCAGGTTACGGCGCTTCAAAGCGCGGTCTGGATGGTTGATCGGCGAATAGACTCCCGGGCCCTTCGGCAGTCCGGCTAGCAGCGCGGCTTCCGCCAGCGTAAGCTTTCGCGCGGGCTTGCCAAAATAGAATTCTGACGCAGCTTCGAAGCCGTATACTCCGTGCCCCAGAAAAATCTGATTGGCGTAGAGCGTAAATATTTGTGGTTTGGTAAAGCGACGCTCGATCTGGACCGCGAGCATCGCCTCCTGCACTTTGCGATGGAATGAGCGGTCGGGCGACAGAAACAGATTGCGCGCGAGTTGCATGGTCAGCGTTGACGCTCCCTGCACCTTTCCGCCGGACTCAATGTCGCGGTAGGCCGCTCCCACAATGCGCCAGAAATTGATTCCCGAATGCCGGTAGAAGTCTTTGTCTTCGATGGAAATGAGCGCGTCCTTCAGCACCAGAGCAAAATCGTCGTAGCCGGCGACCACTCGGCGTTGCAGCGCAAACGAGCCGATCACGCGTCCGTGGTCGTCGTACAACTCCGTAATCGAACTCGGGCGGTACGCTTCCAACGCCTCGACTTGGGGCAAGTCCGTGGTGTACACCAGCAGAAGTCCCGCGGTCGCTCCCACCAGGGCGGAGACCAACACCAGCAGGCCAAACAATACACGGCCCACCAATTTCTGCCCACCGATTTCGACTGGCGGAAGGTCTTCGTAGAGCGACTTCATGGCGAGATGGGTTCAGAATAGCAGGGCGGCAAGAGACCCGGTAGAAGCAATCGCAGCTCCGGCACAAATAGAATCGCGCGCCTCGCGGCGCGCGATGAATGTTTCTAGCAGAGCAAATGAAATTAGCTCGTCCGGCTCTTCAGAACCTCGACGGCCTTGTGCAGCTGATCGTCCTCCGTGGCTTTCGGCTTAGCTTCAGGTTCGGCAGCAGCAGGCTCCGCTCCGTCGTCATCGTCGGAGATTATATTGTCCGCTTCGTCAGCCACCAACACGTTCGGAGTTACCGCGGTTTCCTGAATAGCTTTTCCGCTGGGCGAATAATATTTCGCAACCGAGAGAATCAGTGCTCCACCATCCGGTAGATCGATCGTCCTCTGCACCGATCCGTCGCCGAAGGTCTTATCGCCTACTACGTCGCCCCGGGCGTTCTCCAGAAGCGCGGCCGCCACAATCTCGGCTGCCCCGGCCGTGCCTTTGTTCACCAGCACGGCTACCGGAAGCGAAGTTACCGCCTTCGCCGGGTCAGCATTGAACGCTTCCTTCGGGAATTTTTGTCCTTGCAGATAAGTGATCGTGCCGTGGTTCAGGAAGAGATTGGCCGTCGCGATGCCTTCGCTCTCTTCTCCATCCGATGTGTTCCGCAAATCCAGGACCAGTTTCTTCGCTCCGGATTTTTCCAGCGACTTGATCTTAGCGGCAATCTCCTGCGCTTTGCCCTTGGTCAGGGCGTCGACTTTCACGTAGCCGATGCCGTCTTCCAGCATTTTGTCGGTAACCGGAGGAATGGTTACGATATCGCGGGCGATTGACATTTTTTCCGGCTCCGCCTTGCGCGCGCGTACTACCGAAACATTGACGGTCGAGCCTGGCGTTCCGGCCAACGCCTCGCGAATCTCTGGCAGTGACATATCCCGCGTGCTCTGGCCTTCGATGGATTCGAAGATATCCGTATCCTCGATTCCAGCTTTTTCCGCGGGCGAACCCGGCAGCACAGAAACCACGTCGGCGTAGCCAAAGCGCTTCGAGACCGTTGCTCCGATCTCGCCTTTGGCCTCCGACTTGTGCGCCTTGAAAGCTTTGTAGGCCGCAGGCGTCAGGTAGCTGGAGTTCGCATCCAATGACTCCACCAAGCCGTGGAGCGCGCCATCCGTAACCTTCGGGATGTTCGGATCTTCCACGTACTCGCTTTGCACGCGCGACAAGACTTCGCTATAGACCTGCATTTGCCGGTAGGAGCCGTCATTCGAGGACGCATGCACGCCCCCGAGCGAGCCAATCACCACAAACAGCAACAGGGCAAAGGAGGATACCAGAATCGCAGCTTTAATTTTCATGGACATCAGATTCTTCGTTTCCGGAAAGGAGTCGCTTCCTGAGGAACTTTCCTCATTATATCTTGTAGATGCCGCTTTTTGTCTGCCGGCTGTACGTGTTTAGAACCCCGGCGGTAACATGCTGGGATTCGCGCTATTATAGGGCTATTCCATGACAGTTAAGATCACGAGAATTAAGACGATCCAGATTCAGGTTTGTCACCAGCTTGCTATGCTGGCGGCTTAAAGTTCAGCGTGATTATGCTCTGCACCGATACGGCCCGACCATTCATGGAATAGGGCTTGAAGTGCCATTGCTTGACTGCATCGATGGCGGACTTGGCGAATACCAGCGATCCTTGCAGGAACTTCGCATCCTGAACCGCGCCATCGCGTCCAATCAGGACTTGCAGAACCACGGAGCCTTTTTGTCCGGTGGTTTTTGCGGCATCTGGGTAGAGCGGATCGACAGGCTGCGTCAATAGTCCCCACGTCACCGATTCCGGCAGGCTCACCGGCTCGATCGATGACATGGCGGCCTCGATCGGTTTGGTGCCGCTGGCATCCGGGGTCATCGAGGCGATTTGAGATTTCAAGCTTGAAGGAATGCCCGGGTTTGGCTGTGGAACTACGTGTGGCGGCACGTAAGTCTGCGCCGGTGGCGTAATTGCACGCAGCTGTGGCTGAGGTGCATCTTGAGGCAAAGGCACACTCGGCTGAGCCGGAGCGGTCTGTACCTGCGCGGGCGTAGCGGCCGGAGCAGGCGGCGCACTCGCCGCGTTTCCTGATGCATCCCCCGCACGGGTCGTGATCGGATCCTTAACCGGAACATCCCCAGCCTGTGGCTGCCCGGGTTGGCTTGCTCCAGTCTGGTTTGTCCCAGCTTGGCTCGTTCCAGCTTGGTTGGTTCCAGTCTGGTTTTGATCCGTGGAGTTATTTTCAGTTGTGGCCGGTTGCGCCTGCGTGGCGTCAGCTGCCGTGCCTTTGGCCGGTTTCGCAGTAGGGTCAATTACGGGGAGCACTCGAATCTGCGAGGGATCGGTTGTCGCATCCGGAATATTGCCCGGCGTTGGAAGTTTGTACTCGTCCCCCGACTGACCAAAGCTGTCGTGCAGTGCCACGGGCTGCGGCAGCGGAGCAGGCGGCGGATTCAACAGAGTCTTCCCGGCGCGCAGGCCGTTGCGGTAGAGCACTTGCAAGCTTTGTC
>JBAPQU010000365.1:0-1992 GCA_049280795.1 Candidatus Sulfotelmatobacter sp.
AGGCTGTTACGTTTGCGAACTCGCGGTCTCTGTCGCTCTTCGTTCTGGGCGGCGGCAGCAATCTTCTGGTTGCCGACGAAGGTTGGCCCGGCCTGGTTTTGAAAATTGCGATCCAAGGCATTGAACAACGTAGTGGACACGATGAAGACGGCAAGGTTCTGTTCGATGTGGGCGCGGGCGAATCCTGGGACAAATTCGTTTCGCGCGCGGTGATCGCGCGCTGCGCCGGCGTCGAGTGCCTGAGCGGAATTCCCGGCAGCGTGGGCGGAACACCTGTGCAGAACGTTGGCGCTTACGGACAAGAAGTATCCGAGACCATTGCGTCGGTGCAGGTTCTGGATTTGAAAGATGGGCAAGTGCGCGAACTCTGTAATGAAGCCTGCGGCTTCGGTTACCGCACAAGCATCTTCAATACCAGCGAGCGCGGACGCTTCATCGTTCTCCGCGTCACTTATGCGCTCACACCCGGAGGTAGTCCGCGGATTGCCTATGCCGATCTCAAGCGGCATTTCGAGGGGCGCGAAACTTCTCCTGATCTCGCCGAAACTCGCGAGGCCGTTCGCCATATCCGCGCGCTGAAAGGCATGCTCATCGTTCCGGGAGATCCCGATTGCAAGAGTGCGGGCTCGTTCTTCAAGAATCCTGTGCTAACGGAAGATCAGCACAAAGCGTTGCGGCAGCGGGCAACCGCGCGAGGTTTGACGCTACCTAGCTATCCCGCGCTCGAGACGCGCAAGAAAGTTTCGGCGGCATGGTTGGTGGAGCGCTCTGGATTCGCCAGAGGATTCGGCTCCGGGCGGGTCGGGATTTCCAGCAAGCATGCTCTTGCCATCGTCAATAGAGGCGGCGCGACAGCTGCCGACGTCATCGCGTTGAAAGAACAGATTCAGCAACGCGTGGAAGAAATTTGGGACATTCATTTGAAGCCTGAGCCGGTGATGGTTGGCCTTTGAAGCTGAAGTCCGGCGCCGCCCCGGTTCGTGACCCAGGTTTCTCAAGTGTGACCCCACCCTGTGGGGCAGGGTGCAACGATCCGCCCAGCGGCGCCTCAGATTACTCATCGGCAAATCTTGCCGCCTGCTTAAATATCTCGACAAACATTTCTCGCGTGAGTTTGCCGGTCTGCGTGTTCTGATTCGAAGGATGGTAGGAGGCGAGTAACACCTTACCATCGGGTAATCGGTAACTGGCGCTATGTTTGAAGAGGTTTTGACTTCGGCTGAATAGCGGGTCGCGGCGTTTCATGTAGTTCAGGTATGCGTCGAAGCCGATCTTGCCCAGTGCGACCACTACCTTTACTTTCTCTAACCCAGCGACTTCACGATCGAGAAAATGTGAGCACGTGGCGAGTTCCTGCGGCGTAGGCTTGTTGTCCGGCGGCGCGCAGCGGACCGCAGCGGTGATGTAGAGATTTTTCAGTGTGAGTCCGTCGTTGCGATCGGTGGCGTTGGGTTGGCTGGCGAATCCGGTTTCATACAGCACCGGAAACATGAACTTGCCGGAAGCATCGCCGGTGAAGGGGCGCCCAGTGCGATTGGAGCCGTGCGCGCCGGGAGCGAGTCCCATGATCAGCACGCGTGCGTTGGGATCTCCGAAGCCGGGCACGGGCTTGCCCCAGTAGTCGTGGTCGAGGTATGCGCGGCGCTTTTCCCGGGCGATCTTCTCGCGATAGGCGACGAGACGCGGGCAGCGGGTGCAGGCGATGACTTCACGGTTGAGGATGGTTAGCCAGCGGGGTTCGTTAGTGTTCACAGCCTTTGATTTTACTTGGCATTTTGGAAAACCCCACTTCTCGCAAAAGAAGCGAGAAGTGGGGCACCTTCGAATTCTACTTGTCTCTAGACCTGGGCACCTGCCCACCTCTTGCTACAGCGTTACTTCGAGTGCGACGTTGACGCCGGGGTACGTCGGGTTGCAGAGGTAATACACGCCGTTGATCTCCATCACATAAACGTTTTGCGTGTAGAGCCAGTTGCTGGGCCATCCGCCAAC
>JBAPQU010000366.1:0-1733 GCA_049280795.1 Candidatus Sulfotelmatobacter sp.
ATAATAGAGCGGCCCGGCCGGTCCTTCGCCACGCTGAACGCGCGCGCCAATTCGAGCAGAATGCCGCAGCCGGTGGCATTGTCAGCGGCGCCGTTGTAAATATTGTCCCCCGGCATGTCAGGACGAATGCCAAGATGATCGTAGTGCGCCGTGTACATCACGGCCTCATCTCTCAGCCGTTTATCGGAGCCCGGCAGCATCGCCACAACGTTATTCGACTCGAAATTCCGCACCTTGCTGACCATGTGAGCCTTCAGCTTCGCGCCGAGATCAACCGGATGAAACTCGCGCATTCGCGCGTCGGCCATCATCTTGTCGAGATCCATTCCGGAAGCTGCTGCGAGCTTCCTGGCAACATCCAACTGCACCCACGAAGCCACCTTCAGCGCCGGTCCTTCCAGCTTCAAATAAGATTTCTCACCCGAGTTCGAGTTCCTTACCACCTCCCACGGATAACTCGCCATTTCGGTTTGATGGATCAGGATCACACCCACCGCGCCTTTGCGCGCAGCTTCTTCGTATTTGTAGGTCCATCGTCCGTAGTAAGTAAGCGCCTTGCCCTTGAAAAATTTGGGGTCGTCTGAAGGCGGCTCGTTCACCAGCATCAGTAAGACTTTGCCATGTACATCTACTCCCTTGTAATCGTCCCAGTTATATTCCGGCGCTTCAATCCCATAACCGACATAAACAATGTCTGCATCGACATTCGATTCCGCCTGCTGAGTCTGATCGTAGGCAACATACTCGTCGAGCGGCTTGAGATTCATCGCGGCGCCCGGCTTCGGCACCAGCGTAAACTCTGTTGCTGGCAGCGTCGTAATTCCGACCAAGGGCACTTTTTGAAGGTAAGAACCGTTATCGCCCGCCGGCTTCAGCCCGTACTCGGCAAACTGCGTAGCGATATACTCGGCGGCAATATCGCCACCGCGCTGGCCCGTACCGCGGCCCTCCAGGAGATCATGTGACAGAAATCGTACGTGCCAGCGCACATGATCCGGGCTGATGGTTTCCATTGCAGCAAAGGCACCCGATGGGAGGCGCACTGAGACCGACTCGTGTATCGCCGCTCCGGGCGAGGGATCCGGATCCGGCCTGCCTTCAGCCCACGCCAAAAGACTCGCAGCGGTGATCCCGACAATGAACAACTTTCGAACCCTTGCTTGCATAGGACAGTTTTCTCCCACAACACTGTGGCAACAGTAATATCTCAGGAAATGCCAGCCCGAAAAGGCTGAGTGCATTGTAACGAACAAAACCTGGCGCAAACCTGCACCACAGGCCACTGAGCCTTAAGCCCGTCAGACCGGCCTCAGGATGTACATTGGGCACCGTCTTTCGGGCCTTTCGAACGCATCGATTGTTCGTCCCGCGACCGCAGGACTAATTCTTCGACCCTCAACCGGCGCGGAAATCCCGCACCTCTTCGCCCGGCTGAAAAATAGCTGTCGGAGATATCTGCCCAGCCTCTGCCATCTTGCGGTTGATGGCAACAAAGTCCGCCTTTAACCAACCGACGCTCGAGATCTCAATTTCAGCATCCTGCGCAATCCAGAAAATACTCGGCACGTTCGTCAATCCGTAGGCATTGGAAACAGGATACTTCTCGGTGTCATCGAGCAGCACCGGAAAAGTCACCCCGAATTCTTTGATGAAGGCAGCTGTTTCCTTGGGATCGTTCTGCGAAACCCCAAAAATGCGCGCGCTTTTGTGGCCGTACGCTTGCTCCACGCGTT
>JBAPQU010000367.1:0-2610 GCA_049280795.1 Candidatus Sulfotelmatobacter sp.
GTCATGGGCCGCGACGCGGGCTGGATCGCGCTTTACAGCGGTATCGCCGGCGGCGCCGACGTGATTCTGATCCCCGAACGCCCCTTTGATATCGATAAGGTTGCAGAGTCAATCCAGCAACGTCACGAGCGCGGACGCTACTTTTCCATTGTTGTCGTAGCCGAAGGCGCAAAATTTTCCTCCGAGCCCGGCCAGGGATCTCCCGTTCTACAAGACATGGGCAAAGACGAATTTGGCCACGTCAAACTCGGCGGCATAGCCAACATACTTGCCCGCGAAATTGAAAAACGCACCGGCTACGAAACCCGCGCCGTCGTCCTCGGGCACATTCAGCGAGGCGGCTCGCCCAGCGCCTTCGACCGTGTTCTGGCCACGCGTTACGGCCTGGGCGCCATCGACATGGTGCATCGTGGCGAATTCGGGTGCATGGCCGCCCTGCGCTCCAACAAAATAGTTTCGATTCCGCTGCTCGAGGCCATCTCCCGCAACCGTACCGTCGATAACGAAATGATCCAGATCGTCGATGGATTGTTCGAGAAGACCATTGAGAAAGAAAAAGAGCCGGCCTAAGAAAGGGCTTTCCACGGCCTACGCCGCCATGCGCCTTCCTTGTGTGCGGCGACTGAAGTAAAGTAGTGCTCGGTCGAGCGTTTGTTCGGCTCGGGTCACAATGCAAAACCTATATCCGCGGCTTGCCCCTTTTCTTTTGGCGCTGATCGAACTCCTGCTTTTGGCAGCCGCTGCCGCGTTGATTCTTTTCTCTTCTCGAAGCGCATCCCGCAATCAGCCAGCCGCTTTCCATGCGATCGAGCGCAAGCTCGCGCTCCTGGCTCGGCGCAAAGTCCTCTCCGTTCTGTTGGTAGGTCTTAGCGTGATGGTGATTCGTGTTGCGTTCATTCCGATTCTTGGCATTTCCCAGCCTCGCTTCAACGACGAGTTCAGCTATCTGCTCGCCGCCGACACTTTTGCTCACGGCAAAATCACGAATCCCACTCATCCCATGTGGATTCACTTCGAAAGTTTCCACATCATCGAACGGCCCACCTACATGTCGATGTATCCACCGGCACAAGGCTTGGTACTCGCTGCCGGACAGTTGCTGGGCAATCCCTGGATCGGACAACTGCTCGTGACAGCGCTGATGTGCTCGGCTCTGTGCTGGATGCTGCAAGCGTGGCTGCCTCCACCGTGGGCTCTGCTGGGAGCCGCGCTGGCCGTGCTGCGCCTCGGCCTTCTCAGTTATTGGATGAATACTTATTGGTGCGCTTCCGTTGCCGCTCTCGGCGGCGCGCTGGTACTCGGAGCCTGGCCACGCCTGCACAAGCGTCCTCGCATCAGCCAAGCTCTGCTGATGGGCTTGGGCCTCGTAATCCTCGCCAATAGCCGTCCGTATGAAGGCTTGGTCTTCAGCCTACCCGTGGCCGCGGCCATGCTCTGGTGGCTCATCGGCAAACGCCGGCCTTCGTTTCATCTCTCGTTCTCTTGCGTCGTTCTGCCTCTGTTTGTGGTTCTGACGCTCGGCACACTGGCCACCAGCTATTACTATTACCGCGTCACAGGCAATCCCCTCCGCATGACCTATGAAGTCAATCGCGAAACCTATGCCACCGCGCCCTACTTCATCTGGCAAACGCCACGCCCAGAGCCGGTTTACCACCACGTGGTGATGCGCGATTTTTATCGGGAGGAGTTGAGCGAGTTCGAGACAAACCGCACCTTCACAGGTTATCTGAGTCGTGGCGCCGGAAAGCTTTTTTCCTGGTGGCAGTTTTATCTGGGCCCATTGCTCACCCTGCCTTTGCTGGCGTTGCCCTGGGTATTGCGCCAGCCTAAGATGCGGTTGCTAGTAATGATCTGCGCTGCTATGGTTGTCGGCTTTGCCATTCAAACCTGGACTCTCCCACACTACTTTTCTCCCGCCGTCGGCGCGCTTTACATTCTTCTCGTGCAATGTCTGCGCCAACTCTGGCACTGGCGGAGCAGTCGCATCAGACTGGAAATGTTCGGGCAATCTTTGGTTCGCGCGATTCCCGTCCTGGCGTGCGCTATGATTCTCCTGCGCGTAACGGCGGCGGCTGTTCATGTTCAGATTGAGCCCGCGTGGCCCCGCGGCGATCTGGAGAGAGCAAGCATCCTGCGTCGACTACAGCAACTGCCAGGTCTTCAGCTCGTGATTGTGCGTTATGCACCACACTACGATCCTGTCCGCGAATGGGTTTACAACGACGCGAACATCGACGCAGCTAAAGTGGTTTGGGCGCGCGATATGGGCAAGGATGGCAATCAGGAATTGCTGGACTATTTTCGCGGGCGGAAAGTGTGGGTCGTGGAGGCCGACAGCGATGCCGGCCAGCCGTTGCCGTACCCGGACTGACACTCGAATCACTAGCTTTTCGGATTCATCACTGAATACTCATGCAAGCGCTCTCACTGTACGTAAAACATATCGTCATTCTTTTCCTCGTGCTGGCTGCTTCGGCCAGCATTTGTCTTTACTGGAGGCGCATCACTGATGCGGTACATGCCTCCCGAGCGTCTTCCTCCGTTTTGAAGCCCAAGGTTCTCACCGATCTCTACCCGAGCTGGTATGGAAGCCGCGAACTCCTGCTT
>JBAPQU010000368.1:0-1883 GCA_049280795.1 Candidatus Sulfotelmatobacter sp.
AACGCGATTTCTAGCGCAACATGCGCGCGCGCCGGGAAAAGCACTCCGTTCAATTGGCAGTCACCGGAGTAGGCGCACTTTTTGGCGTGCTCAGGTAGCCGGTGGCTTTGTTTTTGTCCACCGTCCAGACCACCAACTCAAAGAGCAGATGATCCCGTCCGGCGTAGAACTGGATCGGCTCGGCGACATTGCGATCCTTCTTCTCGATGGTCCTATCATCTGCAGTCACATTGATCATGAACTTGCCACGTTTGGCATCTGTCTTCTTGAGTTGAAGACTCGCAGTCGCCACCGCCTGCGGCTTCGCTCCGCGAAGCAGGGTGAACTCATAATAGTTGCGGTCGCCCTTATGTTTGAGCACCTCCAGATCACCGCGAGTATTCGCGATCAATCCGCTCTGCACGCCCAGGTCGCCCACCGCGCTTTGCAGCTTCGCTTTGGTAGCTTCCAGGTCAGCCTTGGTGGAGGCAACGTCGGTCTTGACGCCGCCTACATCGGTCTTGACGCCAGTCACTTCCCCGCTCACCGCGCCAATCTGCGCTTTCTCCTCGGTGGTTTCTTTCTCCAGGCGGGATTCTGTGGCCTTTTGTTGAGCCTGAAGTTCAGCGGCACGCTGAGCCAACTCTTTCTTCGTAAGTCCCACTTGGTGGGCCAGCGCATCTTCGGAGGCTTCGGCGGTCTGCATTCTGCTCTTCAGTTCTGACACCTGCGCCTGACTGTCGCCTAAGTCCTTCGTCAATTTGTCGACGTGTTGCTGCGTGCTCACATACCCATAAACCGCACCCGCAACAAAAATGATTGCCAGGAAAAGCAGAATCCACTTTCCCGTGTTCGACTGTGGCTCAATATGTTCCATGGGTATTTGTTCGCCTTCTTCCGGCATAGTTCCTCCCAGAATTAACCGCCCTGAATGTTGATTCCATCAATTGTTTAGCACAAGTCCGGTACTGTCAATTAGTGCATAGGATGCCGGGTGGCGCAGCCTTAGTGAGAACGCTCTAATATCTGCCTAATGCTTTGAGTGCAGAAGTGCGGGGGAAGATGCCTCAGGGTGCCCACGGTTAGCGCTTAAGCGCCAAAACTTCTTGCAGAACGGGTTCCGGATTGCGGCGGATCGCGGAGGCTTCAGCGCCAACCAGCTTTTCTGTTCTCTCAGTGACGTCGGTCAGGAACTGGCGTTGTGATGCGTCTGGCAAAGCTGCGCGAAGGCTCGCAGCTTTTACGAAGCAGGCATAGGCCATGCGAGCGGGAAACCCGGCGCTTTCGAGAAAACGGCCGTAGGCAAGCCAATCTTCGGCACTCGAAGTCTGGTCGCCAATCGATTCGTCCAACTGGAGAGAGTGCTGATAAAGTGGAAGAGCCTGTTCCGTTTTTCCCGCTTGCGCTTGAAGCGCAGCTTCATTCACCTCGGCGATGCTCTCCAGTTTGGTTTGTTTGGTCTGCGCTGCAATCTTCGCGGCTAATTCGTAGGATTGAACCGCCTGCTTGGCCTGCGATGCGCGTGCCTGGCAATCGGCCATGCGCAGCGCAACCGCGATTACCTTTTGCGGCTCCGGACGTTTTTCTCCCGGATGGTCAGCAAGATCGCCGAGAAATGCTTTGTAATGCAACGCCGCATCGTCCGGACGGCCTTCATGATCCAGTTCGCTGGCCAGATAAAGTTGGGCGAGCATCTGGCTGGGATCGATGGCAACTGCCCGCGTCCAGCTATCTACCGCAATCTCAGGATGACCGCGCCTCATTGCCAGCAGTCCGCGATCCAGCAGAAGATTTGCATCTCGCGGAGCGTAATGGAGAGACGCTTCCGTCAAGTCGAAGGCTTCATCAAAGCGGCTGCGCTCCACTAAAAACCGCAGTAGTGCCTGCCGCGGCGCGGGATCGGC
>JBAPQU010000369.1:0-4026 GCA_049280795.1 Candidatus Sulfotelmatobacter sp.
ATGCGCAGGAGTGCGCGTTTCTGGTGGGGATCGACGTACGCACGCGTGGCCGCAGCGGAGCGAAAGTTACCCAGCAAGCGAAAGCGGCGCGGGACGCGGCCTCCGCCACGCCAGCCGCGAAAGGCGAAGCCGGAATTCCGGCGCATGCCTCTGCAAAATCCAGCAACAAGCCAAGCATTCCAGAGTTCGACGCCGATGAGTCGCTCGCGGAATTGCGCACTCTGGCTGGCAGCGCAGGCGCAAAAGTTGTCGGAGAAATTCTGCAGCGCCGCGACCGTCCCGATCCAGCCACGCTGATTGGCGCGGGCAAACTCGAAGAAATCGCCGGCGCAGCCGCGTCCGTGAATGCCGACCTTCTTCTCTTCGATCACGACCTCACCGCATCCCAGCAGCGCAACATCGAAAAGATCGTCAAACGCCGCGTCATCGACCGCACCCAGCTCATCCTCGATATTTTTGCGCGCCACGCACGCACCCGCGAAGGCCAGTTGCAAGTGGAGTTGGCGCAGCTGCATTACATGCTGCCGCGTCTCGCCGGCCGCGGCATAGAGATGTCACAGCTCGGCGGCGGCATCGGTACCCGCGGTCCCGGCGAAACCCAGCTTGAAACCGATCGCCGCAAAATCGCCCGCCGTGTCCGCCACGTCGAGCAGCAAATCGAAAACGTGCGCCGCATTCGCAACCAGCAAAGGCAGCGCCGCGAATCCGCTCCGGTCGCAACCGTGGCGCTGGTCGGCTACACCAATGCCGGCAAATCAACTTTGTTCAACGCACTCACTCGGGCCGCAGTGCTGGCTTCGCCGCGCATGTTCGCCACGCTCGACCCCACGATTCGCGCGGTGGTGCTGCCGTCGAAGCGCAAAATCCTGCTCTCCGATACGGTAGGCTTCATTCGCAATCTGCCCCACACGCTGGTCTCAGCCTTTCGCGCCACGCTGGAAGAAGTGCAGCGCGCATCCCTGGTGGTGCAAGTCTCCGACGCCAGCAGCCGTCTCTCCGCCGAGCAGGACGCGCAGGTGGAAATCGTCCTGAAAGAATTGGAAGCGGAAAAGAAACCGCGCCTGCGTGTGATGAACAAAGTCGATCTGCTCGATGAAGAAGTAGCGCAGTCGCTGCAAGAAGACGCGCAGCGTGATGACGCAAACACAGTCTATGTATCAGCGAAAGAGGGAACAGGCCTCGCCCATCTGCTCGATCGCATCGACGCCATGATCGACGAAGACCGCATCAGCCGCGTGCATCTGCGCATCCCGCAGAAAGAAGGCAAGACCCTCGCCATGCTCGAAGCCAAAGCGCGAATCTATTCGCGGAAGTACAAGGACGGGGCAGTGGAGTTGGAGGTCGAGGCCCCGGAGTCGGTGGTGCGAAAGATCCGGGAATGGGTGGTGACCAACGCCCGCAATTTAAATGGGCCGGCAACCAAGAAGCGGTGACATTCCTTGGCTATCGGCCCATTCGATCCTGAATTGGATCGGAGGTGATACTTCAATGCTAGTCCTCTTTCCCGTGAAGTCAAGGATTAGTTGCACATTTTGGCATGCCCCAAAAATGGCAAGGACATGCCAAAATTACGCCCATTTCGAGACCCTCCATCCGCCTTTCAATCGCCGGAAAATCAGCCCTTTTCGTTGACATAAACTCCATCGCACGTTAGACTTAACAGTTTTCATAGCCCTCATTTTCCTGTACAACAGCAATCGATGGATCAAACGCTACGACAACTAGGCGAATTACTGCTCGGATCAGTGCCCACGGTGATTCTGCTGACGCTGCTTTATGCGCTCTATACGTTGATTGTGCACAAGCCTTTGCGGCGTGTTCTGCAAGAGCGCCGCAGTAAAACCGAGGGTGCCGTCGAGAAGGCGCGCGCGGATATTGCCGCAGCCGAAGCGCGCACCTCCGAATACGAGCAGCGGCTGCGCGAAGCCCGGGCAATAGTTTTTCGCACGCAGGAAGCCCGCCGCAAAGTTGCACTGGATGCGCGAACCGCCGCCCTGAACGGAGCCCGCACCAAGGCTCAGGCGCAAGTGCAGGCCGCGAAAGCTGATATCCAGAAAGACGCCGATGCCGCGCGAGCCGGTTTGCAGTCCGAAGCGCAATCCCTGGCGACAGAAATCATGCGGCGCGTGCTCGAGCCCGCCGGAGCCGGACGCTGATGCTGCAAGGCGCCATAACAAACACGATTCCGAAGAAGACATTGAAGAAGATGGGTTTCCTCACGAGAACAATCCGGGCCTGCGCACTGGCATTGCTGCTAATGAGTTTTGCAGCAGTAACGCCGCTGCATGCGCAGGAACCGTCTGCACCTCCGCAGCAGCCGCAGCAGTCCGACGACTCGTCGAAGCAACCAGGTTTTGGGCGGCAGCTCTCGCATGAGACCCGCGAGGCCGCCGGTGAAGAAAAAGACGAAACGGCGCAGTTCAAAGAATCGCCCTCGGTAAAATTCATCGCAAAGTACACGGGCCTCAGCACTAGCCACGCTTATCTTCTGAGCGTGCTGCTGAATTTTGCTGTGATAGCCATACTGATTTTCTGGGCCTGCCGCAAATATTTGCCCGGGGCTTTCAGCGCCCGCACGGCGGCCATCCAGAAAGCCATGCGGGAAGCGCAGAAGGCCAGCGACGAGGCTCGGCGGAAGTTAGCAGAGATCGAATCTCGCCTGATGAGGCTGGATGGCGAGATCGGCATGATGCGCGACTCGGCGGAGAAAGAAGCTGGCGCCGAGGAAGCGCGCATTCGAACCGCCGCCGAGCAAGATGCGCAAAAGATGCTCGAATCGGCGCAGCAGGAAATCGCCGCTGCCGCGAAAGCCGCCCGCCGCGAGCTGACTGCCTACGCGGCCGATCTCGCAGTCGCGCTGGCGCAGAAACAGATCCATGTAGACGCCGCCACCGATCAGACTCTGGTGCGAACCTTCGCCGGAGAGTTAGGCGCGTCCGATACTTCCGCGCACGCACCCGGAAACGGAAAGGATGGGCGCTAATGGCTTCGGTCGCCAGCACCTATGCCCGCGCCTTTGCCGATGTGGTGATGGATACGCATCTCAACGCGGATCGTTCGATTGCGGAATTGCGCACCATTGCAGGCTTGTTGTCCGAGAGCTCGGACTTGCGCCGTGTGTGGGAGAATCCGGCGATTCCCGCTGAGCAGAAGCGCGCCGTATTGGATGTAGTCGCGCAACGGGATGATATTACAAAGCAGGTGAGGAATCTGATCGCCGTCCTAATCGATCATCGGCGCGTGCATTTTCTGGAGCCCATCATCCGGCAACTGGAAAAAGAACTCGATGCGCGGCTGGGTTTTGCCGAAGCCGAGATCACCAGCGCACGCGCCTTGGCCGATGCGGAAAAGCGCGAGTTCGAAGCGCAGGTGGGAAAGCTGACCGGCAAAAAAGTCCGCGCGCACTATGAGCAGGACGCGACCCTGCTCGGAGGAGCAGTCCTCCGCATAGGCAGCACAATTTACGACGGTTCAGTGAAAGGGCAGTTGGAAAGAATTCGAGCTGAGATTAGCGGCGGCTAGTCGTCCGTTTTCAGCGGTCAGCAAAGCAGAAAAATTCTTGAGTCGGTTGCGCGAATACGCGAAGGGTTAGGCTGAAAGCTGACGGCTAACAGCTGAGAGCAACTTATGGCACAGATCAAGGCAGACGAAATAACCAAACTGATCCGCGAGCAGATCGAGAACTACGAATCTCAGATCTCCGTGGACGAGACCGGCACGATCATCACGCTGGGCGACGGCATCGCCCGCGTGTACGGACTCGACAAAGTCATGGCCGGCGAACTTCTCTCTTTTCCCCACGACGTGGCCGGCATCGCCATGAACCTGGAAGAAGACCAGGTGGGCGTGGTGATCCTAGGCGAATACACCGAGCTCAAGGAAGGCGATGAAGTGAAGCGCACCGGCCGCATCATGAGCGTGCCCGTCGGCGACGCCATGATTGGCCGCGTCGTCGATTCGCTGGGCCGTCCCATCGACGACAAAGGCCCCATCGCCACCGACAAATTCATCGCCCTCGAGCGCCTG
>JBAPQU010000370.1:0-4215 GCA_049280795.1 Candidatus Sulfotelmatobacter sp.
CCCTCCAACTCTTTCAACAGGCTTCCCCACGAAGGCATTGGCTCGGCCACACCGAGGCCGAGAATGCCAAGGTTGGCCTCACTCAAGATGAAGACCGGAATCGAAATCCAAAATTGCGCGTAGAGCACGGGCTTCAAATTCGGCATCACGTGTACCCAAAACAAACGCTGTCCAGAAATTCCCGCTGCCCGCGCCTGCCTCGCGAAATCCGAGGAGCGGAGCGATCTCGCTGCGGTGCATAGCACTCGCGCTGCAGCCGTCCAGCCCAGAAGCCCAAGCAATAAGAAAGTGACCATCGCGGAAAATAGCGGGGACACATTCAGCGGCAACAGCGCCCGCGCGGTGATCAACAGAAATAACCACGGCAGCGACAAGAAAAGATCGGTCACCGCCATTGCCAACCGCGCCCAGATTCCACCCAAATATCCCGCCAGTCCGCCGATCAACGCTGCCATCAGCGTGGAAAGGAACGCCGCAGCCGGAGCCAGCAGCAGAGAAATTCTGGTTCCATATAGAACGCGGGCAAATCGATCGCGCCCAACATCATCGGTTCCCAGCCAGTGCGCTCGTGATGGGGGCGCGTTGGTAGCTTCGCGGTATTGCTTGGCGTATCCGGCGGGGGCCAACCAATTTGCGGCGAGCGAGGCCCCCAGCACGAGTGCCAAAATCGCACACGCCAACTTCTGCCACGGATTCAAGATTCCTGGCCTCGCACCATATGTCCGATTACATCTGCTCCGGAATTCGCCAACAAGGTTACCAGCGTCACAAGGATCGTAATGTTGACCAGCAATGGAAGATCGCGGGCCAATGCTGCCTGCCACGCCATTTGTCCGATGCCGGCAAGACCGCACAGAGCTTCGACTGGGATCGTGGCCCCTACCGCCATGCTCACCGACACTCCAGCCACGGCCAACAACTGCGGCGCCACTACGGGCACTACGTGCCAGAAAAGAACGCGGGGCTCTCCCAAACCCTTGGCACGCGCGGTGATAACGTGAGGCTGGGTGTAGGCCTTCACCAGAAGATTTCGCGCATAGCGGTAAGTGTGCGGGAACACGATCAGCGCAATAGCCAATGAGCCGGGCACGTTCCACAGCACCGAGAGCAACGCCAGCACCGCCGCAGGAATGCAAAGAAATGTTCCGCTGACGACCGTGGTCAGCGTGTCATAAATAGAGAGGCGCAGCCATGCCGCGCTCAACGCCAGCGTCAGAGATAGCACCCAGGCCAGAGCTAGCCCGGTAGTGAGCAGGCGCACCGTGAGCGGCGCGCGGTCGATTAGCAGAGTACGTACGGGTTGTCCCAGAGCAAGCGAGGTTCCAAGGTCGCCATGCGCAGCCCGATTCATGTAGGAAAAATAAAACCGCAGGATGTTATGGTCTTGCCGCCTGGCTTCATGCAGTGCATTGACACTGGCAGTGTTTAAGTGTGGATCGAGCTGTTGCTCGTCGACCTCAAAACCTGGCGCAAGGCGCACCAGCATCGCGGAAATAAATCCTCCAAGAAGAACGGTTGCGAGCAGTGCCAGCGCATGCCGGATAATTTTTCCCCTCAGCATTTATTTCACCGAAGCCGCTTGCGCTAGCGGGTCTGGCCGAGCTGCCGCTTCCGCATGGTGGACTTGTTTTATGGAGTACATTCGCCGATCCGCTTCCGCCAGCAGCGCTTCCACGTCATATCCGTTCTCCGGACAGAACGCCGTGCCCACGCTCAGGCTAATAACATCGCGTCCGCAAGTGTGACGTCCTGCTTCAATGGCCGCCTGGTTCAAGCGGCTTGCCTTTTCCAACGCGGCTTCCACCGTAAGGCCAGGGGCTGTGATCACAAATTCGTCACCGCCCATGCGCGCGACGTAGTCATATCCGCGGCAAGCGTCCTTCAGCCGAGTGCTGAACTCTCGCAGCAACTTGTCTCCCTCCAGGTGCCCGAACGAGTCATTGATCTTCTTGAGCCCGTCAATGTCGCAGACCATGACGGCAAGCGAAGTCTTCATGCGGCGGCACCGGGTTACTTCCTGCGCCAGGTGCACAAACAGAGAACGCGCATTAGGCAGTCCGGTAAGAAAGTCCGTAGTTGCCGAACTCTCAGCCTGCTGATACTTCAGAGCGTTCTCTACTGAAAGAGCCACCTTCGACGCCACCGCCAGCAAAATTCGCAAGTGGTCCGGCGTGAAAGCGTCCGAAGTGGAGTGATACATAGCCAGCACGCCCACCACGCCGTTCAAACCTTCCAAAGGCACGGCCAAAGCTGAGGATAAGGTCGCGTATTTTTCGGGATCAGCAATGTAACCAGTTTCCACCTGAGGATTGCCGTTAATAATCGGTTTGCAATTCTCCGCGACCCATCCGCATAAGCCCTCGCCCACGCGAATTTTCAGCGACGACAGAACGCGAAAGTTCTCCCCGCTTACGAGTTCCGGCAGCAGCCAGCCATTTCGGTTCACGAATACGGCGATGGAATCGTAGGGAATCAATTTGCGCAGGCGCATCGAAAGCACGGAGAGCGTTTCGCTCAGGCTGAGCGAGTTTCCCAAATCCTGGCTCAACTCGAACATGGCTTGCGCCTCTTGCCGCGCCGATGCGATCGAGGTCAGGAAGTCGGTCTCGGGCTGTGGGTTCTCCGCGCCTTTCTCAAAGCCCGTGGCCGGCGCCAATCCCCGTTCCACGCGCATCCCCTTGGAAAATCCGGAGGGAACGAAGTCGGCCCCGTAGGTTTGTGCGATGCGCTCCAGGGCCACATAACGTTTTTCGAGAATCTCAACCACCTTCGCGTCGAACCACGTGCCCGATTTTTCCTTCACCTTGGCCATGGCCTGATCCAGGGGTATGGCCGGACGATATTGCCGGTCTGATGCCAGCGCGTCCAGGCAATCCACGACCGACAGAATGCGCGCTCCGATGGGAATCTCTTCACCGGCGAGCCCGGCCGGATAACCCGACCCATCCCATCTCTCATGGTGCGAACGCACAATCGGAGATACCGGATAAGGGAAGGCAACGCGATCGAGAATTTCCGCACCCACCAACGGGTGCACTTTCATCTTCTCGAACTCTTCCGGCGTGAGCTTGCCTGGCTTGTTGATGATGTGTTCAGGCACGGCAAGCTTGCCGATGTCATGCAGCAGCGCCGCGGCTCGCAACGCCTCAATCTCGTCCGGCGGCAGGCCGAGGTCCTTGGCGATTTCTATCGCGTAAGTTCGAACTCGCTGAAGATGCGTATGGGTTGTTTGGTCCTTGGCTTCGATAGCCAGCGCCAGTGCCTCGATCGTGCGCATGTTGAGCGACGCGATCTCTTCCACATGCCGCTTCTCAATTTCTACCCGGTCTTTTTCAGCTTCCAGCCGCCCGAGGTAGAGCCGATAGGAGCGATACACCCAATAGATCAGAGGCAGCACCAGCAGCGATGTTTGCCATCCCGCCTGCCGGTTGATGATTCCCACCAACCCTACGGCGGCCGCTCCGACCAGGTAGTAAGGAAAAGACCAGAAGTAGCACTCCGACCAAACCTTGCGGCTCGACTTGCCCTCGGTCAGAGCAATAACAAAAGAAATCGGCAGCGTGTTCGCCAGGAAGAAAACCAGCGCCGCCAGCATTAGCAAAAAGGGTTTGTTCGGGCCAAGTCTTGTCGCGAGCCAGTGATAGCTTACGTAGCACAACGCGCTGGCGTTTGCCATCATTCCAAAAACATTGAAAATAACTTTGATTGGGTCGAGCTTATTCCGCGTGAGCCATGCGCTCTGTACCAGAGTCGCGGTGCATCCAATCACTAGCGTTTCCGGTAGGCTCAATTCCATTACGCCCAGAAGGATGAAAAGAAAATTGACCGACATGGTGCCATCAATTCCGGGCAGTTGCACTTTCAGGCCGGAAGCCAGAATGGCCACAGCCAGGTAACAGAAAAATCGCGCCAGATCTGCGGACTGCCAGTGCCAGCAGGCAGAGCACAGCACGACGATCCCGAGCGAGGCGGTGATCCCGACAAATAATTTCGTACGAATCGACATACCGTCGTTTGTTTTGTGCGCAGTGCGAAGCAGACCCCGTCGCTCGCGTGAGAGCGAACTCTCACGCTAACTTTCTGGCGGGGCCTGACCACTCAAAATCCTATTGTTGTTACTGGTATTTAAGTAGCTTACCGACGTAACACTCCAAAGACTCTAAGGCAGTGTTTGGTTATTTACGTGACGGAGATTTCGAAGGCCGCCAGTGGTGC
>JBAPQU010000371.1:0-6240 GCA_049280795.1 Candidatus Sulfotelmatobacter sp.
ACGTTCGCGATTTCCGCCGCGCTGATCACCGCAGGGATATTCAAATAACTCAGCGCCAGTTGCGGCGGGCCGATGCAGATGGCTTCGTCCGCAAAGCGTACCGGCAGAGAATGCCGGTCGGCCTCGCTGTAAATGGCCACAGTGCCGATGCCCAGTTCCTTGCACGCGCAAATGACGCGCAAGGCAATTTCTCCGCGATTCGCAATCAATATCTTCTTAAACATTTCAGATCAAAAATTAAGGACAGCCTCTAAACGTCTCGACTCAAAATGTGGGGACAGCCTCCCTGCTGTGTGCCGGGCCAAGCCCGGTTCGGTAGCCTCCTCACACGCAAAAAGGCGCGCGAAAAGCGCGCCTGGTTTTTTAGAAAGTAGTTCCGAACACCCTTCACTTCTTCGGCCGGATGGCAAACAACTCCTGTCCATATTCAATCGGCTGGCCGTTCGTCCCCATCTTCTTCACGATTTCGCCGGCCACATCCGACTCAATCTCATTCAGCAGCTTCATCGCCTCAACGATGCACAGCACCTGCCCCACTTCCACCATATCTCCGACTTTCACAAACGGCGGTGCACCCGGTGATGGCGCCTCATAAAGCGTCCCAACGATAGGAGATTTCACAATGTGCAGATTCTCTTCCGGAACGGGGGGCGCACTCAGCGCAGGCGGCTGTGCTGCAGGGGTTCCCGCGCTCTGATTCTGCCTGATCTCAGTAATCGGCGCCGATGGGTATGCGGGATAGGCGACCTCCCCGTGCGTGTGCACCACGGTGGTTTGACCGGCACGCTTTACTTTTACTTTGACGTCGCCACGTTCTAGTTCGAACTCGGCAATGTCTTTTTCGATTAAGAACTCAATGAGTTCTTTCAGCTCTTTTTGATTCATTCGTATAAGGTGGGACTGCTGCTTCAGGTCTTACGTGTTCGGTGTTAGGTTCTAAGACCCAATGACAATGATCTAAACTGCCAGAAAATCTTTGCTGGTGGGCGTCAGCACCTCGCAGCCGCCTTCGTTGACGGCCACCATGTCCTCGATTCTCACGCCCCATTTGCCGGGGAAGTATACCCCAGGTTCAATCGTGATGACCATGCCGGGCCGCAACACTTCCTTCTGGCCGGCTGCAACCCTGGGCGACTCATGGATCTCCAGACCCACGCCATGCCCGGTGGAATGCGTAAAATAGCGTCCTAACCCAGCTTTATGCAATACCTTGCGCGCCGCCGCATCCACTTCCCCAACGCTAACGCCGGGGCGTACCGCGGCAATCGCTGCCAGCTGCGCATCAAGCACTGCTTCGTAGGCCTTGCGCGCTTCTTTGGGCGTAGCCCCCGAAGACGCACCTACCCACACAGTACGAGTCTGGTCCGAACAATAACCTGCGAGTATAACACCGAAATCGCACACCACGAATCCGCCGGGAGCGATGGATTGCTCGCTCGCCCGGCCATGAGGCAGAGCCGATCTCGCTCCGGAAGCGATGATGGTCGGGAATGACATCTCCTCGGCGCCCGCCCGCCGAGCCGCGTACTCCATCTCCGCCGCCACGTCGGTTTCCTTCGCACCCCGCCGCAGAACTTCAAGCGCGCGGTCGAACAACCTTGCTCCCAATTTCACCGCCGCCCGAATGCGATCAAGTTCGTCCGCATCCTTCACCATCCGTGCCCGCTCCACTAGCGCGGGCGAATTTCGTATCCGTATGCCGGAAGGCAGCAGGTCCGCCAGCCTTTTCCTCTCTGCCACAGTCAGATGCTCCGCTTCAATACCGATCGTCCATCCCTTCGCTCTTTTCCGCTGCGCTGCGACCGACTCGGCAAGAGCATTCGGAAGCGTCTTTCGCGCGATGATCACTTTCGCGCCCTTTACCTCCTCGTGCGCTTGTGTGTCATAGCGAACGTCGGTGAAGAACATACTCCCGGTTTCGGCCACCAACAGCAAGCCCGCGCTGCCGGTAAAGCCGCAAAGATACCGAATGTTGGGGAGATGGCTGATCAGGAGCGCATCGAACTGCGTCGGGGCCAGGTGTTGCCGCAGTTTTTTCTGGCGTGCCAGGAAATTCATGCTTTGCTGAGTTTATCAGGAGGAGAGAAGTACCTAGTACCCAGTATCGAGTTAACGCCCTTAAGGCACGCGGTGCCCCACTTCTCGCTTCTTTTGCGAGAAGTGGGACTCCACAACTCAACCATTATTTTCCGAAGAAGTAATCGGCGAATGCCTGCGCGTTCGGCGTTCCCACGCCGGTTACGTTGTCCCAGCCGAGAGCGGTCTTCAGGCCGAAATCCGTGCCGAACGAGACCACAAGCGTGGTATCGTCCAAAGCTTCGTAGTTCCAAAGTGCGCTAACGAACTCACCCGATGAAACCCCAGCCAATTCCTTCGCCGTATACCAGGTGGTGCCGTTCGAGACCTTCACCGATCCGGTCACGTTCGTCGCGGAGGTGACGGGAACGATGTCGTACACAGTTCCCGTTGGCAGCGAGTAAAGATACGGCGCAGCCTGCCCCAGCGCAGCTCCGCCACCCGCCAACGCTTCCTCATTGGCGATGGCCCACAACGCCGAGAACATTGGAGTGGCCAGGCTCGTGCCGCCATACACCTTCCACACCTGCTCCGGAAGCTGCCCCGGAATGCTGATTACGATCGCGGCGCCAGTATAGGGATCCGCCAGCCACGAAATGTCGGGAAGTTGACGGTTGTGACCGGGCAAACTCTGCTGGTAGGAAGGCTTGGAAAAACCTCCGGTGCAAATCGGCGGACGGAAACGAATGTTCTTGGTTAGACATTCGCTTGGACCACCGCCAGAGCCGCCCGAAAAGCTAGCTTGCGGCGGATCGAACACCGTTCCTTCCTCCACCAGCAGGGTTTCATTGTTTCCCCAACCAGCCTGCCAGGCAATGGAGTTGTCAGTGTTCAGCGCCAGCGTAACTCCGCCCACCGCCGTCGCCCACGGAGAATCCGCGGGAGCGCTCACCGTAGACCGAAGCGTCACCAGACCATAGTCACCGTTGTCTCCCGAGGCGAAGTTGGTCGAAATGCCTTCCGCGGCGCCAATTTCTGAAATTAAATTCTCCGTGTCCAGTTCTGTCGTAGGTGTGTATAGCTCGGTCGAAGCAAAGCTGCCCGAGAGCACCGTGCCCAGTCCATAATTCACCACATCAAACTCGGCCTGGTTCACATCTTGAAAATCCGCCGACGGTGGAACTACCAGGTTGATGCTCGCACCCGGAGCGATCGCGTGCGACCACTCCACATCCAGGTTGATTTCAACCTGATCGTAGGCCATGCACAAGCTGGGGGCCGTATAAATGATGTCGAAGTTCGACGAGGTCAGGGCCGGCAGCCCGAACTTCGCCGAGAACGCATTGGCGTCGGATTGGATCGTGAACGAACCACACCAGTCGACAATAGCAATCGTTTGGCCTGCACCGTTGTATCCCTCGTTGTACAAGCCGGTCAGATTGTAGGCAGTCTGAATAACCGGCGGCGTGTAAGCGCAGCCCGCGCTGGTGTGAGTCGGCAGATTGATTTTATTGCCCGAGTACTTGCCGACCGGCAACGATCCGTTTCCGCCGGTGGAAAATGTTTCCTTCTCGGTGCCGGTGAAACACTGCGACGAATAGAAATCGGAATTCGTTACTCCCGCAGCCGTCGCAGCGGCAGTCCCGGTCTTGCTACTCGAGATCGTCGGCCGCGCCACTAGTAGATGTTCGAACTCCCCCGAATCCAGTCCCGACACTGCCCTCACCAACTCCCCCGCTGCGCCTTCCAAATAAGGATCGCCGGCATTGGCGCGGATGGTCTTTTCGCCGACCTGATAATTATTCAGCTGCACCTGGAACGCCTTCTGCACATCGCTCACAGCGCCTCGCGCCCTCACGTAGAAGTTCATAGGACCCGTCTTCACGATCTTCAGATTGTGCGCCGTAAGAAACTGACGCACCGTCTCAACTTCCTGCGCCGTGGGCGCAAGGCGGGCGGCAATCTCCGCCGGCTTCAGCCAGTGACGATAGTTAGGAGAAGTACGATCGTAGAGCGATTGCGCCAGCGCATCGAACTGAGAGCGGTTATGGGGTTGCAGCCAGACGCTCACTTCAATCACCTTTGCCGGATCCTCAGCGCCGAGGTTTTTCGCAGTCGTGACGAAGCTCGGCGTATTGTCCGTCACAAGTTTGCCGCCCACCGCGCTCGCCGGCAGCAGATCGCAACTCATTGCGACTATCGCTACAACAAATAACCAACGAAAGCTGGCGCCTGCAAGCGCTCTTTTGATTCTCGCGTTCATTATCTTCTCCTGGGAAAGTTTTTAACGAAGCCCCTGCAAGAAACGGCCGCGTGTTTAATAAAATGCGCGCAGTCACGCTTGAGCAGTGTTCGCGTTTAATCGGGTTTAAGAGGGTGCCGCAGTATGGCGCTCGAATCCGAACTCGCGCGCCACCACTTCGGCCGATTGGCAAACTGGGCGAAAGGCCTTGATGCTAGCCCGTTCTCACAGGTTTGGCAATGGGCTTCGAGAAGATTTTTTGGATTACTTTGATTGCCCGGCAACCGGAAATCCTAGTCCCCAAAAAACAAACCGCCGATCCTGACAGGTTCTTCAGGACCGGCGGTTTTAAATCTTCAACTGCGCGCTACTGAGTCTGACGATGCTATGTCTGGATGATTCGCGGCGTGATGAAGAAGATCAACTCCTGGTTAGAGGTGTTCACCTGCGTGTGCTTGAACAGGTTGCCCAAAATCGGGAGGTTGCCCAGAATCGGCACCTGCGTGATGTTGATCGAGTTCTGCGTCTGGATGACGCCGCCGATCACCACTGTGCCGCCGTCGGTCACCAGCACCTGCGTTGTCGCCTGCTGCGTGATCAATTCCGGGTTGCCCTGCACTTCCTGGCCGAAGTTCGGGGTCGTGTTTTCCACGTCCACGTTCAGGAAGATCGTATTCTCCGAAGTGATCTGCGGAGTTACGGTCAAGCGCAGGAACGCATCCACGTAGGTCACAGTCGGAGGACCGCCCAACTGCGCCTGCGTTACGATCGGCACGCGCACGCCCTGCTTTACCAGGGCTTGGATATTATTCTGCGTAACTACTCGTGGCCGGGACAGAACCTTGAGCAATCCACGCGACTCGGCCATGGTAAGCACCGCGTCAATTCGCACTGTGTTGCTGGCGTTCAGCAATGTGAAACCGCTGGTGGGTGAGGTCGAGCCCAGATTGGAGAACAAGGGAATCGAGCTGCCGGTCCCCGTTGTCCCAGGCACAGTGATGTAGCCCGGAGTCAAATTGCTGACGGTCGTCGGTGAGCTGCCTACTGCGGAAGCGCCACCGATTGCGCTATGTCCGTTGCCCCAGCCGAAGCCAAGCTGCGTGCCGATGTCGCGGGCAAACTGCCGCGTCGCCGCCACCACTCGCGCCTCGATTTCCACTTCCTGCGTCTTGCGGTCCAGTTGCGTCAGCAGGCGGTCAACGATTGGAATCACTTTGGGAATGTCGTTCACGATCACGGCGTTGGTGCGCTCATCCGCAACTACGTCTCCGCGCTGCGAGAGGAACTTCTTTACCGTGATGATCACGTCCTTGGCATGGGCATAGCTCAGGAAGCGCGTGACGGAAACTTTTTCCACGGCTGCGGCTTCGGATTCAATCTGCTCCCGCCGCCCATCCGCTTCTTTCTTGAGCGTATCCACCGTGGCGATGCGCAGAACGTTGCCTTCCAGTTCCCGCGCCAGGTCGTTGTTCTTGAGTACGATGTCCAGTGCCTGGTCCCACGGCACATCGTCCAACACCACCGTCAGGTTGCCATGCACATTCGGATCGAGTACCACGTTCAAGCCGCTGATTTCGTGAATCAGGCGGAAGAAGTCCTTCAGGTCTACATCCTTCAAATTCACTGAAATCGGTTCGCCCGTGTACTTGGGACCGGCTGCCACCGGCTGTTGGCCAGCCTGCGACCTTTGCTCCGCTGCAAGATTTACCGCGGGCTGGATGCCGGTGCTGGAACCAGTGCTTTGCGACGCCTGCGCCGCATTCACATTTGCCGGCAGCAGTTCTGCCGCAGTCTTGTCGGCAAACTTGGCCGCGGCTTCCTGCGCGCGCCCGGCAGGTTCGTCCGTGGCACTCGCAGAATCCGTCTTGGCCGCATAAGTCGGCTCGACGAATACAAAGTCGCTGGATGAAGGTGAGGTCGATGCCGTCTCGGCCTTCGGGGCCGTGGCCGGCACTACGCTTGCCGTCGTCGCCTTCGCCACC
>JBAPQU010000372.1:0-1683 GCA_049280795.1 Candidatus Sulfotelmatobacter sp.
ACCAGCGGGCTTCCTATTAGCTCGCTTTCTCGACCCAAGGATGATTTGAACGCAAAATGACAATCAGATAAGTTCATGGCCCTGGAGATCGCGTCGCTCAAATTCCAACCACATTCCAGACGCCACGCTATCCCGCAAACATCAGTAAAAATGTGTAAGTCCTGATTCGGCATCGCGCCGCGATCGAGACGGCTCCGGTTGTCTTTTAGTGCCCCCCAGCCCCGGACAACCGGAGCGCATTTTTGATCAACTTGGGCGGCGAGCTTGTCAAAACCCGCCCTAGTCGCGCGGATCGGAACTTTGCCGCACCGCACGCGTTTATATTCGTCGGGGAAAACAAAGGTCATCATGAAAATCGCACAGATCGCTCCCCTTATTGAGAGCGTTCCTCCTCGTTTCTATGGCGGCACTGAGCGGATCGTTTCCTACTTGACCGAAGAGCTGGTCAAGCTTGGCCACGATGTGACGCTCTTTGCGAGCGGGGATTCCATCACCAGCGCCGAATTGGCTCCCTGTTGTACCCGCGCGCTCCGCCTTGATCCCACTGTGCACGACACCATTCCACACTTCATGCTCATGCTTGATAAGGTCCGAGAACGCGCGGATGAGTTCGACATTCTCCATTTTCACATCGATCTGTTCCATTTTCCGCTTTTCCGCGCGCTGGCGGCACGGACCCTGACCACACTACACGGCCGACAGGATTTGGGAGACCTCAAGCCCTTCTATTCACGCTTCGCCGAAATGCCATTGGTCTCCATCTCTAACGACCAACGCAAACCATTGCTCCATGCCAATTTTGTTGCAACGATCCATCACGGCATTCCGGCCGACCTGCATCGGCCGTCGTTTGAGCCCGGAGGCTACCTCGCCTTCCTGGGGCGGATTTCGCCCGAAAAGCGCCCCGACCGCGCAATCAAAATAGCGCGCACCGCTGGCATCCCGCTGAAGATCGCCGCCAAGGTCGACAAGGTCGATGAAGACTACTTCCGCAACGATATACTTCCACTCATCGACGGCCCCGGCGTGGAGTTCGTCGGCGAGATCAACGAGCGCGAAAAAACGAAATTTTTGGGCGAGGCCGCGGCTCTGCTGTTCCCGGTGGACTGGCCGGAGCCATTCGGGCTCGTGATGATCGAAGCCATGGCGTGCGGCACGCCAGTGCTGGCGTTCCGCAGCGGGTCGGTCCCCGAGGTTATCGAAGATGGCGTTACCGGCAAGGTAGTCGACAGCGAAGAAAAAGCTATCGCGGCGCTGCCGGCAATCCTGTCTTACGATCGCCGCGCGGTGAGAAACCGGTTTGAGAAGAGATTTACTGCCACAAGGATGGCCAAAGATTATGCCGGCATCTACCGCCATTTGTTGAGGAAGAGCGCGCCAAACGACGAGACGCAGAGTTCCCGACCGCGTCCGGAACGAGCAATGGAGATCCGAATAGACTCGCTCACCTGAAGCGATGGCGGACGATCCTCAAGGAGCGACCCGGCACGATCCGGATGGTGCCAGCCGAGTTCGGCGCCTGCGCTTGAAGCCTTCACAAAGCGGCGGGGTCAGAACCAACTGTCGGCGGCCCGCTGCCCAACCCTCCAGGCTCCTCAGCGGAAACTCGTGGCGATGTAATGGTCCTCGCTCTTGGCGGCGGCAAGCACGCCGTGCCGACCTATGCCGCCCTCAGTGTCAACG
>JBAPQU010000373.1:0-2687 GCA_049280795.1 Candidatus Sulfotelmatobacter sp.
CACTCAACTCACGCTGGAACTCAATCGTCCGCTGGCGATGACCACTGCGGTGGCTAGTTCGGGACAGTAAAATTTAGACCGCTGTGAGAAAAACCGGAGCTGAAAGCTCCGGTTTTTTCTTTGTATCTGTGCCTCTTGTTGTGTGTAAGAATTGAAAATGTGAAGAAGATTCGTATTGGCGCCAACTGCTCGAAACTCCGCCAGAACGCCAAAAAAAAGGCTGCACGGCGAATCAACCTTCCGATAGTTCGCTCGAAGAGGCCGGGAACGCTGAATTTGGATAATGCGCGGATCTTCGAGATAATCGACTTCCCATGATCACATCCGCGCGCCGATAAGCTGCACCTACATGCCGCCCCGCAAATCCGATTCACTCAGCAACTGCAATTCGATCCATCCTTCCATTGGCAGTGCATCCACTGGCAGACGATTCTGCCAAAGACTGAAGCGCAGCCGCACTCGGCTGGTGGGTGGAACCGGAGCGGCATCCGGTTTGCGATCCGCAGTTGTCGCAGAGCTCGCTCCCGAACCATCTGCCGAGGCAGGCGCGGCGAGCAGCCAACTCAGCGGCAAGCGAAATTCAAAGTTGCGTAGCAGCGCTGCTTTTGCAGTTTCTTCATTCTTGCTTGAAGGTGCCGATGGTTCTTCTCTGCCCTCGACCCTCAATTCCGCCAGCTTGCGGTCCCGCACCTTGGCATCGAGACGCAAAGTCCGCCGCGGACGCGCTTCTCTGTCGGCCCACGATTCGAGGTTCACCACGAGATCGAATTCCATATCAGGGACCGGCCCGGCAAAATCCAATCGACCGTAGACGAACACGCTGTCGATTCCGGCATACACGGAGTCGAGCAGGAACTGTTTGCCGTGCATCGCCCCGGCGCGCTGGTCGGCGGTAAAAATCGCAGCACCCATCCACTCGAAGTAACGAATCTTGTCGCCTGTAATGCGGGGATGAATGTAGGCGGTCTGTGGTGTGAAGGCCGGCCGCACTTCACCGCCGGTGATCGGCTGCGACAAATAATCCGGCGGAGTCGCTCCCAGCGCCTGGTAAACGTTCGAAAGATGTTTGCGGTAAAGCTCGTCAAAATCGCGGTCGTTGGCGGAATGATGCTCTGGCCCATACCACCAGTTCCAGTCGCTGCCCTCGGCAATCAGGATTTCTTCGAAGGCCAGCTTGCGTTGCGCCTCGGTGGCGCGGGCCGCATTCTGCACATAAAATTCGCGCGCGTGGTACAGATAATCCCAGGCGCGATTGTCCTCGGGAGCGCCAATCCAGACGTTGAAATTCGCGCTGATCCACGAACCCGGCACCAGAGATTTTAGAGGCGAGACGTTGCGCTGGCGGGCAATGGCCTCTGAAACCGTAACCGCTTCCAGCCCTGCTTCGCGCTCTAGAGCATCGTAAAATCGGCGCAGAAATTCGCGTCCGGACTTGGGGTAATACTCCCAGGCGTTCTCTCCATCGAGGATCACCGACACGACCGCATCCCGACCTTGCGCGAGCACCGGTTGGGCCGCCTCCTTGATGTTATGCAGCAAATGCCGTGCGGCATCGCCCGGGTCCATCCCCGAGTAGACAAAACCGATCAGGTCCGAAATGGTGTGGTCGCGAAACACCATGTGCATCTCGGTCTGACCGTTCTCATAGTGGTGAATGTTGTAAAGCCGCTCGGCCAGGTGCGCGGGCAGGCGTCCGTTGCCATCGCGCTGGAAAGATACACCGGTGCTGCGGCCGAGCACCTCTTCGTCGGTAGCCATCCACTTGATGCCCAGGCTGTGCGCGATTGCCAGGGTCTCATCCGAGACGCTTCCCTCCGACGGCCATACGCCCTGCGGCCGCACCCCGAACACCTGCTGATGAAGGTCGAGGGCACGCACCAGTTGTTCTCTCGCGTCCTCAGGATGACGAAAGCGATTTTGCGGCAAGGGCAAGCCCGGCGAAGAAACGGCGCCAGCGTTGGTATCGCAGACCAGAGGAAGAATCGGATGATAGAAAGGCGTAGCCGAAATCTCGATCGATCCCTTCTTCGCGGCCTCGGCATGAGCCGGCAAGACCTTGGCCAGCAGTTCCCGCTCGCGCTGGATCACAAAACTTTGATCTTCGAGCGAGTAGTTGCGTTCTTTCTTGATCAGCGCGGCAACGTCTTTATCTTCCAGAAAGAATTCGTCGAACCACGCAATCTGCGAGAGCACCTGCAAGTCGGTGAAGTGTTGCGCTTCGAAATACTTCTCCGCTTTCTCGGGTGCGTATCCATGTTCGCGGAAGCGCTCTCGCAGCTCCCAATAGCGCGGATAGCGGGCAATTAAATTCGCCGGATTTGCTTGAAAAAGATACTGCAGGGCAAACTGGCGTTCCGGCACCGTCAAATCTTTGGCCGGCTTGGCGGCCACATTCAGAAACGGATCCTGCGCCGTTCCGGCCACATAATCCTGAATCTGTGTTATCAGCGATGGCACCAGATTGAAGTTCTGATGGACGTTGGGAAACTCGTCGAGCAGCTTCACCATGCCGTAGTAATCCTTGAGCGCGTGCAGACGAACCCAGGGCAGGCGATATTGCCCGGTCACCAAATCCTTGTAAAAAGGCTGGTGCTGGTGCCAGAGGAGGATGAGACGCAGGGCGGGCATGGCGGAATGGTCAGGATAGCATGGGGATTCGAGATGCTATGCGGCACGGAAGGCCGCAG
>JBAPQU010000374.1:0-3132 GCA_049280795.1 Candidatus Sulfotelmatobacter sp.
TTGAACTTCGACGCCCGGCAGCGGTGTGCCGACGCTGCCGGGCACGCGCTCGCCGTGAAGCGGGTTGGAAAGCGCCATGCCAATCTCGGTCATGCCATAGCGCTCGAGTAAGGTGTGGCCGGCGATTTCCTTCCAGCGTTCGAGGGTGCTCACTGGCAGGGCTGCGGAGCCGGAAACCATCAGGCGCAACTTTGCGGATGCCTGGCTCAATTCCGCGCGACGCTTGGGAGAAGAGGCTTCCCAGGCGGCGATCAGCTTCACATAAATTGTGGGTACTGCCATGAATAAGGTTAGGCGTCCGCTCGCGATTCGATCCCACACGGCATTGGCGTCGAAGCGCGGGAGCATCTCGCAGGTTGCGCCCGACCACAGCGTGCAGGAAACAACATTGATGATGCCGTGCACGTGGTGCAGAGGCAAGCACAGCAGAATGTGATCGTCGGGCGACCACTCCCAGGCGTCGACCAGAGTTTCGATCTGGGCGGCGATGTTGGCGTGGGTTGTGACCACTCCCTTGGGCCGGCTGGTGGTGCCGCTGGTATAGAGGATCATGGCGCGATGGTGGCTGGGGAGATCCGCGAAATTCAGGGCGGTTTTCGAAACGACGTTCGAAGCGATGTCTGGCGTGTCCGCTGGCGCGTGTGCGAGAAGTTGCTCGTATGAAAGTGCGCGGAGGCCGCGGGCTGCTGCGATCGGCTCGAGCAGGGATCCGGACTGCGCATCGAAGACCAATGTCGATGCCTGGGTGTCGTCGATGAAGTATTCCAGTTCGGGCTGGGTGGAGTTGAGCGGTAAGGGGACAGCTACCCCGCCGGCGCGCCAGATACCCCATTGTGTGGCTACCCACGGAAAGCCGGGCGTGATGAGAAAAGCGACGCGAGCTTCGTGAAGGTTGTCTCGGCCGGGGAGCAGTGCCGTTGCCACGCGCGCCGATGCGTCCAGAAGCTCTTCGTAGGTGAATGATCCGTGCGAATCGATGATTGCGGTGCGGTGGGCGTGTAGCGGCGCACGAGTAACCAGTGGATAAAGACCGGAGCATCTGAGCACAGGCAGACTTTACGGTGTTTTCCCAGAAGTTGTCCACTTACTCCACTACCCACTTTCGCGCTGCTGGTACTAATTCGGAATGACAAATCCGATTCAGGTTCCCATGGCGGGAATTGCGTGGGCACTAAACGCGGTAAATATTGTGATCTCGCAGCAAAGACACGGATGCCGCAAACCGACATTCATGGCAGGGTAAGTGCAATAGATTGTCCTGCCAGTCGCCCGCGTGTGAAAGCTCTAACGAACTTCGCTAAGCGGGGATAGCGAAGCTTTAGCTTGAATGGAAACTTGGAATGGAAACGGACATCAGGTCAGCGAGTTGTGCGGAAGAATATGTGGGGACGCGTGAACCGAGCGCGGCGCCGGGGATTTGCGCGCAGTGGTTTGCAGCCTACACGAGCTCACGCCATGAGAAGCGGGTGGCGCTGCACTTTGCCGAGCGCGAGATCGAAGCGTTCCTGCCGCTGTATGCCACGCGTCACCGCTGGAAAAACCGGTGCGAGGTGCTGGTCGAGTTGCCGCTGTTTCCAAATTATGTGTTTGTGCACATGGCCACGCGGGAGCGGGTGCGGATCCTCGAAGTGCCGGGTGTGTTGGCGCTTGTGGGGGCGGGAAAAATCCCTGCGCCATTGCCTGATTTCGAAATCGAAGCGCTGCGCAATGGCGCGGGGCGGCGAAGGATCGAGCCTCATGCCTATCTCGTGATTGGGGAGCGAGTGCGCATCAAGGCTGGACCGATGACGGGGATGGAAGGCGTGCTGCTGCGCAAGAAAAATAATTTTCGGGTTGTTCTGGCTTTGGATGTGATCATGCGCAGCGTCGCGGTCGAGGTGGATGCGGAAGATCTGGAACCGGTGCGAACGGCGCCGGGGCTACCGATCTTGACGGATTTCTCCGACCACATAGTGCCACCTTACAAATCGTGGACGCTCGGCTAGGGCATGGCTGTGCAGGTCCAATTCAGGAAGTGTTCCGATTTCTGCTCTTACTCCTGCTTTCACCTTGGCGTTGTCTGGCTGGCGAAGGTGATTGTGGTCATAGTTTTCGCGGGGAGCATGAGCCGGGTGGCGCAGGGTGAAAGTCACGGACCTGCCCGCGCTCCCTCCCGGCTCGCGTCGCCATACGTTCCCATGGACTCCTGGGTTTACGCCGCCTTTGAGCGGCTCTGGGCGCTCGGCTATGCGCCCAGCGCCTTTGCCAACCTGCGGCCATGGACGCGCATGGAGTGCGCCCGTATCATTTCCGTCGCGGGCGAGGATTTGGACGCCGGTACTCCGAACGCTGGCGACAAAATCGTCTCGGAGGCACATCAGCTGTATGCAGCGCTGACGGCGGAGTTTGCCACCGACCTCGATCGCTATGAGGGCCGGGGCGGCTCGGAGATCCGGGTGGACAGCATTTATACCCGGTACATGGAAATTGCGGGGACGCCGCTCGATGACAGCTATCACTTTGGGCAAACCCTGTTCGATGACAATGGCCGCCCCTACGGCCAAGGCGCGAACGGTGTTAGCGGGGCTTCGGCATGGGGGACGGCGGGGCCGGTGGCGTTTTATGTCCGCGGTGAATATCAACACGCGGCGGGGCTTCACCCTTACAGCCAGGCAGTGCAGGACATGATCGGCATAGTCGACGTCACACCGCCGCAACTTCCGATTCACACGGCGGTGATCAATCAGGCGCGTCCGCTCGAGGCCTATGCGGCGTGGAACTGGAAGAGTATGCAGATGTCGGTTGGCTATCAAAGCCTGTGGTGGGGACCGGGAGTCTCCGGTCCACCCATGTACAGCGATAACGCCATTCCTATGGATATGCTGCGGATCACCAATCCTTCGCCGTGGAGGTTGCCGAGTTTTTTCAGCTGGCTGGGGCCGATGCGCTGGGAGTTTTTTGCCGGACTCATGGCCGGGCATCACTACCCGCCGGGCCCGGCGGTGGACGGGCAGAAAATCAGTCTAAAGCCCACGCGCAACCTCGAATTCGGCTTCTCGCGCACCATCGTATTCAAGCCGGTGACGGCGCGTATGTTCGGGCGAGGATTGGTCAGCGTAGGCGACAACGCGACCACCATACCCGGCAGTGCGG
>JBAPQU010000375.1:0-9579 GCA_049280795.1 Candidatus Sulfotelmatobacter sp.
CTGCTGAGCCAAGGTGTATCGCATCTGGCGGCCGAGATACGCCAGCTTCAGGAGGACGCCAGATCTCGCTATGCTTATGCACAGATCGATGGCCTGTTGTGGTATTGGCCGCAGGGCGAGAACCCCACATCCGCCCAGTACGAGGTTGATGAAAAGCTGCGCTTCCTCGCGCCCTTCGACCCCATCGTCTGGGACCGCCGGCGCTTCCAGTTGTTCTGGGGCTGGGAATACAAGCTGGAGTCCTATGTGCCGGCCCACAAGCGGCGCATGGGACACTATGCCATGCCTATGCTATGGGGCGAGCAAATACTAGGTTGGGCCAATCTGAAAGTGGTCGATGGCCGACTGAAGCATGAACTGGGCTTCGCTGGCCCGCGGCCACGCGGCAGCGCCTTTAAGCTGGCATTGGCCGAGGCATTGCAGCAGATGCAGGAATTTCTGGGACTCTAGCGTCACTACGGCTTTCAGATGGCCCGAGCCACGAAGCGCAAGAACGCAGTCCACAGCCTGTATAGTGACTTGAACACTGGAGGGACGATGCCTCACCGAATTTTGCTCCCGATCTGCCTCGTAATGTGTGGCGTAGTTCTTATGACCGGCGCCTATGCCGCGCAAGCCCAGCAAAGCCATTGGGCCACACCCGACGACAAAACCGCGAGGTTTATGATCGACATGGAACGCAAGTGGGCCGAAGGCGTTTGCACAAACAATGGAGTCATTTCTGAGTTATTGGCGGATGATTTCCAGGGCACCAGCACCGGCGGCGAGCGCTACACCAAAGCAGATGAGCTACGCGATGAAAAAGGTCCACACTCGGCGCACGGCTGCGACATCGACGATGCCAGGGTGCACTTCTTCTTTTCTTCTTCGGGCGAAGACGTGGCAATTATCTACGGCAGCGAACATGCCATCGGCAAAGACAAAAAGCATCCCGACGCGAAAGTGTGCCAGGTCTGGACCGATACCTGGTTGAAGCGCGACGGTAAGTGGCAGATCGCGGCCGCGCAGGACAACAGGATTGATTGCAAGTAGGTGCAGCCCCTGCACCCGGTTTGCATGAATTATCATGAGTGCCATCGAAATCATCTCTCAGGAGATTTGACCATGCGTATCTCGCACACTCGACCTGTCGCTGCCTGTGCTGCTCTCATCATTAGTATGAGCTTCGTGCCAGCCATGTTCGCCCAAGGAATCCTGATTGGTGACGCGAAATCACAGCCGGAAAGTTTGACCATGGCACCGGGTGGCGTGCTGATTGTGGGCAGCGCCAGTTCGCCATTCGTCTATAAGGTGCATCCGGGTTCCACCACAGCCGAGAAGTTTATCGACGTCAGCACAGAACCTGCGGGCACATTCTTCCTCGGCATGTTGGCCGACGCCTCCACCAACACGCTGTGGACCTGTCAACTGACGCCGGTGCCGAACACCAATCCGCAACAGCGGCATACTGCGCTGCGAAGTTTCGATCTCACTACCGGCGCGCCGAAGATCCGCTGGAACCTGCCCGGCGACAACAATCTGTGCAACGATTTTACGATCGGACCGGATAAGGCGCTCTACATCTCGGACACGATTCCCGGCAGAATCTTCAGGCTGCCTGCAGGAGCGTCTACCGCGGAACTTTATCTTGAGCATCGCACGCTGATGGGCGTCGACGGCATCACCTTCCTCGATGGCACGCTCTACGTGAACAATGTGATCTTCAACAAGCTCTACCGCATCCCCGTCGATGCCGCCGGCAAGCCGGGGGACCCGGTCGATATCTGGATGGACCAGCCGGTAAAAGGCCCGGATGGCATGCGCGCAGCGAACGGCAAGCTCATCCTCGCAGAGAATGCCAGCGGCAAAATCGCCGTGCTCACGGTGAATGGCGACAAGGCAACCGTGACTGTGATTAAGGACGGACTCAACACTCCAACCGGAGTCGAACCCGCAGGCGACACCATCTGGATTTCCGAGCGTGGCGCAGGCAAAGCGGTGTCGGTTCCGATGCCTAAGTAGATTGCTGAACTTACTGGCGGTGGCTGACGGGGTGAACCCGAAATCTACAGTCCCGAGCAGCGCTCTACGGAACAAGCAGCCAGAATTATTCCGCACGGAAATCCACAGCAGGAATGGTGGGCACTCGGAAGCCGAGCCCGAAGCTGAAGGCCGGAGCCAAGAATCCGTCCTCAGAAACCCGAGTTCACTTTCGCCGGACGAAAGGGAATCCAGAACGTGGCTTCTACGGCAACCGGGCTCCCGTTTTTTGTGGCCGGCTGGAATTGCCATTTGGCAATCGCTTCGCTGGCGAATCGGTCGAGGCGCTCATCGACGCTGCGCAGCACACGCACCCTGCCGACCGAACCATCGGCGAGGATGACGGCATAGAGAATGACGGTTCCGCTCACATTCTGCTTCATCAGCTCCAGCGGGTAAGCAGGATCAACTTTGCTGGTCGCCACCGGCGATGCCAGATCGTCGGGAGTTGCGTCGGCAGAAGCAGGTCTGCCGTTGCTCGATTCCGGCTTAATCGCGGCGAAGCGGATGATCCAACTGCCTCCAGCCGAATTGAGGTTCGGCATGTTGAGGCTCATCGAATAGATTTTGCGGTCGCCGAAGACCGCGCGTTCAGGTTCGGAGATTTTGCTGTCGCCTTGGGCTTGCGTGGTTCGCGGCGCGTGCATCGGACGCATGCCGGCGATCAGGTTCGGGTTCACGGTATTCGCGTTCGAGTTCTTGCCTACGTAAAGTCCCGAAGGCAAGTTGCCCGCGCTCTTCCCAGTCGCGCCGCTTCCATTCGCCGTGGAAGCGCCAGCAGAACTTCCGGGAGCGCCAGAAGCACCGCGATGTCCATCAGGAGTGGCCGCAAAGCTGCCGCGCCGGTTTCCAGCTACAGGCGCGGGAGGCGCGCCCACCGCGGGATGCAGGTTCAAGGCGATCACGCCTCGTCCAGAGCGGTTACCCGCCGAAGCACCCAGCGAAGGCGGCGGCGCGACGACCTGCGGAGCATGTCCGTGCAGAGCGGACCGTCCTTGGAAAACGGTGCGCTGTTCGTCCAGAGAAAGTTGCGGAGCGGGTGCGATCACCGCGCTGTGTCCAACGTTGAGCTCACCAATCCTGTGGTTAGAAGCCGCTACCAGTTCGGGAGGCGGAGCGACCACAGAAGGCTCCGGAGCCAGCATGGTGTTCCGTGAAGTGTTGGCAACATCGGGCGGTGGCGCGATCACGGAGCGGTCCATTCGCGGCGCCATGCGCGAGATTTCAGACGCCATCACCACCGGAGCGGGCGCGATCGGCATGCGCGGTTTGTCGGACCAAGCAACGGTGTTAGGCAAAGCAACATCGTTCTTTAGATGTACGTTGGGCGCCGTGACGATGGTCTGTGAATGGTTATCGGCCTCGCGCGGCAGAGAAATGATCGGCTGCGCCGAGAATTCAGGGTCAGCCTTTCGCGGCTGCGCAGCAGTCGGTCGGCGAGTGTCCAGCGGCGGCAGATATTCGGTCGGCGTGTAATAGACCACGTCGGCGTGGGTAAAAGTGGGCGCGGCCGTGACATGAGGCTGCAATGCCAGAAAGTGCGATCCCGCCAGGATCATGGCCAGAGCAAGAATGTGATACACGCCGGATTGCATAAAGCGCGGCCACGGAAGCTGGCGGTCGACGAACACATCGGACCAGAAATCCGCCGGAGCGGATTGCAGTTGCAGAGGAGCTGATTCGCGGCGGCGGAATAGATCTCCAAGGTTCTGTAGGAAAACCTGGGACCAGGGCTCGGATGCGACTAGCAAGCGGAGGTCTGCGACGGGTGCTTCGGTTTCAGCCTCCACCACAGATCCCAGCCCCTCGTGCATCGTTCTATCTTAGATGCAATGGGAGTTTTATGGGGGAACTGTTCGGTAAGTCGGAAGTGCAACCTTATTGCACTACGAGGAGTTTTACTGAAAAGGTAATACGATCAGCAGCAATAAGGAATCAGGTAAGAAAACCGGGCCTCAGGGAAGCAGCTACTGTCCGGCGCGGGCGGGAGAGACGACCAGGCGTGAGGGAACGGTCTTTTTGACCGCCGGCTTTTCCTGCGCATAAACCAGATCGAGTCCGCCTTCAGCAGTAGTGGAGGCTTCGGCGAGTGCCGCCGCCAGAGCGCGGAAGGAGCGGCTCACTTCCTGATTTTCCTGCAGCACCACCGGCGCGCCGTGATCGATGGCGGGCGAGATTGCCTGATAAGCGTTGGGAATCTTCCACAATACTTTGCAGCGAGTGGAGTGTTCGATGTCTTCGTCGGTGAAGCCGGGAATCTTCTTATAGCGGTTGAGAACCATGCGCAACCGATTGCGACCCGCGCCTTCTTCCAGAAAAGCGTGGATGCGGCTGGCGCTCCATAGCGAGACAACGTCAGTCTGAGCCACCATCAGCACGGCATTCGAGAGGTCGGAGAGCAGGCGCGTGGTGGAATCGAGACGGCTAGAAGCATCTACGACGACATAGCGATAGTGGTTCACCAGCAGATCGAAGAGGCGGGCCAGTTCGGCCGGTGTGGGCACCGAGGGATAAGGCTGCTGCGGGCCGGCAAGAAGATGCAATCCATCCTTCGCAGTCGTCATTAAGCCATCGAGCAGCGAAACGTCGAGGCGGTGCAGATTTTCGAGTGCATCGGGAACTCCGAAGCTGGGCCGCAAATTGAGATGCAGTTGCGCGATGCCGACGGGCGCAAAGTCCACCAGAACCACATTGCCGTAGGCTTGCTGCAGAGCGACGGCTGTATTCACCGCGGCGGTGGTCGCCCCGGCGCCGCCTTTGGCGCTGAGGAAGGTAAAGATGCGG
Source organism: Candidatus Sulfotelmatobacter sp. (assembly GCA_049280795.1). GTDB lineage: Bacteria > Acidobacteriota > Terriglobia > Terriglobales > Acidobacteriaceae > Sulfotelmatobacter. Next base: position 4,804 of record JBAPQU010000375.1, read on the forward strand.
GCTTTGCCGGCCCCGCCGCGAGTGCGGGTGCGGTTAGAACTGAAACGCGTCAGCGCTTCGAGAAGGGCCTCGGAACCGGCGCTCTCATCCAGATACTCCCCGGCTCCGGCGCGCATGCTGGCCACGATCGTCGTCGGCTGCCGCATGCTGCCGTTGGCAAAAATTGCCAACTGCAGGGTGTTGGCCTGAAGCAATTCAATGGCTTTGATGGCAGGCTGAGGATTCTCGGAAGAGATATCGATGACGACGACTTCGGCGCGCAAATCCTGAATCTGGCGCAGGATGGAATCCGTTGGTCCGCTGGGAAACCCGACGTAACTGAACACAACCCGGCCGAGGCGCGTAGCTTCCACGCGCGCCTGCAACTCTGACAAATGTTCCCGGTTTTCGGTCAGGAGCGCTACGGCGATGCCATGCATGGCGCGGTTCTCGCTGATTTCTCTTGGTGTTTGCATGTTAGAAAGAGAACGTACTCTTCGCCAAGTGACTTAAGTAATCGCCAGCGCGCATGCGTCCATGGAATCAGTAACGAAAGGCATGAGCAGCTGTCTTGCAGTGGAAAATCCCAGCGAGAGGCGTACTGGCAGGAAACTCCCCCTAAGAATCCGCACTAGTAAAAGCATTCTAAGCCAAGCCTCGGCGATTGGAAAGTCCCCGGATGGGCTGGCCGAACTAAAGTTCGTGCGGGCAAGCCGAAGCGGGATTTCTCTCCGGTTTAAATTGGAAAAAGCGCTATTCGATTATGAATCGTGCGATTTTTTAATCGCCGGCGGCCCGAGGACTGGTTAGTACCGGCGCGGCGGGGGAACGTTCAGACTCGCTGGGGCTGTGCAGGGCTGAAATGCGTTGGAAATCGGATGGGCCGTCTTCGGTCTCGGGGAGATATTCGTATTCTTTCAAACAGACGGCCACGCCGATCTTTGTCTCGGCGGATCTGGTCTCGGCAGATCCGGTCTCGGTCGACTTTGTCTCAGCCGAAGCGCCGGAACTCCAACTGCCCGCGGAATTTGTGACGCGGAGAACTCGGCCTCGACAGCGCACCCGCATGCTCGCGCCGAGTGTTATTTCGGACGGCATATTCAATGTGAGTTCAATCTCCGCGCCTTCGCTGAGCGCCATGTCGGTGAACAAGAAGGAGCCGCGCGAACTGAGATCCTGAGTAAACCCCATACCTTCGACAGCCGTCGAAGTGTCGCGCAAGGAAACCGAAAGATTAAAAGCGAAGCGCTGCCCGATGCGGCGTTCAACAACAACCGGAGAAGTGGTCATGGTCGTGTCCCTTTCTTAGGGAATCGCCGGGGAGAGCATTGCAACTGTAGCGCAGTTTGCCCGGTTCTGGAAAGCCAAAAAAAATTAATCGTTATGCTGCCCAAAAAATGTTGCATCACACCCACGGGAAACCAATTTCAGCCGTCTTCTTATCCCACGCGCTTCCACGCGCACTAATTGGTAGCACGCCGGCCTGGCAGGGTTGTCAACCGATCCGGCGGCTGTGGAAAACGCGGCTCAGAAGAGATTCGCTAAGCACCTTGCGAGCCATGCACAAGTTAAGGACACGCAAGCTATAGTAATCGAACGGCTGGCAACGTCATCCAAAGAAGCGAAAGTGTCCGAGTCAAAACTCCCAATTCAGGAAAGCGCGACGAGTGCCGAAGCAGCTCCCGAGCGCACATCGCGCTGGCAGGTGGCGGGACGGGCGCTGCGCCATCGCAACTTCCAGCTCTTCTTCAGTGGACAACTCATCTCGCTCATCGGAACGTGGATGCAGAGCGTGGCGCAAGCCTGGCTGGTGTACCGGCTAACTGGTTCGGCGTTGCAACTGGGAGCCGTGGGATTTGCGAGCCAGATTCCAGTGTTTCTCTTTGCCCCGCTGGGCGGGATCGCAGCCGATCGTTATAACCGCCGCCTCGTGGTGATCGCGACGCAAGTGGCGTCCATGCTGCTGGCTTTCATTCTGGCGGCGCTGACTCTCTCTCACGTGATTGACGGCCGGGTATGGCTGATATTCGTGTTGGCCGCGCTTCTGGGCGTGGTGAATGCCTTCGACATTCCAGGGCGGCAATCGTTTCTGGTGGAAATGGTGGGCAAGGATGATTTGATGAATGCGATCGCGCTGAATTCCTCCATGTTCAACGGCGCGCGCGTGATCGGCCCAGCCATTGCGGGGATTCTGGTGGCGAAGATTGGCGAGGGCTGGTGCTTCTTTGCCAACGCCGTGAGCTACATTGCGGTGATTATCGGGTTGCTGATGATGAGGGTGAGCCCCCCGGCGCGCGCAGCCATGGCTTCGCCTTTCGAACACATGATGGAAGGATTCCGCTTCGTCAACCGGACGGGGCCGATCCGCGCGTTGTTGTTGCTGCTGGGACTGGTAAGCCTGGTCGGCATGCCCTACGTGGTGCTGATGCCGATTTTCGCCGACCGGATTCTGCACGGCGGCGCTCAAGGCTTGGGCATCCTGATGGGTTCTACCGGCGTGGGCGCGCTGCTGGGCGCGCTGACCCTGGCATTTCGGGAAGGCGTAAAAGGCCTGGGACGATGGGTGGCGTGGTGCTGCGCCGGCTTTGGAGCCAGTCTGACAGTATTTGCCCTGTCACACATGTTCTGGGTTTCCGTGATTTTGCTGCTGCCCGTGGGCTATTGCATGATGCTGCAGATGGCATGCTCCAACACGCTGATTCAAGTGATGGTGCCGGACGCGCTGCGCGGGCGGGTAATGGCCGTGTATTCGATGATGTTCATGGGCATGGCTCCAATGGGAGCGTTGTTCGGCGGCGCGTTGGCGGATCGTCTGGGCGCTCAGATCACCGTGGCGATCGGAGGCATTGCTTCAATCGCGGGCGCGGGATGGTTCGCGCTGCATCTGCCGAAGATTCGCGTGGAAGCGCGGCGTTTGATCGTAGCCCAAGCTGCGGCCGGCGGCGAGCCGGCGGAAATGACGGCGCAGGCGGTAGCCGTAGAAGATTAAATCTGCGTTGTGCATAGATTTTGAAAGGGCACGGCTTTAGCCAGCTAAGGCGCCACAAAAATATCAGCTTCACCGCTTGCGGAGAGAGTGGATGTTGTACGTGCTTTGGGTGGCGCAGCGCTTCACCGCAGCGATAGGTAATATTTTTGACGAGCCGGCTTTAGCCACTGAGGGTTAGCGATACGCTTCCGGCGGCAGCCCGGTGATACGGATGCCGCCGTGGCCTTTGTGGCGGATGTTCAACCCCACAAGCAACGCGGTGATCTGCTCAAGAACACGGGCGTTCTCCAGCTTTCCGCCATCGATGGCGCGGACGCCGGGAATCTTGGCGGCAAGACTTTGCGTAAGTTGCAAGGCATTCGGGTCGTCGCTGCAGACGATGACGTCGCAGTCGATATCTTCATCCCCGTTCAGACGATCAGCCGACAAATTATGAAAGGCCGCGACCACGCTCACTCCCTTGGGCACGAGTTCCGCGGCTTGCTGTGAGCATGATCCTTGCCAAACGCCAAGCGTGCGCGAGGCGCGTCCGCCGACTCCAGCGGCGAGCGCGACAGTGGCATCGATAAGAATACTGCCAGCACGGATTGCAGGCTTGAGTTGCTTGAGTAGCGCGGCCTGGCCTTCGAAAGGGACGGTGAGAACGAGGATATCGGCGACAGCGCACGCTGCGGAATTCTCCATGCCGGAGACGCGGGCCTGATCTCCGGCGTTCTTCTTAATCTTGTCGGCGGCTTCCTGCGCGTGCTGCGCATCGCGCGAGCCGAGGATGATAGTTTCTCCGGCGCGAGCCCAGCGCAGGGCAAGGCCCATACCTGCGGGCCCGGTGCCGCCCAGAACGGCGATTGGACGCGAGGCCTCGCTCATGCAAATTCCGGCTCCAGTGATTCTTCTGCCGTGAATTCTTCCAACTGCGATTTCAGTTTGATGTGCGTGTAGAGCGTATTGCGCTCGGCGGGGATGCGCCCAATTTCCAGAATCAGCGACTGAAAGTCTTCGGGGCTGGTGTACTGGCCGGCGGTCGCTCCGGCTTCGCGGGAAATATTTTCTTCCATCAATGTGCCGCCATAATCGTTGGCGCCCGCGTGCAGACAGAGTTGCGACAAGCGGCGATTTAACTTTACCCATGAAACCTGAATATTATTGATGGAGCCCGCGAGCAGCAGGCGCGCGAGGGCATGCACCTTTAAATGTTCTTCGAGCGTGGGCCCAGTGCGCGCGAGTCCCTGGTGAAACAGCAGAGTGTTCTGGTGGACGAAGCCGAGCGGGACGAATTCGGTGAAGCCTCCGGTTTCATCCTGAATCTCGCGCAGTAAGAGCATTTGCCGCACCCAGTGCTCTGGCGTTTCGGTGTGACCGTACATCATGGTGGAAGTGGAGCGGATGCCATTGCGGTGGGCAGTGCGGATGACTTCGATCCACTGCGCCGTGGTGAGTTTGTTGGCGGAAAGAATCTGGCGGATCTCGTCATCAAGAATTTCCGCCGCAGTGCCGGGCAGCGTGCCCAGGCCATTGTCGCGCAGCATGGAGAGATAGTCGGAGAGCGGCATGCCGGTGAGTTCCATGCCGTAGACGATTTCCATCGGAGAAAAGGCGTGAATGTGCATTCCGGGCACAGCGCTCTTCACCGCGCGCAGAATGTCGCGATAGTAAAACGGAGGAAGGCCGTGAGGCAGCCCGCCCTGAATGCAGACTTCAGTCGCGCCGAGTTGCCAGGCCTCAATCGCTTTCTGTCCGACTTGATCGGGATCAAGAAAATATGTGTCGGACTCGCGCGGGCCGCGGCTGAAGGCGCAGAACTTGCATCC
>JBAPQU010000376.1:0-1997 GCA_049280795.1 Candidatus Sulfotelmatobacter sp.
GAAGTGGGCGGCCGCCTCATCCATTTTTTTCAGGACGCTGTCGAGAGTCGGTTTTTCCTGAGCCGCTGCCGGCGAGTGCAACAAGATGAGCCAGAACGCCCCCATGGTTAGCGTGAAAAAGCCCAGCATGAAAACGCGCAGCACGAAAATCTTTCTCACTATTTCCTCTTCACCCACACGCGATAACTTTGAATCTTGCCGTCGTGGTCCGGAACGCCCTCGTATCGTGCAATCGTCACCGCGCCTGAAATCGGTTCGATCACGCGCAACATCTCTGCTTTCATCGCTTCATCGTTACCGGCAGTCACTACCGCGGCGGAGATCTCATACACCAAACCATCCTGCATGTCCCGCGTAACGATGACCTCACTGGGATGCAGGTCGCGGGGAACTGGTTTGTCGTTGAAGTTGATCCAGTAGGGCGAGACGAAAATGAAAATCAGGATCAGCGTGACCATGATGTCGTAGTGCAACGTGCCACGCTCATGCTGCCACAGAATGTAGCTGCGAATTGTCCGGAACACGCCTTTCATTGGTAGCGAAGGCGGTAGGGGAGACGCGCCCGATGCGGTCGTGCCGAGTTCCACACTTTGCAAGTCTAGTGGCATAAAGGCAAGGTTTCAAGAAGGCAAGTTTCAAGTGGTGGCTGAAAAGTGCATTGGTGGAAAACTTTGAGCCGTTTCGGCCACTATCCGTTCCCCGAACTTCGGAAAGTGCTTCGGGGCGAGCGAGTCGGGGGATCACGGCTTTTCCCGCTCCGCGGAGAAAATCGATCCCCGCCCCGTTGGGAGTAAAATAGTTGCGGAATGACACGAATCGCGGCTCTTACGGCGTCGTTCCGTATATCGCGAACGCGGCCAAATTATCGGTATAAGGGAACCACTGGCCGTTAGTATTGTCATTGAGGAATGCCACGGGACCAGACGCGTCGTTCCACACAAAATTCCATTGGTAGTTCGCCGTGTCCTGGGCCGAGGTGACACCGGCCACAATCCAGTATTGCACTCCGCCCTCAAGCGAAATGCCATTGGCATCCTTGAGAGCAACCATCACGCAGCAGTTTCCTTCCTTCTGGAAATTGCTCGAGGTCCAGGTTTTGATCGGAGTGCCGGGCCCGCCGTTGTCATCTTCGACCAAGCCAATCGTTCCCCCGTTATTGCCGCCGCCCAGGTAGCCCAGCGCAATCAAAATCTCTTTTGCGGTCGAGTCTTCTGAGGGTGTAAACGGCATGCCGAGGTAACCTTTGCCGAAGAGAAGATTCCCGGGGCCGCTGATCTGATAGCTGATGCCATCATCATAGGCGTCGGTTTGCGATCCCAGATTGCTGTAAATGGCAGTTAAGCCAGGGTCGGGTTCGTTGGTGGGTCGAACGGTTTCCGATCTTCGGGAGATTGTGGTTCGGGGAGCTTGGGCGAATAGCGTAGCGCAAGAGATCATCGCAAGGAGCGCAACTCCGGCACACATCTGGGGCCATCTTTTCATCGATATTCCTCTCTGCATGAGTCATGATGCGACTTGAATCTTCGGCGGGCAACTTTCCGCAGCGGTGGAAATTTTACATGGATTACCGCCGGTGTCAATGCAAAAGCCTTGCGGGACAAGGGATTTGGCTTGAGAGCTTAGACCCGGTTCCCGCAGTTGGCGCGCTGCAGCGTTGACGCTGGGAGGCGAATCCTGCTCAAATTGAGCCGATGCAATTCTGGATCGCTCTTTTCTGGTTTGCGGATGTTACCGTCCTTAGCGTCGGCTTGGCCATTTTTGAAATCCTTCTCGAAAGACAATATGGCTGGGGCGGTCGCCTTAACACGCAAGGATGGGGCAGACGCCTCTTTGCCGGAACCTTTATCTCCGAACTCTGCGAGAAGTCGTACCTCACCGTTTATCACGTCTTCACGTTCGTTTTCGTCATGCCTGCGATTCTCTACGCGCAATTCGTGCTGTTACGATTCCTGGGACTGTGCCAGTCTGTTGCCGGACATCTGCTCGTGCAAGCCGAT
>JBAPQU010000377.1:0-5585 GCA_049280795.1 Candidatus Sulfotelmatobacter sp.
GTATAAAACCTTCGCTCTATGCGTTACGGATTCCCCCCTTGCAAAGAGCGCAAGGATGGGCCACCTCGGTTGAAAATGAAACAGACGAAAACCCAGGCACCCGGCGGTTGGGATGGTGCAGGCGAAACACGAAGACGCTAGTGCCGACTAGATACTGGAAATAATAAAGGGGCCGGTCGCATAAGGATCCGGCCCCTTCACCTCAAGAGAGGTGAATCTTAGTTGTCTCCGCCTACTACGTTGCTGCCCCAGAGAGCTTCACTGCCCCAGAGCGCTTCGGAGCCCCAAAGAGCTTCGCTGCCCCACAACGCTTCGGAACCCCACAGAGCTTCGCTGCCCCAGAGCGCTTCGGAGCCCCACAAGGCTTCGTTGCCGGCGAGTGCCTGGCTGCTTGCTGCGGTTGTGCCGGTGGAAGCTGCTGACTTGCCGGTCACGAATTGCGATGAACCCCACACCGCCGCGTTCGACCAGGTGGACGACGTATTCCAAACCGCAGAGGGATCATCGGTCAGATAAACCTGATCCGTGTTTCCGTTGAACGTGGCGATCGGAGACATTGCCGTGCCCTTCGCGACGGCGGTGCTGTTCAGAGCGGCCTGAACATCCACGTAGCCGGCGCCGATGGTGAAGATGTCATATTGGTCGGTGTAGGTGATGCCGGTCGTTGCATCGGTGGTGCTGCTGGACTGCGGGAAAACTTTGTAGGCCGTCAGCATCAGCCGAGCTTTGACCTGATCGGGAGAAAGGTTCGGACTCTTCTGCAGCACATCGGCGACAACTCCGCTGACGATGCCGGTAGCCATGCTGGTTCCGCTCAGCGTGAAGTAAGTGGGCGAGATCGCGCTGCTACCGCTGCGAACGTAATAGCTGTACGGAACCTGATTCGCAGGATTTTGCGTGAACAGAGTAGAGTTCGGAGCTTCGAGCGACGTCAACAGGTTGCCGGGCGCGACGATATCGGGCTTTACGACTGCATCCACGACGGCCGGGCCTTTGGAGCTGTAGCTGGCAATGAGATCGTCGACGCGCGTGGGCGTGCCCATGGGTTTCATCGAGCCGACGGTGATGACATAAGGATCGTTGCCGGGTGAAGTGACGGTGGCGTAACCATCGGTTTGCTGATAGCGGCCGTTATTGCCGGCAGCGACTACTACCACGATTCCGTTTTTCCAGGCCTTCTCCACCGCCTGACATAGAGGATCGAGCTTGTAGCTTTCATATACGGCGCGACCGAGCGAAAGATTGATGACGCGAATGTTGTACTGCGATTTCAAGGCGATCGCCTGATTGATGGCGGCGATCACCAGGCTATCGGTACCGGCGCCGTTCTGATCCAGTACGCGCAGGTTGATGATGCTTGCGCTCGGAGCAATCCCTTTGAATGTTTTGCTGAAGAAAGGTCCTGTAGAGCTGAGGCCGTCTCCGGCGATCAGGCCGGCGACGTGGGTGCCGTGTCCGAATTGGTCATTGGCGCTCGAATTTCCCGGCACGAAAGATTGTTGATAGACCACGCGCGAGATGGGCAGGATGCCCATGTACAGATCGGGGTGATTGCTCATCACGCCGCTATCGATCAGCGCCACGCCAACTCCGGCTCCGGTATAGCCCGACTGCCATGCGAAGGGCGCGTTTATGGCGACGGCGGCATTGCTGAGCGTCGGCGACAGAGGTCGGTCCACGCTGATGTAGACGACGTTGGACTTGTTCGCGAGGCTCTGAATGCCATTGCCATCGAGCTGGGCTACGAGGCCATTGATCAGCGGCAAGTCGCCGATGATCTTGCCCCCTAGCGCCAAAACATCGTTAAGCAGGCAATCCACCAGGCCTAGCAGTCCGGTGCAACTTATCTGGGTTCCGGGCGCATACTGCACGATGACCTGGACCTGCTTGGTCGAGTTGTAGCCTTGCAATTCGGGGGATAGTTTCGGGTTACTGGCATGCGCCAGAGGCCCACTGATCAGCATTAAGCTGACGATCACCAATAGCGCGAGAAATCTTTTCATATTCCCTCAAGGGCAGCGATATAGCGCTGCCGGAAGTGCGGCTGATTCCTGCCTTGGAAGTGCAGATGGAGGTCCAAAGGTTGTGTGTATTCTGGCCTTACGAATCAGTGAGTTGCAATTGAAGTCGCTTCGGCAATGGGACGGTTTGTCTCATAGCGCGTGGGCGTGGACAACTTGTCCCAACACGGTGGTAACCGGAGAGTCATTTTTTGGACGGACATTGCCCCCGATTTAGGAAAGAATCTAGGGGGCTCCCAATGTCTAAGGCACGACAGATTGGCGCACGTGTGTACATCGCGGGAATGGCGCTGGCTGCCGTGGGCTGCATTGTGTTCGCATCTCTCCACCGGGAGCCGACCGATCCGGCTAAGTTCGCCTTTTATCTTATTGCTGCCGTCGTGGCCTCGTCCCTGAAAGTAAGTTTGCCCGGCATCGAAGGAACGATGTCGATGAACTTCCTGCTGACGCTGCTCTGCATTCTGGAGTTGGGTCTGCCGGAGACGCTGCTGATCGGCCTGGTGAAAACGCTGGCGCAGTTTTACTGGCGGCCGGCGCGGCAGTTGAAGCCGGTGCAGTTGCTGTTCAATCTTTCGCAGGTGACGGTGTGCAGCGCGGCAACCTGGGCCGCGTACAAATTGTTTTCAGACCACGTTTTTCATGGCGTCACTCCGGTGGTGCTGATTGTGGCGGCGATCACGCACTTCGCCTGCAATACCTCCGCGATGTCGGTGATTATCGGGCTCACGGAAGAGAAGCGCATCTCGAAGGTTTGGAGAGAGATTTATCTGTGGTCGTTTCCGTACTACCTGGTGGGAGCGGCCGTGGCCGGCGTGGTGACTGTGCTTGAGCGGCACGTGGGATGGCAGGGCGCGCTGCTGATTTTGCCTCCGGTCTATCTGATGTACCGGTCGTATCAACTCTATCTGGGCAAACTGGAAGCGGAAAAGCTGCACGCCGAGAAAGTTTCCAAGCTTCACCTGCGCACCATCGAAACTCTGGCGCTGGCGATCGAGGCTAAGGATCAAACCACCGGGGATCACCTGCAGCGAGTGCGAATTTATGCGATGGAAGTGGGACGGGAACTGAAATTGAATGAAGACGAAACCGAAGCGCTGCAGGCGGCTTCGGTACTGCACGATATCGGCAAGCTGGCGGTGCCGGAACATATCATTTCGAAGCCGGGGAAGCTGACGCCGGAAGAATTCGAGAAGATGAAAATCCATCCTATTGTTGGGGCGGAGATTCTGGAGCAGGTGGACTTTCCTTATCCGGTGGCTCCGATTGTGCGGGCGCATCACGAGAAGTGGGATGGCAGCGGATATCCGAATGGATTGAAGGGCGAAGATATTCCGATTGGGGCGCGGATTTTGTCGGCCGTCGACTGCCTCGACGCGCTGGCTTCCGACCGGCAATACCGGCGGGCGCTGCCTTTGCATGAAGCGATGGCGAAGGTCGCTTCGGAGGCGGGCACAAGTTTCGATCCGCGGGTGGTAGAGATTCTGCAGCGACGTTATGTAGAGTTGGAGAAAATGGCGAAGGAAGAACCGGTTCAGGCTCCGGCGAAGTTGTCGACGGACATTAAGGTGGAGCGGGGGCTGGCTCCAGCGGCGGGTTTCGCGGAGTCTGAAAAGCCGGTTTCGCAGGAGACGGCGAAGGCGACCAGGAACTATGCCGCGGTTATGGCGGCAGCTCAGCGGGAAGCGCAAACGCTGGCGGAGTTCGGACTCAAACCGGGAGCTTCGCTTAGTCTCGATGACACGCTCTCGCTGCTTGCGGTGCGGGTGAAGCGATTTGTGCCCCACGATTCTCTGTCGGTTTACGTCGTTAGAAATGAAGTGCTGATTCCGGAGTTGGTGAGTGGAGAGAATTTCCGTTTGTTTTCTTCGCTGAGGATTCCGATGGGCGAAGGATTATCGGGCTGGGTGGCGCAGAATGGCAAACCGATTCTGAACGGGAACCCTTCGGTGGAACCTGGTTATTTGAATGATCCCAGCAAGTTCAGCGTGCTGCGCTCGGCGCTGGCCGTGCCGTTGGAAGGTGCGGGCAGCATGGTTGCGGTGCTGGCCGTCTATCGTGCTGGGGCGGATGCTTTTAGCCGGGAGGAATTAAACATCTTGCAGGCGGTGGCGTTGAAGGTGGGATCCATCATTGAAAATGCCCTGCATCATTCCGGCCGAGGCGCGGTCAAAGTTGTTGCATCGGCTGCGCATGCGGGCGGTTGAGCACTTGCTCCGCCTACCTGGACTCCGATCTCCTTCCGCCGCGTCACGCTAATCCTTCGTTGTACGCTTCGCGAATTCCCACTTCTCGCAAAGGACGCGAGAAATGGGGCACCCTCTGTCGTGATAGCGCAAACTTGGGCCGGGCAACTACTCCATCTCAAAACTCAAATAGGTCAGGCCGTCGGTGCGTTCGACTTGCAGGACTACGGGATCTCCAGTCCTCAAGCTGAGGACGGCGGCGCGCAGAGCGTCCATGGATGTGATGGGCGTGGTGTTGAGGGCGTGGATAATGTCGCCGGTTTGGAGGCCGGTGTCGGGCGTGATTAAGTCGGCGGCGCGGCCGAGCACGACGACTCCGGAAGAGATGCGCAGCGGGCCGAGCTTTGAGCTGAGATCGCTGGTCAGGTCGGTGGCTAGCACGCCGATGCGCGGGATAAGATTTTTTTCCGGATCGGCGGCGTCGAAGAGCTGATCCATCTGGTCGCGATGCTCGATGGCGGGAATGTAGAGAGTTTTTTTCTCGTCACCGCGCAGGATTTCGACCTTCAACACTTGATCGAGGCGGTGAAGATAAAGAGCCGAGGAAAGCTGCGGAAGAGTTTCAACGCGGTGATCATCGGCCATAAGAACAACGTCTTGAATCTGCAGGCCGGCGACGGCGGCGGGGCCATCTGGTTTTACGTCAGCCACGATCACTCCCCAGCGCTGCGCCAGATGGAGGCCATCGGCAAGAGTGGGCGTAATTTCCTGCGCGACGGCGCCGATCTCGACGCGATGAACGTGGCCGTATTTGCGCAGGCTGTGGTAGACGAAATCGACGATGCGGGCGGGGATGGCGAATCCCAGGCCTTCGCTGCCGCCGCCGCTCGAAAGAATGAAAGTGTTGATGCCCACGACTGATCCGTTCATATCGACGAGCGGGCCGCCGCTGTTGCCGGGGTTAATCGGAGCATCGGTTTGGATGTAAGTGATGGGCTTTTCGGGATCGGCCTGGCGCGAGACAGCGCTAACTACCCCCATGGTGACTGAATTTTGCAAGCCCTCGGGACTGCCGATGGCAAATACCAACTGGCCGACGCGGGGACGTTGTTGCGCCAGCAGAACGAGAGTAGGTAAATCCTTTTCATCGATCTTGAGCAGGGCAAGATCGGTTTCTTTATGCACGCCCACCAGCTTTGCTTCGAGGACGCGGCGTTTTCCCACCGGTACGGTGCGGCTTAAATCGCCGGGCATAGGCAGAGCCACGCGGATGCGCTGCGCGCCTTCGACGACGTGGGCGTTGGTCATGATATACCCGGCGGGATCGACGATGACTCCCGAACCGACGGCGTGCTGGCGCACGATGAGAGCGGTCTCGGAG
>JBAPQU010000378.1:0-1819 GCA_049280795.1 Candidatus Sulfotelmatobacter sp.
CACCAACTCTGAGGCGGAGACAAAGAAAACAAAAGCAACCAACCAAGAGGAGAAAGAGAATGCGGCCTGATTGCGAAAGGAAATACTGAAAAAACTCTTACCTGTTTCGCCCTGTCTCCGACGTTGATTCATACATCAACGGTCACCCATACTCCATTCCACCTCCGGAGCCTAGGTTTCTTATTTGTCCAACCACAGCTTAGAGCTACTGGCGCTTTTCCAAGAGGGGACTGCTGGTAAGGCACTAAAGTGCCATGAGTGGTGTAAGAACGTGCCAGAGACAGGGCGTTGCTCCAAGAGTAGCCTTCTCTCGCTGTAGGGTTGCCGTTGGGCCGAACACTTCCGGGATACTCAAGAAGGAAAGGAAGCATCGACGACGATGAAACGCAACCTCCGCTTTGCGCTACTCGTTTCCCTCTGCCTACTTCACATCTCACTTTTCGCAGAAGAATTACGAATTGTGTCGACCCCGGCAGGCGCAACCGTCGAGATTGACGGCAAAGTGCTCGGAATCACGCCGTATACATCGAAGAAGATGCCTGGCGGCTACTTTCATAAGCGGCCACCGTCTTCGGTGCTCGGCTAGAGCGACCAATTCACGCGCGGCTGATGTTGCCAGGCTATGTGACTCAAGACCTAGATTTGACCGTAGGCCCGATGAAATGGATCGCCCTCAACGGTACTTACCATGGCGACTACTATCTACTGAAGGACAAAATCATCACGGTCACTTTCGAAGCAGAAGCAAAGGTATTCACCGGGACACTAGTTGCTTCGACCGCGACCAGCCCTTCGCCAAAACTCACAAGCGCAGATGTTCCTCTTGAGGATCTAGTCGAGCAGACATCCTCCGCAGTTCTGAAGCTATCAACTGCGGAAGCGTCCGGCTCGGGTTTTCTAATCACGAACACCGGGATTGTAGTGACTAACGCTCACGTGGTCGGAGCAAATAACGAAGTTACCGCCAAAAACCTGCAACAACAGCAGTTCAACGGGAAAGTCGTTTACCGGGACCCGTCGTTGGATCTCGCGATCGTTAAGTTAGATGTGGACCACACTCCATCCTTGCCGTTAAGCACGATTGCAACGCTTAAGGTTGGTCAGTCTGTCATCGCGATCGGTAATCCAGGAATGGGGCTGCAGAACACAGTAACGAGAGGAATTGTCAGCGCTGTTGGTACATACTCAGAACTTGGACCGGGAACTTGGATTCAAACCGACGCCTCAATCAACCCAGGCAACAGTGGAGGTCCGCTCCTGAACGCCCGTGGCGAGGTCATCGGCATGAACACCGTCAAGGTCGTAAAGGCAGATGTTCAGGGAATAGGTTTTGCCCTCAGCGCACAAGATATCTTGAGCGTTGTGCAGCGGTTTTTCCCGCAACAAGCGCCGACGCAATCTGACAAAGGAAGGCTGCAGGTGGCTAGTTCGATTCCCGATGCCGAAGTGTATATCGACGGAAAGTTTGTCGGCAATGCACCGTCGACAGTCCCACTTGCGGCCGGCGACCATATTGTCGAAGTGAAGGCCGCTAAATTTGCTGATTGGAAGCGAACGGTGAGCGTGAACGATGGAAGTGACCTAAATATTAAAGCAACGCTGCAGCCGCAATAGAAGGCAGATTCTCAATGCGTCCGGATCGCCAGTTTGGTACATCTACATCATCTGCGCTACTTCATCCCCAGCTGCCAGAACAGAAACGAATAAATGTCCGTGTACTCCTCAATCTGCTTGGCCACAGGTTTCCCCGCGCCATGCCCCGCCTTGGTTTCAATCCGCAATAAAATCGGACGCGTGCTGCTCTTCCCATTCTTCGCCT
>JBAPQU010000379.1:0-2827 GCA_049280795.1 Candidatus Sulfotelmatobacter sp.
GACAAACAGAGCGACGCCATGCACCAGATTCGCTACATTCCGTATCCCGTGGTGAATCTGATTTTCGACAAGCCGGTGTTCAATCATGGATACGACACGTGGTGTCCCGGCAACACTTTTACCGATATCGTGGTGGCTGATTGGGTCATTCAAAAGCAGCCGGGCTATCAGCAGAAGTTCAACATTCTTAGTTGTTACACACCGATGAAGGAAGAGGACCGCGGCTACTTGCTGAACGAAATCGGGGCGCGGAAGATTGCCGCCAGCGTATTGCACGACTATCAGAAGCTGATGCAGGGATCGAATGTCGATCCGATCGAGGTGCATATTTACCGGCGCGGACATCCTTTGTATATGTCTACACCAGGGCTGTACACGCAGATTCAACCGCTGGTGCGGCAGCCTTTGGATCGCGTCTTCTTCGCCAACACGGACTCCGAGGGTCCGGAATCGACCACCAACATGGGAATCCATGCGGCACAACGAGCGGTGAAGGAAGCGGAAGCGCGGCTGGCGGGAAAGCCTGCGCCGAAGGAGAGAGCTGTGGCGGGCTGAAGCCGTTGGTTCTTCTCCTTTAATCCTCCAGTAACAATCCCTTTCCCAGCCACGCACACGTAAGTGCGATGTAATCTCCTGTGAAAGCGCTACCCATAGTAAAGTGATAGAGGGGCGTTACAGTCGAGAATCGGCTGTAAGCGCGCTCCTATCAATCCGCACTATCAACAAAGGACAAACCATACTTTGAGTTTAAGCATTCGCAATATCGCCATCATCGCGCACGTGGACCATGGCAAGACCACGCTGGTCGATGCCATGCTGCAACAGAGCGGGACTTTCCGCTCCAACGAGCACCACGTCGAACGGGTGATGGATTCGAACGAACTGGAGCGGGAACGCGGCATCACGATTCTGGCCAAGAATACGGCCATCTTCTATCACGACGTGAAGATCAACATTGTCGACACGCCCGGCCACAGCGATTTTGGCGGCGAGGTGGAGCGCGCGCTGAAGATGGTGGATGGAGTGATGTTGCTGGTGGATGCGAGCGAAGGTCCGCTGCCACAGACACGCTACGTGCTGAGTAAGGCCCTGGAAGCGAAGATGCCGCCGATTGTGGTGATCAACAAGATCGACCGGCCGGATGCGCGTCCGCAGGAAGTGCTCAACGAAATTTACGATCTGTTTATCGACCTTGACGCGAAGGAAGATCAGCTCGACTTTCCAGTTTTGTACACAAATGCAAAGGCAGGGACGGCATCGACCGACGCCAAGGTCGGCGGCGAGGATCTGCGGCCGCTGTTTGACGCCATCCTGAAGACGACTCCGCTGCCTACGGGAGATCCGACCGGGCCGTTGCAGATTCTGGTGGCGAACCTCGATTACAGCGACTATCTCGGACGTCTGGCAATCGCACGCGTTTTCAACGGAACGATGTATACCGGCGAAGATGTAGTGATCGCCAAGCTCGACGGCACGATGCAGAAAACCAAGATCACCAAACTGTTTTCTTTTGCCGGGCTGAAGCGGACCGATATTACGGAAACCGTGTTGGGCGATATTGTCGCAGTGGCGGGCGTGGAAGGAATCACGATTGGCGAAACCATTACGGACGCTTTGAATCCCGCGCCGTTGCCGCCCATTGTGATCGATGAACCGACCATTGCGATGACCTTCACGGTAAACAATTCTCCGTTCGCGGGACGGGAAGGGACATATGTTACGTCGCGAAATCTGCGGGAGCGGCTTGCGAAAGAACTGCTCACCAACGTTTCTCTGCGCGTGGAAGAGATGGGCACGACCGACTCATTCAAAGTGCTCGGACGCGGTGAACTGCAGCTTTCAATCACCATCGAAATGATGCGGCGCGAGGGCTACGAACTGATGGTCGGCAAGCCGGAGATTGTAACCAAGCGCGACAAAGAAACTGGCAGGCTGATGGAACCGGTGGAGCACCTCACCATCGACGTGCCGGAAGGATTCGTGGGTGTGGTAATGGAGCAGTTGGGATCGCGTAAGGGCGAAGTCACCAACATGCACAACCACGGCTACGGGCGGGTTCGCATCGAGTTCCGCGTGCCCAGCCGCGGACTGATCGGGCTGCGCAGCCAGTTGCTCACCGATACACGCGGGACCATCGTAATGAATTCGCTGTTCGATGGATACACGGAGTGGCAAGGAGAAATCCCGCACCGGCTCACAGGAGCGTTGATCGCGGACCGGTCCGGAAGTTCGACGGCCTACGCGCTGTGGGGACTGCAGGAGCGTGGAGAGCTTTTTGTTGGGCCGGGCGTTGAGTTGTATGAAGGGATGATCATCGGCGAGAACGCGAAGGATGACGATCTCGACGTCAACGCGGTGCGCGAAAAAAAGCTCACCAACATGCGGGCTTCGACCGCCGACGAAGCGATTCGGCTCGTGCCCTTCCGGAATCTGAATCTGGAGCAGGCAATCGAATTCATTGCGGATGATGAGTTCGTGGAGATCACTCCCAAGTCATTGCGGCTGCGGAAAAAGATTCTACAATCGAACAAGCGCAAGCGGGGCGCGATGGCGGAGGTTGAGGGGTAAAGTCCGGCAGTCGATCTAAAATCCTCCGAGCAGCGAACGGCAGAAAGAACGGCGTAAATGAAGTTAGCTTTGCGACTACTGGCGCTGATCGTTACGACCGTATGCGGTATCGCCTTCCTGAGGACATTGCTACATTGGTGCTGAACTACAACTACAAGCATCACCGTTTTCTCCCATTTATCGTGGAGCACGGGTATGTTACGGACACGATATGGTTCGGCCTTGGTTTCGTGTGCTTCGGGATTCTTTACCTCTACTC
>JBAPQU010000380.1:0-17137 GCA_049280795.1 Candidatus Sulfotelmatobacter sp.
ACGTAAACACGCACCTGTTCAACGCAATCGCGTGGGGGACGACCATTATTGTGGCGGGGTTGTCCGTGGCATTAGCCATCGGATTTGTTACGGGAAAAGCGGGCGGCTAGTCTATCTCGAACGTCGAAGCGGGTTTTAGTCGAGCAGTCGGCCCGCAGCCAAGTCGTTCACCAGCGAAGCATCCGCCTCCAGAAAATCGTAGGATGCCAGATCTTTCGGGGCTGACCACTGCATGTCGCGGAAGATGCGATTCTCAATTTCGCCATCGTATTCGCGGACGAGAAAAAACCTGAGTTCCACCATCGCGCCATTGGGATAAGTATGTCGCAGACGGGCGATCTCATCGCCGATCGTGGCACGGATGCCTAATTCTTCATCCAACTCCCGGCGCAGCGCGTCGCGCGGCTGCTCGCCTTCCTCAATTTTTCCTCCGGGAAATTCCCACTTCAGCGGCATGGTCTGGTGCCGGGTGCGCTGGCACACGAGCAGCTTGCCATTCTGTTCGATTACGGCGGCGACAACCTGTTTCATGATGGCGGTAGCTTCCAGCTGCGAAGGATTTTTCAGCGAGACTTCTCCAATTTTTTCCCCACAACTTCAGCGCAATATTGAACCAGCATCTGGTCTTCGGCGGCAAATGCGGCCGGAAAATGGCTGTCGATGTCGAGCTCACCAGCGACTTGTCCGGCCACGAAAACCGGCACAACTATTTCGGACTTGGTCTCGAGCGAGCACGCGAGGTAGCGGGAATCCTTGCTCACATCGTCCACCACAATCGTCTTCCCGCTCGAGGCAGCAGCCCCACAAATTCCCTGATTCAGCGGAATTCGCGTGTGCGGCGTCATCGCACCCATAAAAGCGCCCAGCACGAGAACGGGCGGCTGAGCACCGGGTTCGAGCATGTAAAAGCCCACCCAGTTGTATTTGAGCATGCGTTCGTGCAAAAGCTTGCAGACGCCTTGCATCAAGTCCTTAGCCGTGGGCGCGGCTTGGGCGAGAGCTGTGATTTCGCTGCGAACTTCTTCGATTCTTGTAGTGACGGGCATGAACGAATCTTAACTCAGAGTGCAAGATTCACGCCTGTGGAAGACGGAACCGCAGTAATCTGCCGTATTCCTTCCGTGCGGGCAAAGAGTTCGGGATGAAGGGCAAAGGCCAGCGCATCAAGGCCGCGCAGCAGCGTGGGGGCCGGCGTATTCAGGAGTTCATCACGAACGCAATAAACCCGGGAAGCGCGAACGGCGCGGATTCCCTGCCAGTTTCGATCGTGCAGAATCTTTTCCAGCGGCACGCGGTCGCCCGCTCCGCACCACGCGGCGACCAGGATGTCAGGATCCATGTGCACCACTTCTTCGGCTGAAATCTGCCGTCCAGGCACACCCAGAAACTCGCCCCCTGCAGCTTCTACCAATTCTGCAACCCACGCTTGCGATGCGATCAGCGGTTTGCCCCACTCTTCGCAGAAGACTCGCGGACGAGACAACTCCGCGGTGCGGGAGCGGACCTCTTCGATTCGCTGCTCCATGCTAGCGATCACGGCTCCGCCTCGCTCGCTCGCGTCCACCGCGCCCGCGATGATAGCGATGTCGGAATAAATGTCGGCGAGACTTTTAGGAGCAAAGCCGAGGAAGGAAGTTCCAGACTTGAGTATCTCAATGACTGCCTTCTCCTGGTAAGGCACGGAGGCAATCACCAGGTCGGGCTGGACAGCAATAATTTGTTCGGCGTTGGCGGTCCAGGAGTCGGCGAGAATGGTGCGCGGCTGCGCTGTAATCTCCGGCACCACGTCCGCACAATATTTCGTGCAGGCAACCACGCGATCCAGTTCGCCAAGAGCAGCCAGAATGACGGTGGCGCTCGGTTGCAGGCATGCGATGCGGCGCGGAGTGTGGGAAGCGGGCATGAATTTTGCTATGGCCTGATGCCGTTCAATGCAGCCAAAAGCGCATCCACGGCCAACTGAGCAGCATGAGTTGAACCCGGGGGCAAGCCGCCTACCGCGTTACTGATATCCTCGCGCTGCAAATGCTGAGCCTCGGTCAGCGTCTTCCCCAAAGCCAATTCTGTCAACGCCGAAGCGCACGCAATCGCCGCAACGCATCCCTTGGCTTTGAATTGCACTTGCGTAACTCGGCCGGCGTTGGTCTTCAGACTTAGCCGCAACACATCGCCGCAAGCAGGGTTTTCAATTTCCGCCATGCCGTCTGCATCTTCGATTTCTCCGGCATTGCGCGGATTCTGAAAATGGTCGAGTACCTGCGGAGAATACATGGGTAAAACCTAATTGGTTAAGCCCAATTGTAAACGACACGCGCAGCGCCAAACTCAACCGCACCGACCAATGCCCTCGGGAAAATAAACTCGCCAGCCACGCTCACGGGCCGCGGACTCAAGGTCAGGATTCGGATTCACCGCAACTGCGTGCCTAGCCACCGCCAGCATTTCCGTATCCCAGCGCGAGTTCCCAAAAGCCGCGTCGATCTCCTTCTTGACGACCTCGCGCAACACCTCTGGTTTGCCCGGCCCGGAAGGCACGCGGATCAGCCGATCAGTCGCGAGGCCTCCGTCGATCTCTACCTTGGCCGCAAGAACACGGTTCTCGAGTATGCCGAAATGCTTCATCCCGGCGCGGATTACCCATTCGTTCGACGAAGAAACTGTCCATATTTCGCAGCCGTTTTCCTGAAGGCGGCGAACCAGTTCGCACATCTCAGGAAAAATCTGCTGGACGAAAAACCGATCAAAAAAAAGCGCAGCGGCTTCCATCATCTTCGCTTCCGAAATGCCCCCGTGCATGGTCACCATTTCGCCGCACATCGTGATCTCATCGACCTCGCCACGCTTATACGCAGCGTAACGCTCTCGCATCGATCGGCTGAGGATTCCACGGCTACGGCTGTCAGGAAAGACATCATCCACCTCCAGTTCCCAGTCGAAGAAACGTTCCCCAACATCGCCGGACCACAGTGTCCCATCGCAATCAAAAGCAGCGACGCGCGGCGACAGACGCAGGATCGAGTCCAGAAATTCGTTCGTGACGGGAAGAAAAGCCTCAGCGGTGTCCATCTATCGACAATAACGTGCTTCGCAGTAACCGTGCAAATCGCGCTTCGTCATGACGGGCACGTCAATAAACTCGCATAGTCCTCAGGAGTATTGATGTTCAGAGCAACTAGCGGATCTTCCACGCGAATATATTGGATGTGTGCTTGGTGCTCGTGTTCAATGTCGCGTGCTGTCGCCGTAGGCGGAACCTGCAGAAATGCCGCGATCATCTCGCGGCCGACCAGATAGGGATGTCCGTGCTTTCCAGAAAACTCGGGCACGACTGCCCAGATGTTGTGATCCGCGACTTCGAAAGCGTCGCGCAGCGTTTGGATAGTGGTTGTACCGACCGGAGGCCGGTCGACCAAAGTGATCATCGCCGCATCGCGCCCGTGGTTGAGCACTTCGTGCAGCCCAACCTGTAGCGAACTGAACTGGCCGCGACTCGGATCCGGGTTCGCTACCAGAGATGCGCCTTCCGCATAAATGATCGGCGACAGCGCTGCTTCATTCTTTCCGACCACCACGAGGACGAAATCGGTAGCCAGCGAAAGCAACCGAATTGCGGCTGAGAGGAATGTGTCGTTGGAGGGCGCTTCCCCGGACGCCCGCGGAGGCCACGGCAGCAATGCCTTGTCCCTGCCCATGCGCGAAGATTCGCCAGCAGCGAGGATAAGGCCGGCAAAGCTGGGGGCACGCGTCATGCTGCTGAAGATAGCAGGGAATGATAGAGAATTGTTGATTTTTGATTGCTGATTGACGATTCGCGATATAGGTCTCAATCGACAATCAGAAATCATCAATCAACAATTCACTCATGGTCGAAAGCCGCCGATGCGTCCGGCGATTTTTTTTCGTGGGAGTCCTGCGAACGGAACCAACTCATGTGCGGCAGTGCAGAACTCGCGTGCCGGTGAATGGCAATCAACTCTGCCGTGATCGCAACCGCAATCTCCTCAGGCGTGATGGCGCCAATATCAATACCAATAGGGGCATGGACGCGGTCGAACAGATGCGCGGGCAGGCCTTCCTTCTTTAACGTTTTGAAGATTTCGATTACTTTGCGCCTGGAGCCAATCATGCCGACATATCGCGCCCGCGTTTGTACAGCCCAGCGCAGAATGTGCATGTCGTCGCGATGACCGCGAGTGACGATAACGATGTAAGAAGTCTCATTTGGGTCGAGCTTTTGGGTAGCTTCGTCAAAGTCGAGCGCATGCACCTCGCGCGCGGCAGGAAACCGTTCTTTGGTGGCGTAGGAGGTGCGATCGTCGGTCACGATCAAATCAAAACCTGCATTCGACGCAATCTTGCAAAGATTTACGGACACATGACCTGCGCCGAAAACATAAAGTAATGCTGGAGGTAGAATCGGTTCGATGAAAACTTCCAGCGTACCGCCGCATACCAACCCAGTATCGTATTTCGGATCCTGATTCAGGTCGAAAGTCAGCGTGCGGGGTTTCTCGGATTCCATGACCTCACGCGCCGCCTGCCACACATCCGCTTCGACGCATCCCCCGCCAATCGTGCCGACGATTGAGCCATCATCGCGCACCAGCATCTTCGCCGTATTGAACGACGGAATCGAGCCGCGCACGTTGACAATGGTAGCGAGAGCGCCACGGCGTCCTTCGCGGCGTAGCTGCACGATTTGTTCGTAGATATCCACGAGAGCCAGGTTGATTATCGAGCGGTTAGCAGGAGGTAGTCAAACGAGCAAAAAGAAAAAGCCCCGGGTCATCACACCGAGGCTTTCCGCGAAACCAGTTGAAGTACTACACGGCTTGCCAAGCATCTTAATCGTGAACCGGTACAAAGTGCTTGTCAAGCTTACTTTTGGGGAGTGGAGAACAGAGGGCGGCAGAGTTGAACTGCAGTGGCTGATGAAGCCACTCCCCGACTTGGCAAGCCGTGTCCAGTACCCACTGGCAACACCCTCTAGACTTCGACCTGCCCAAGAGAATGCTACTCTGCTTGTCGGCCTGGTCGAGTATCTGCGATCAAGAAATTTTCCCACGATTCCGGATTGGGAATTCCCGTTCTGGATAAGTATGCTTGTTTTTAGATGAAGAGGAGAACGCCCTTATGAAAGCAGTACGCATTCACAAATTCGGTGGACCAGAAGTCTTGACTTACGAAGACGCCCCCGATCCTCCCCTGCGCAAGGATCAAGTGCTTGTGCGCGTGCGCGCCTGTGCACTGAATCATCTCGATATCTGGGTGCGCAAGGGCATGCCAGGAGTAATGCTGCCGCACATTCTTGGCAGTGACATTGCAGGCGAGATCGCCGAGGTTGGCGAATATGTCAGCGGGTTCAAGGTTGGCCAGCGCGTGCTGTTGGCGCCTATGTCTTTCTGCGGACGATGCGCCCAGTGCGTTGCGGGACTGCAAAACCACTGCCGTGAATTCACCGCGCTCGGATATATGGTGGATGGCGGGAATTGCGAGTTGATCGCGGCGCCAGCAGCGAACGTGATTCCGATTCCCGACTCGCTTGATTTCAATCAGGCGGCGAGCGTTCCTCTGGTATTTCTAACGGCCTGGCACATGCTGGTTGGGCGAGCCGCCATTCGTCTCGGTCAGACCGTGCTGGTGCTGGGGGCAAGTTCCGGCGTCGGCATCGCGGCCATTCAGATTGCCAAGCTCTTTCACTGCCGCGTGATCACGACGGCCGGTGACGAATCGAAGCTGGCCAAAGGCCGCGAACTAGGCGCAGACTTCCGCATCAACCACTACCAGCAAAAGATCTCCGAAGAAGTTCGAAAGATCACAAATAAAGAAGGCGTGGACATTGTGATTGAGCACGTGGGAGCAGCTACGTGGGACGAAAGTGTGAAGTCGCTCAAGAACGGCGGCACGCTGGTGACTTGTGGAGCGACCACTGGCCCAAACGTTGGCATCGACCTGCTGCATCTGTTTGCGCGGCAGTTGTCTCTGCTGGGCTCCTACATGGGAACCATGTCCGAGTTGCATGAAGTATTGCAGCATGTATTTGCAGGGCGACTCAAGCCGGTGGTGGACCGCGTGTTCCCGCTCAGCGAAACACGCGCTGCACATGAATATTTGGAGAAGAGCCAGATGTTTGGGAAGATTGTGGTGAACCCGTAAGGTATCGCGGAAGAGGAGTATATCGGCGGGTGAGTGTTATTGGGATGTTACGCCAGCTAACTGGAGGTTGCGTGGTGGTCACGTAAGTTTCAACCACGTGCTTCCCTCAGCGTGTGCTTGAAGCTTCGGAGGGAAAGCCCGAAGAATTGCTACTTGCGCAAAGAACCCAAATAGCGCCGCAAACAGCGGGCCTAGCAAAAGCCAGCCTGACCCCATATTCTGGTAGCCCTTGTACATAGTCAATCCGGCGACGGAGAGATAAGCAATATAGAGGGTCACTCGATAGTAAAACGGGAACCCAAGAGGAACATTGCAATGTGGACAGGTTCGTCCTGCTCGCAAATGGTGTCGGTACGAGAAGCGAAACTGACAAAGTGGACATCTGAGGAGGCGTCCTATGCCCTTCACCTTCTGTCGCAGTTCAGGCCAGCGTTCAGCAGCCAAAACCCACCTCTAGGTAAAACGATAGTCGAAACTCACGTGGGAATCCATTCTTTTTGCATAACTGTTGAGAACAGGCATCGACCCTCACGAGTGCGCTGCCGATTTTGCAACCGCTACCGAATCATTTAAACTCGGCACACTGATGCAAGGAGAGCGGTCATGTCTCTGCGCAAAATGTACCTCTACGCACTGCTGGCGGCAATTCTTGCCTGCGCGACGGCCGGGAAATTAGATCGTCACCGCAAACAATTTGATGCGCCAGAGCTGGACACTTGGACGAACCGTCTGTCACTTGCCGTGGAGTTCCCTGCGAATAGCGAAGTGCCGCCGGCCGGTTTTCTTCCTGTCCAATCTTTGCCCGTCCAATCGAAGAATGCCAAAAGTCTGGGTGCAGGAAAGTTGCTGGTGGCGAGCCGCGCCCTCGGCGATCCGAATTTCGCCAAAACGGTGATTCTGCTGGTTCGCTACGATGCAAAAGGCGTACTCGGGCTGGTTCTCAACCGGCGCACGGATGTCCCGCTTTCGCGTGTACTTGAGAGTCCGAAGGCGGCCAAAGACCGTTCCGACCCGGTCTATCTCGGAGGACCACTCGAAATGCCGGCGGTGTTTGCATTGTTCCAGTCGCCGGCCAAGCTCGAAGGGGCGGAGCACGTCTTCGATGGTGTTTATTTGATTTCCGCGAAGACCCTCTTCGAACAAACCATTTCGTCTCGACCTAAGCCTGACGTTTTTCATGTTTATCTGGGCTATGCCGGATGGGATCAAGATCAACTGCGGCGGGAAGTAGAATTGGGGGCCTGGTTCGTTTTTCCGGCGGAGACCGGCACGGTTTTCAATGCCGATCCGGATTCCTTGTGGCTGGAAATGATTCGCAAGACGGAGATGCAGATGGCGCGGAGCGAGGCCGGGGAGGGAGATCGGGAATATCACCGCCAGATGTTCGGGAAGATTGTCGTGAACCCGTAAGATCCATCACAGAGTAGGCCGAAGGCGCGACTCACGGGAGTAGAATCAGTTCGTGTTTTTCAAGGTCATCGGGCGAATCCTCGATGTTGAAACAATCACCTCGGGTAAAGGCGTCCGGGAGCGGCGGCGGTTGCGAAAGCTCTACGGCGGTCGCCGCTGGAAGAAGATGAAAGGCACAGCATCAGTCGAACTGAGCGGTGGTACGATATGTTATGCCGAGGTGCACTGGTATGAGGCGCACGGCTTAGGTCGAAAAGAATATAAGATCAAGCGTTTTTTTGAAGTCCAATGAAACGAAGCCAATCGCGATTCGTCGTGTGTGTCAAGAACAGGGGGTATGCCGCCTCGCTCGAGTTGAGCAAGGTCTACCAGGCCATTTCAGACAATCTTGCCGCGGAACTCCGCCAGATCAGGGTCATCGATGAATCAGGCGAGGACTACCTCTACCCTCAAGACTACTTTGTTGCGGTGCAGATTCCTCAATCTGCGGAGAAGGCGGTCCGCCGCGCTGCGGGCGTTAGGAGTTAAGCTGCGATTCCGTGGTTTACAATAGTTCTATGCCCTCCGAACTAAATTTCGGCCCCTACGTCTCCAACGAGAACGGCAAGAAAGTAGTAAAGGATCTGACCTTCGGCAATCCCACGCCGGAGGGAGTCGTCCTGACCACGCTGGATTCGGCCGTCAACTGGATGCGTAAGGGTTCCATCTGGCCGATGACGTTTGGGCTGGCTTGCTGCGCCATCGAAATGATGTCTATGGGAGCGTCGCGTTTTGATATTGCACGTTTTGGGGCGGAAGTATTTCGTCCATCCCCGCGGCAAAGCGATCTGATGATCATTGCCGGCCGCGTCTCCAACAAGATGGCGCCGGTAATCCGACTCTTGTGGGAGCAGATGCCGGAGCCGAAGTGGGTTATCTCCATGGGAGCCTGCGCCACATCCGGCGGCGTGTTCCAGAACTACGCGCTGGTGCAGAGCGTAAACCAGGTAATTCCCGTCGACATTTACGTTCCCGGATGTCCGCCCCGTCCTGAGCAACTCATCTACGCGATCACGCTTCTGCAGGAAAAAATTCAGCAAGAGCGCGGCACCATCAGGAAGGCTTTAAACCTGTCGTAGGATGCGGTCCTGCCGACATCTGGTTCCAGTCTCTGAACCTCCCATCTGTGCATTCCACGCTATTTCTCCTCCGTCCGCCTGTGCAAATCTTTAACTCATGTGCGTCTAACTGACTTCCCCAGAGTCACTTGGCAGAGTAGAGCCCGACATGGTCACATGTCACAAACAAGGGACCGCAACTATTCTTCTCAAGCTGAATCTAATCTTTTAGTATTGAGTACGGTGCGAAGGGGGCCGCACTCAGAACAAATCCTGGCAAACAAACTAGGTATGGTGCTCCATGATGACAAAACTGATTGATGTGTTTTTCGGTTGCCGACACTCCCGCTATAGTTTCCCTGTGACCATTCGCGGGACGGCGCGTCGCCCTCAGGCAGGCGCGTTAACCGGCACCTACGTAGCTTGCCTGGACTGCGGAAGAGAATTTCCCTACGACTGGGAGGAGATGAAAGTCATCACCTCGCCGTCCGAGAGCCACGACTACGTTACCGCGCTAACTACAAAGCAAGCCGCGTAGGAAGGCGGCGCGTGGAAAGCTTACGGATGGGCTCGGGGTAAAATTCGGCCTAAGCTTCCTCTAATTGTCTCTGGTAAAAGTCCTGTTTCTCTTCTCGTCCCGCTCTGGAACTCGCCACAGCACCGATGTAACTCTCAATCGACTTCAACAACACGGATGATCTGTTGCCTGAGTTACCGTTGAACTATCTCGCCCTTAGCGTTTCGCAGTGCATATTTGGAACGCAGCGAATTTGTCCCCGCGCGCCGGGGATCAACCGCTTTGAGAGCGACAAAAAGTTATGACGGAAATTCCAGGAACGGAACGTTTCAGCCAGCCCGCCGCGGCGAACCTTACGCTACTTCAAGCCTTGAACGGAAAGGAAGATTTGCTGGCCAAGATCCCCAGCATTCCAGTAGTCGTGCAATCCGTGCTCAGCGAAGTGAACCAGCCTGCCGATAATGTCAATCTGCACAGGGTGGCGGAAATCATCGGCCGCGATGAATCCCTGGCCGCGCAATGCCTGCGCATGGCTAACTCAGCGCTGTATAGCCGAGGCCCCGCCCTGGACTCCCTGCGCGCCGCCGTACGCACGCTTGGAATCGCTCGCATCCGCGACATCGCCGTTTCGTGCGGCCTGCTGCGGATCGCTCCCACCTCCACAAAAGGTCTCGACCCCGAAGTTTTCTGGCAGCATTCGTTGGCGTGCGCCATCATCGCTCGCAAACTGGCGCGCGCCGTAGGCTTCGGAGACCCTGAAAAGGCATATCTGGCCGGATTGCTGCATGACATCGGTTATATCGTGAACCTGGTTGTCTTTCCCAAACAAACCAAGAGCGCCATGGAAAGGGCTCAACGTGATGGGGTCTTCATGGGCGAAGCCGAGTATTTGGAGCTTGGTTTCACTCACTGTCAAAGCGGGGAGTTGTTGGCACGCCGGTGGGGACTGTCAGACGATTTGGTGGAAGTTATTCTCTGTCACCACAATGTCGTTGCAGCGGTCACGTACCCAGCCTTGGTGGCAATCGTCTCCTTGGCCGACAGCCTGGGCCGGGCCTCTGGCCTCGGATTGGGTTACGTCGAAACTCCAAACCCGCTGGATTCATGCGCTCCCGTCTGGAGCATCCTGGGCCAGCAGTGTCCGCTGGCAGGAGAGATGAGTTGGAGCGACTTCGTGAAGGATTCAGAAACCTACGTCGAGGAAATCCGCAATCTCGTCGCCGCCATGTGCAAATGAACATGGGCGAAGGCAAAAATGTGCAAAGGAAATTAGAAAACCTAAGACCGGCCCGCCGCCAGCGCCGCTGATGTTCGTTTTTCCATCGGCAGGAACTCCCGCGCTTCGTGCCCGGTATAGATCTGCCGTGGCCGTGCGATTTTCTGCTCCGGATCCGTGATCATCTCCTGCCATTGCGCCAGCCATCCTGCGGTGCGCGGGATGGCAAATAGCACCGTGAACATCTCTGGCCGGAAGCCCATGGCCTGGTACATAATCCCGGAATAGAAATCGACGTTCGGATAGAGCTTGCGTTTCACGAAATAATCGTCTTCCAGCGCGATGCGTTCCAGTTCTAGCGCTATTTCCAATTTTGGATTGCGTCCGGTCACTTCGAACACCTGTTCCGCGCACCAGCGAATGATCTTTGCGCGAGGATCGTAATTCTTATAAACCCGATGCCCGAATCCCATTAACTTGAACCCGCCTTCTTTCACTTTCTTGATATAGGCAGGCACCTTATCTTTGGAACCAATTTCGTCCAACATCTTCAATACTTCTTCATTCGCTCCACCGTGCAGCGGTCCCGCCAAGGCCGCGGCTGCCGATGCCATGGATAAATACGGATCTGTTTGCGCGCTGCTCACCGAGCGCATGGCATGGGTGCCGCAGTTCTGCTCGTGGTCCGCATGCAAGATGAAAAGGATGTCGAGCGCCCGCGCAATCGCCGGATTCGCCACATACTTCGGCTCGACCATCTTCCACAACATGTTCATGAAATTTTCCGCGTAGTTCAAATCATTGTCCGGATACACATAGGGAAAACCCACGTTATGCCGGTAGGACATGGCTGCAATCGATGGCACTTTGCCAATCAACCGCTTGATCTGCAAAAGTCGATTGTCGGCATCGTGAACATGCTTGGCATCCGGGTAGACGGTAGAGAGCGCGGCCACCGTGCTCACAAACATCCCCATGGGATGGCCGTCGTAGCGAAAGCCCTCCATAAACTTTTTGGTGGACTCGTGCAGCATGGTGTGGTGCGTGATGTCGTACACCCAGGCTTTGAGTTCGCTTTCAGTGGGCAATTCTCCAAACAGCAGCAGATAGGCAACTTCCAGGAAGGTGCAGCGCTCGGCCAGCACTTCAATGGGATATCCGCGGTAGCGCAAAATTCCCAGATCGCCATCGATATAGGTAATGCTGCTGCGGCATGACGCCGTGTTCATGAACGCCGGATCGTACGTCATCAGCCCAAAATCGTCTGGCCCGGTTTTGATCTGCCGCAGATTCATGGCCCGAATCGTGCCATCCTCGACCGGAACGGTGTAGGTCTTTCCGGTGCGATTGTCGGTAATCGTGAGTGTATTCTCTGGCATGGAGGACTTGCTCCTTCGCTACCCTAGCGTAGCTCAGGCTATTTCGGTAACGCAACAATCTGCGGTGACGTTGGTCACAGGCTTCCGTAATGTCCCGAGGCTGGCCTAAAAAGACGGGCTTAAATTCCCTAAATTGAGTCCCGGAAACACAAAACCGGCGGCCGTGGCCGCCGGTTCGCTGATTTCTTAACTCTTTCCAACGTTAGTTCGACGAAGAATCATCCCGCCGCTTCAAGGTTGGACGGTCATCATCGCTCTGACCGTTCGCGTTACCATTCCCGTCGCTGCTGCTGGTCGAAGTCCGCCGCAAGCTGGGCTTGTTCGCGTCTTTCTGATCCAGCACCTTGTGGCGGTTTTCGATCGATGCCAACCGCGCCTTCACATCATCGAATTCCGACGTGGTAACAATGTATTGCTGTTTTGCCGGAAGGATCTTGCGGATTTCTTCCTGCGTCTTCTCGATGCGATCCGGAGTCTGTGGATGCGTATCGAAGGTCTTGGCCAAAGTCCCCGGCTTCTTCTTTTCCATGGCCTGAATCTTTTCGAAGAACGAAACAAACGCCGATGGATCGTATCCCGCGCGATACATATATTCCACGCCGAGATAGTCGGCTTCCGCCTCGAAGCCGCGCGAGAACTTCAATATCCCCAACATCGCTGCCGGTCCGGCAGCTTCGTACGCTCCGTAGCCAATGCCTCCGCCCACAAATATCAGTGGAATCGTCGCCAGTTGCATCAGTGTGTAACGAGTCTGCTCCCGGGCCACATGGCATGCCGCCACATGCGCAATCTCGTGAGCCATCACACCCGCCATCTCAGCTTCTTCGTCCGCCGCCAGAATCAATCCCGAATTCACGTAAAAAAATCCTCCGGGAAGAGCCATCGCATTCACCACATCCGAATCAATTACTTTAATGGTGAACGGCACTTGCGCATCCGAATTCCGCACTAGATTCTGGCCGATGCGGTTCACGTACTCCGTGACCACGGGATCGTTCACCAGCTTGACTTGCGCTTCAATCTGCTGCGCATAGGAGCGGCCCATCGCCACTTGCTTTTCCACGCTGTACCAATTGCCCACGCCGCGGCCGCACCCTACGTTGCGGTTTCCTACTGCGTCCACGTCAGTCTTGGTGCCGTCGTGCTTGATCTGCCCGTCTTCCTGGGTCGGCAGCGTTGCCGGCGGCTGCGCCGGAGCGTTCTGTACATCCCCAGCCTTGGGCTGGCCCTGGTCCGGATCTTGCACTGGAACTTGAGGCTGCTGCGTTTGAGTTTGCGTCTGCCCGGGATTCTGCGTTTGCCCTGGGGTCTGACCAGGATTTTGACCGGGCTGTTGTGTTTGCGCCGCTATCCAAGGCCCTGCGCTGAACGCCGCCACCGCCGCTGCGATTGCCCACCAACGGAACTTCATAGGAACTCCTTTGCGGCCGACCTACTCTTAAGGGGATTATACGCCGCCACACAAGCCTAACCGGGACCAATCCAATAAGTTAGAAGCCGGCATTGGCTCTCGGGTTATCTGGAGGGAATCAACCATTGAAATATCGCTTGCATGAACTTGGAAGCTCGATGTCGAAAACACACGAAATCCGCATCCATAGTGGCAGCCCGAACGGACTTCGGCTCCCCGACCGTCTCAGAAGGATACCGATTTACGATTTGACTAGTGGCCAGCGGGAGAAGAAGCTAGCCTAAAATTTTAACGGAGTACGCCGATAGAAACTGAGTGCGCACCAAGCGAATGCCGACACGGAGAGGCACCTTTATGAGGACAATCTCAGGGAGTGAGTTCAAATCGCGTTGCCTAGCGGTTATTGAGGAAGTGCACTCAACCCGTCAGCCAGTGCTCATCACCAAGTACGGCAAACCCGTCGCCCAGCTTGTTCCGGCCGGGAAGGCCGGAAAATTCATCGGCCGATTGAAAGGCATCTTCAAAATTGTCGGCGACATCGAATCGCCCGTAGTACCACCCGAGACCTGGGAATACGACTGAGCCGAAGTATTCTCTAACCGCAACTCAGTCGTAATACTCGAGCCCCAGGTGCGTAATCAACTGCTCGCCCTTCAAATGCCGTAGCGTGTTCTTCAACTTCATCGATTGAATGAACAGATCATGCTCGGGATAAAGCCCCGGCGCCGTCATGGGAGACTTGAAGTAAAAGCTCAGCCACTCCTGAATCCCCAACCCGCGCAACTCCGAACATCGCTTCGCCAGATCGACGAACAGCACCAGATCCAGCACGATTGGTGCGGCCAGAATCGAATCGCGGCACAGGAAGTCGACCTTGATTTGCATGGGGTAGCCCAGCCACCCGAAGATATCGATGTTGTCCCAGCCTTCTTTGTTATCGCCCCGCGGCGGGTAATAGTTAATTCGAACCTTGTGAAAAATGTTCCCATATAGATCGGGATAGAGCGCGGGCTGCAAGATGTGTTCCAGCACACCTAGCTTGGATTCTTCCTTGGTCTTGAACGAGCCCGGATCGTCAAGCACCTCCCCGTCGCGATTACCAAGGATGTTGGTGGAATACCACCCACTCAGGCCAAGCAATCGTGCCTTAAAAGCAGGCGCAAGAACGGTTTTCATTAAAGTCTGCCCGGTCTTGAAATCCTTGCCGCAGATTGGCGCTTCATTCTTCCGCGAAAGTTCCAGCATCACCGGCAAATCCACGGTCAGGTTCGGCGCGCCATTCGCGAACGGCACTCCTTCCATCAGCGACGCGTAGGCATAAATCATCGATGGCGCAATCATCTCGTCGTTCTCGCGCAACGCCTTCTCAAACGCCTTCACCGATTGGTGCGCCGCAGTCGCTTCTATATAGGACTCTGTCGATCCGCACCACATTGTGATCAGCCGGCTCGCCCCGCTGGTTTTCTTGAAGTCGCGAATGTCGTCGCGCAGCTGCTCGGCAAGATCCATCTTGGTCTTGCCCTTCTTCACGTTCGGCCCGTCGATCTTCTTTACGTAGTTGTGATCGAACACGGCCGACCGCGGCGTAATCGAAGAAAGAAACGGCTTCAACTGGTCGAGCAGCCTGTGATCGAGAACGCCCGCGTTCGAGGCCGCTTCGTACATGTTGTCTTCGAAAATGTCCCAGCCTGTGAAAACCAGATCATCGAGTCCCGCCAGCGGCACAAACTCTTTGATCTTCGGCGAACGCCCGTCAGTGCGCTTGCCCAACCGCACCGTGCCCATTTGCGTGAGCGATCCGATCGGCTTCGCCAACCCCTTGCGAATCGCCTCCACGCCCGCAACAAAAGTGGTTGCAACCGCGCCCATACCGGGGATCATCACGCCCAGCTTCCCTTTCGCGGGCTCGATCGTGCCGTGATGTCTGGAGCCGCTGCGCGCCTTCCCTTCGGACCTCACATCATTATTCACTTCGATGCGAGCTGTCTTCGCTGCCGTCTTCGTTCTTGCGGACTTACTCCGTGTCGCCATATGTTGGCCGCTTCCTCAGTTAAGAATCTGGATGGATATGCAAACCTTGTATGTTCTCGTATCAGGCAGGATTTTTGCAAACGAGTGCGGCCAAACGCACAGAAAATCAATTTAATGGCATAGGAGCATCATCAAGCGGAAGGCCTCTCGCTCTTCTCGCAGGAGAAAAACCGCCTCTGCTCGTGTGGAAACAGACGCCTCGGCTGTCTAGCGATGCGAAGCCGAGCGCAGCCGCCTAACAGCCTCGTCCTATGGGTTAGCATTAGGCAGGACGCACGATGTTCAGCGGAGACTCGTGATTGCTACGGAGAAAATGCGTGCTGCGGCACTTTAGCCGGTCAATCTTTTCAAGCTGGTCGCGGCGAGCCCGAATTCCCTTTCACTTCCTCGCTCAGCACAATCGCTTCGGCAATTTCCCTCATTGCCTTGCGCTTCTGCCGGCTCTGCCGTTGCAGCGTCAGGTAAGCTTGCTCCTCGCTTAACCCAAGATCCCGCTGCAGGATTCCTTTAGCGCGTTCCACCACCTTCCGCGTCTGAAGTTGTTCCCACAAGGTAGAGTTCGCTTCCTCCAAACGGGCCATCTCAATTTCCGCGCCCACCAGAAATCCAATCGTTGCGATGGTCTGCACTTGTCGCTTGGTGTAGGTGTGCGGCAGGCGATGCTGCAAGTTGATCACTCCCATCACGCGCCCCCTGCACATCAATGGCACCGAGAGAAATGCTTCGTAGGTATCTTCCGGTAGCTCGTGGAAAAACTGAAAGCGCGGATCGAGCGCAGCCTTTTCGTTGACTGCGACCGGCTTCTGATGCTCGGCAACCCATCCCGTAATGCCTTGCCCCACGCGGAGTTTCAGCCGATCGACAACTTCCGGATGCGGGTTCTTCGAAGCTCGCAGAACCAGATCTACGCCTTCCAGAACATAAAGCAGGCAGGAGTCGCACTTCACCAGCGCAGAAGCAAAGTCAACCACGCGAGTTAATACTTCATGAAAGCCATCCGCCTGCGCCAGCCGGACGCCAATCTCGTGCAGCAAATCAACATGTGAGTCCTCAACTGATATTAACGTGTCCATGAATAACAGTATGGGCTATTTCCACGCTCTGTCTAATTCCAAATTTCAATGCGTGCGATAAAGGATTTGCAGCGCAATTGTTATCGTGCTTTAACATCGTTGGTGTAAGCTTTGCATCGCCTCAGTCGTATCGACAACACACATTCGGAGGACGCTTGAGTTCTCAAACCTAACCCTTTTACTCTGAAGTGCGGGAATCGAGAAGGGACTATGCCGGGATCCGACGAACAGCAAATCCTAAAGCTCTTCGAAGACGGAGATCGTGCCCTGATTGCCGCCGACATCAAGGAACTCTCACGCATCTTCGCCGACGACTACATTCAATACGACGCGCTGGGTGAGCCCCACGCCAAACAAGATGTGATCAACGACCTCAAGACCGGGGTAATCCGCTACCTCTCGATGACCTCTACAGGGCGTCGCATCAGGCTACTGAGTGAAGAGGTAGCAATCGTTCATGGCTCGGAGGAGGACGACGTCGAGCAAGGCGGACAGCGCTTCCCCGTCCGCTACGTTTACATGGATGTGGTTGTGAAGCGCAACGGACGCTGGCAGATCGTAGGATCGCAACTGGCAAAACCCGAACCGTAGCATCGCCGTAGCGCCGGCGTCTCGCCAGCTACCCTTGGCGAACAGCCGAAGCCTGACGGCTAATCCGATTTTGCCAATGCGTCCAAACAAAATAAACCACGCCCACTACCAGCACAACTCCAATCACCGCGTCGAACTTGTGAAAATATTTCCCCAGCTCGCGCCAGTTCTGGCCCAGCTTCATGCCAAAATACGCCAGCGCCAAACACCAGGGCCACGATCCCAGAAACGTATAGACGTGAAAAAGTCCTCGCGG
>JBAPQU010000381.1:0-4902 GCA_049280795.1 Candidatus Sulfotelmatobacter sp.
ATTTTAGATGACCCTTAATGGCGAGCGGAACTGGACGCCATGGTTTCGACGCACGCTGAAGGGGCAAGGATTATCACGTGGCCGGGAGATTCGCCGGTCGCGTAAGCGATTGGCGATGCATCGCGCCAGGCGCATTTCCGCAAGTAAAGACATTTTGCGGCACGAACAAACTTCCCGCCGGCGCCAGTGCAGTCTGCGCCTGGGTCATCTCTGAAACCAAACGTGTAGGTGAGCGAATAGAAAGTAGTTCTCTCGTTGCCCTCCTGGCGCGGGAAAGTCGATTTTCGAGCGCTTTCAAGAGCAGCCGGCTTCAGCATCGCATGGCCGCTGATCACTTCGGCAGAAGCCACGCTTCCATCTGGACGAACTCCGATTTGGATAACTACGTCTCCTGCAATGCGCGCCTGCCGAGCCAGCGGAGGATATACAGGTGGAGATAAATTGAGGGGATAAGGCGCCGGCTTTGGCGGGCTATCGGCTGCCTGAGAATGTGCGATTGAAACAGCGAGGGGGAAAAACGCCGACGCAAGCAGAAGGCATACGATCGGGAGGCGGAAAGTCTTCATGTGCAGGATTCTACTCTCGAGGCAAATATGCAACGTGAGTCTGGACTTGGCTTACGAGTTTTGGAGAATTTGGGCTTTGCGCAGAATTTTTCGCGCCAGGCCAGTGAGGGCGACGGATGAAAGTTTGTCTACCGGAATCCATTTGCCGGCATTGGCGGGCGTGTCTTCGGTCTTCCAGACCTTCACGGCATAGTCCGTGACGGTTATCGAATGCCGGAGCGTGAAGGCGGGCTGCGATGAACCATTTGCCCTGACCATCTCGGGCAATTCCCACATGCCCGCCATCAAAGATGCGGTGTGCGAACGCCGAATCAGGAAGACTTCGCGGTCGCGTCCGTTGCCGTTGCGGTAGCTCAAGGCATAGTGGATTTCGCGTTTTTTTTGTGGCGCCGGCTTGGCCAGCGGAGCTAGTTCTCCGCGAGTCGCACATAGAGCAGTCACGGGACACCTCAAACATGCCGGGCTGCGCGGCGTACAAACTGTCGCGCCCAGTTCCATCATCGCCTGATTGAAGTCGCCGGGACGTTTCGCATCCAGGAGATTTTCCGCCGCCGTCCACAATTCCTCGCCAGACAGCCGCTTCCCCGATATCCGCTGTAGAACGCGCTCCACGTTGCCATCGACCACGGCAACCGGCTCGCCGAACGCGATGCTCGCGATTGCCGCCGCGGTGTAGCGACCGATGCCGGAGAGGGTCCGTAATCCGGGCTCGCTGGTTGGAAACTTTCCCCCATGCTCGCGCACGATAATTTTCGCGGCTGCATGCAGCATGCGCGCGCGGCGGTAATAGCCGAGTCCGCTCCATGCGGCAAGCACACTGGCCTCGCGCGCCGCCGCCAGCTTTTCGACCGCGGGAAAGCG
Source organism: Candidatus Sulfotelmatobacter sp. (assembly GCA_049280795.1). GTDB lineage: Bacteria > Acidobacteriota > Terriglobia > Terriglobales > Acidobacteriaceae > Sulfotelmatobacter. Next base: position 1,428 of record JBAPQU010000381.1, read on the forward strand.
CCGCAGGAATTCGTGATAGTGCTCAATCACCGCTGCCACGCGCGTTTGCTGCAACATGATCTCGGAGAGCCAGACGCGATAGGGATCGCGGCTCGCACGCCAGGGGAGATCGCGACGATGACGGTCATACCAGGCGAGAAGGCTTTTGCGAAACTGCCGCCGCCCAATATTAGTGTCGACGCGGGAAGCCACGAGGATGTCCCCTGTCGTCGTTGTACAAATCCTCGCGCGTCCAGCCGCGATTTTCGCGGGCGATCCGCATGCCTTTGGCTTTTGTTTCTTTCAAATGCTCTGCCTGCAGTTCATCCAACCACTTCGTGTTGGCATCGAACAGCTCTAACCGTTCCTCAACGGTGAATTTGCGACCGGCTTTAGCCTTGCAGCGAAGCGCCTGAACTCGGATGTTGTCGGTTGTGGGATTCGCATCAGACATGGTCCTTACTTTATCAAGGATTCGTCCTAAAATTACCAGCAGCTCCAGCATTGACCCCACCCTCCCAAGCACGAAATAATGGTTCGGCTTGGCATCCGCAATTTTCGCGTGAGTTTATTCACGCCCAGTATCGAGGAGCATCATGGACGACTTCAACCGCAAGGTGGAAGGCGCGTCGGCGCGCGTCAGCAAGACAGTCGCCGAAGCGGCGGAACGAATCGAGAAAGAGATCCCCGAATTCATCAAATACCTGAACGACGAAGTTGTGCCTGCGGTACGCCAGCACTCGACCAAGGCGCTGCGTGTGGCTTCGGAGAAACTCTCCGAGTTCGCCGACTACATGGAGAAAGATCCGCACCCTCCGAAGTAATCTTCTTGAACGTACCCTACTATTTTCGTAAGCGGCAGCGGCGCAATGAACTTTTTCTGTGCACCGCATTTCTGATTCTTCTCGCTTTCCTCCCTAGCTGCGGCCATCCCAAACAGGCACGCGTTGATGTGCCACCACCTCCCGACTCGACGCCTGAGCCTGCTTCTAATGCGGAGCCGGCCTCGCCACGTCCCGAAGGTGCCGCGAAGAGGGACCGGTTGCCCAGCGCCGAAAATAGCGATGCCGATCTGGCCGAGCCTACGATTCCCGAGGGCTCCAAACCGTTGGCAACGGAAGTTGGGCGCGCGAGCTGGTACGGTCCGCCGTATCACAATCGCGTAGGCTCGAATGGCGAAGTTTACAACATGCACGCCATGACGGCGGCGCACCGGACGCTGCCGCTGGGCTCGATCGTGCGCGTCACCAACTTGAAGACTGGACACGTGGCGCTGGTACGCATCACCGACCGCGGCCCGTTCATCCCCGGGCGGGTTTTGGATTTGTCGCTGGCGGCTGCTCGCAAGCTTGACGTTTACCTGCCGGGAGTCGCGGAAGTGAAAGTGGAAGTGATGCAGACCCCGTCGCCGCTTGAAATGGGTGGCCGGTGGGCAGTGCAGATTGGCGGCTTCCCGCACGAACCGGAAGCCCGTAAGCTAGCCGACCATCTTAAACGCCGCTATACCACGGCGAAAGTGCTGTGCTTCGCGAGCCCTGCGGGAGATTGGTGGGTGCGAGTGAGGGTGCTCGACGACGATCGTGAGCGCGCACGCAAGCTCACGGATGAAACCAAGACGCCGGAAGGGGCGGTTTTCCTGGTGAGGCTGGACTAATCGCTGTCTACACCACAGAGGCGCAGCGAGCACAGAGAAAGACCAACAATCTAATCGTTCTGACCTCCGCTGTGACGATTTCGGTGGTGTCTTAACACGTCATTTAAGACACCACCACGAATTCAGCCGTGCTGACAATCCTTCGCCTCTGATGTTATCGTTTCGCAGTGGTGACCCAGCGATGACCGATCTCACCAGCAACTGCCTTTTCTGCCGCATCCTGAGCGGCGAGATCCCCGCCAAGAAAATTTACGAAGACGAGCACGTATTTGCTTTTGAAGACATCAATCCGCAGGCTCCGACGCATGTGCTGGTTATTCCAAAGAAGCATTTTGCCGGATTAAAGGAAGCGCAGGCGCACGATGCCGAACTGATCGGCCGCTGTCACCTTGCGGCGGCGCAGATCGCGCGTGATCGCAACATCGAGCACGGATACCGGACGGTGCTCAATGTGGGTCCGGGCGCGGGACAATCTGTGTTTCATCTGCACGTGCACCTCTTGGGTGGACGTTCGCTGAACTGGCCTCCGGGGTGAGCGGTTCTCAATATCGGAAACCCAGAGTCTGGTTTCGAGATGTCTGTTTGGTCTCGATTTCGTCGGCTTGATTTCGTGGACTAAAGTAATTACAATGTAATTACTGAGATAGTTCCTATGCGATTAGAACTTACCCGGATCGGCAACTCGCGCGGTATCCGCATCCCTAAGCCGTTGATCGCGCAATGCGGCTTGGGTGATGTGGTAGAAGTCCGCGTCACTCCCGAAGGCTTGGTCATCGCGCCTCATCGCGCCCCGCGCCAAGGCTGGAAAGAGGCCTTTGCCGCGGCGCAGCCGATAGAACGGGAAATGTTGCTCGACGGAGTGCCACCCAATGCGTTTGATGATGAGGAATGGACTTGGTGAGCTATCCCAGGCGGGACGAAGTCTGGCTCATAGCTCTGGACCCGGCGAGGGGATCGGAAATCAAAAAGACGCGGCCGTGCCTCGTGATCTCCCCTGACGACATGAATGAAACCCTGCAGACTGTCCTCGTCGCTCCCATGACCACGACCCAGCGCAGCTACCCCACGCGCGTGAACATCGCCTTCCGGAATAAGACGGGGCAGGTCGCTCTGGATCAGTTGCGTGCCGTGGCTCGTGAGCGCCTGATCCGCAGGCTAGGCTCGGTCTCGACCAAGGCCGCGCATGAGGTCGCTGGCGTGTTGGTGGAGATGTTCGTCCGCTAAGAACAGTAGCCAGTACCCAGAAAAATCTAAGTACTAGGTACTGAGCACTCGGAACTTGATTTTACTGGCCTACTGAACCGTGGGATTCTCTTCTTCCGGCGCTCCATGGCGGCGCAGTAAATTAGGAAGATTCTGCGAGAAGGCGGATCGCGGCAGAACCATGTCACAGCCCACTTCGTGAGCCTTCTGCTTCAAATCGCCTTGCACGTGCGAGAGAAATCCGATGATCGAAGTTCCCTTCTTCAGCTTCGATTTCAGCTTGGGGATCAGGGTGAGAGGTTTGGCATTGGCGTTGTTGAGATCAAAGATGATGAGCGACGGCTTCTCTTCGCCATTCTGCTGCATGCGCTCGGCCAGATCTTTATCGTTCTTGGCGAACTCAACTTTGACGTTGAGCTTGCGCGCGGTCTCTTGAATCTTAGCCGCGAAGAACAGGTCATCGACGAAGGCGAAGATGCGAGAGGTAGAATCTTCGCGCAATGCGGGCAAAGGCTCGGGGTCGACCGGCGCAAAAGGCGCAGCGAAACCCGGACGTGGGCCGCGGCGCGATCCCCCATTATTGCCATTGCCGGACAGTGCGGCGCGATAGCTGTGATCCATGGGCGCGGTGTAGATGCC
>JBAPQU010000382.1:0-1578 GCA_049280795.1 Candidatus Sulfotelmatobacter sp.
GGCGGAAACTTCGGAGGAGTCTGCGGCCGGGAGCACGGCACCGGCAGCGGCTCTGAATGTGCGAATGCCTGAGGGGAATCCACCAGCGAAGAAATTGCCGGGCGGAAATCCCTCGCTTACGGTGGGCGTAGGGGCCGTCGTGAATACGCTTATACCGGGCCTCGTTCCGACGGTTGCGAGTCAGATTTTGCCGCCCGGGCCGCAGACAAATCTGACACAGACTGGGGTGGCTGAGGCAGGCACTGCTCCGGTTGTGCCGGGGCAGGCGCCTTCCAATAGCACGAGCGGAATTGTTCAGGCGGGAGTGCGGCAGCTTGGATCGCAACCGTTTGGATCGCTACAGCCCGGAGCGCAGCCGCTTGGATCGCAGACCAGCACATACGACGCGGCGACGAAGAACGCATCTTCGGCTTACTCCGCGCCGAGTCTGGGAGCCGGGGCATTTGGTGCGTTGGCGAACCCCGATGGGAATCCATGGGTGCAGGGGAATCCGGCGCCGCGCAATAGTTTGATTCCAGGCCAAACGAGCGGCCAAACCAGCGGGCAGGAGACGTCGGCGGGTAAGGTTGCGCAGCCATCTGATCTCCCAACGACAGTGGGAGGAACTGTTACGGGTGGAGCGGCAGCTTCGCCGAGCGCGGTTCCTTGGAATCGGTGGAGCGCTGAGTTTTCTTTTGCGCCGCCGGCACCAACGGTTGAGAGTACACAGCCATCGATTCTTTCCCCTGCAAGCGCCAGCTCAGTTGCCACCTCAAGTGCACAGCCTGTATTCGGGACTGTGGTGCGGGAGGTTGCTCCGTCCAGCGTGGGGAGTGATTTGCGGGGCGAGCCGGCGCCTGCGGAAACCGCGTTGCTGGCTGAGAACACGCCAGTCATTGCGCTTTCAGCCACGAACGCACAACCTCTTTCAACCACAGACTGGGAGGATGTGGTTCCTACTACACCCGTGAGCGGATCTCCGGTTGAAGGGCTTGGAAGCGGCGCCGGGGAACCGACAGCGCCGGCGGCGCAAAACGTGCCGACTCTGCTGGCGAGTGCAAACGCCGGGGCGGGAGCGGTGGCGAGGGCGCAGAGTTCGTCTGGCGCGAATATTCCGATCAGTGCCGCCAATTCTTCGAACGCGATTACGCCAGCGGAAGGTCAGACTGATCCCGGGGCGCAGACGGGAGCCGGGAACGGCCTCTTGGGAATTCTGAGCGGAGCGGTTGCGGCATTGCCGGTTCTAAATTCCGCTGTGCAGTTGCCGCCTGCCAGATCGGTTCTACGAGGCGAGGCTCCGAGAGCAACCGCGGCAGTTACTAGTCCAAGCCTTCGGAGCGCGGGCGCGGGTTCGAGCCCAGCGGCTTCTGCTCTCACTCCGACGGCGGCGACCGATTGCAGCAACGGAGCGGCGGCGAGCCAGACTCCGTTTTCAGTCTTCTTTTCCAGCCCTGGACCGGGCACGGAATCGGCGGCATCCACTTTGCCGAAGATGATTCTCCCGGCAATGAATTCTGCACTCCGGGACGGTCATATCGGCGGGGCCGATATGACCAGCGTGAGCGCGCCGAACGGCAGCGCCCATGGCGGACTGTCGGC
>JBAPQU010000383.1:0-16796 GCA_049280795.1 Candidatus Sulfotelmatobacter sp.
GCGAAGTAGCTGCCGAGGTGAAGACTATGGCTGCCGCCGGAGTTCGCCCCGGCCTCGCCGTCGTTCTGGTCGGCCACAACCCGGCGTCGGAAGTTTATGTGCGCGGTAAAGTGAAGGCCTGCACCGAAGTTGGCCTTTACAGCGAGCAGCACACTCCGCCGGAAACCGCGACCACCGCCGAACTGCTCGCCCTCGTCGAAGACCTCAACCGCCGCAACGAGATCGACGGCATCCTGGTGCAGTTGCCGCTCCCGCCGCAAGTGGATTCCAAGCAGGTGCTGATGGCCGTCGATCCCGCCAAAGACGTTGACGGCTTCCATCCCGTAAACGTCGGCTTTCTCTCGACGCAGCGTCCCGGCCTCGTCCCGTGCACGCCCGCCGGAGTCATCGAGATCCTCAACCGCAGCCAGATTCCCATCGCCGGGCAGGAAGCCGTAGTCGTCGGACGCAGCGACATTGTCGGCAAACCCGCCGCCATGCTTTTGCTTAACGCCAACGCGACAGTCACCGTCTGCCATTCGAAGACTCATGACCTGCCCGCAGTCTGCCGCCATGCCGATATTCTTGTAGCCGCCATCGGTCGTGCCGGCATGATCACCGCGGAATTCGTGAAGCCCGGCGCCACGGTAATCGATGTCGGCATGAATAAGGTGACCGACGCTGCGGTGTTCCAGCGCCTGTTCGGCGGCAGGTTGTACAAGAATGGAAAGCGTGAAGACAATTTCCGTACCAAAGGATTCACGCTGGCCGGCGATGTGCACCCCGAAGTGGCCGAGGTAGCCGGAGCGTTAACCCCGGTCCCCGGTGGCGTCGGCCCTCTCACCATCGCCATGCTGATGTACAACACCGTGAAAGCGGCGAAGCTGCGCCGCGGCGCGCCGGAACTAACCGTCAGATGAAGACTTTTCACCACAGAGGCACCCTTCGGCTGCGCTCAGCGCAGGCGCCGTCGCAGAGAAAAGCTTCCTTGTTTCTCCGGTTTTCTCTGTGTCTCTGTGCCTCTGTGGTGGATGTTCTTCGCGTGGAGACCTCTTGCTGAAAGTCGGCCTCACCGGCGGCATCGCCTCAGGCAAATCCGCGGTCGGAGAGATGTTGGTCGCCCTGGGCGCACACCTCGTACAGGCCGACCGCATTGCTCACGAGCTCATGCTGCCCGGCCAGCCGGTTTACAACGAGGTGGTGCGCCACTTCGGCGGAGGCATTCTCAATCCCGATCTCAGCATAAATCGCGCCAAGCTGGCTGAAGCCGCCTTCGGCTCAGCCCAATCCGCCTCATCTCGAATCCCCTCCCGCGTCGAAGAGTTGAACCGCATCGTGCATCCCGCAGTGCTGCGCAGCCAGGAAGAGTGGATGGAAGAAATGGGACGGCAGAATCCGCACATCGTCGCCATCGTGGAAGCAGCGCTCATCATCGAAGCCGGCGCGGCAAAAAGTTTCGATCGCCTGATCGTCGTCACCAGCAGTGACGAGCAGCGCATCGCCCGCTTCGCGGCCCGCCAGAAGCTGCCACTCGACGCCGCCCACAAAGAAGTCGAGCGCCGCATGGCCGCGCAGCTTCCCGAAGCCGAAAAAATCAAAGCCGCCGACTACGTAATCGACAACTCCGGCTCACTCGACCACACCCGGGAACAAGTGCATGCAGTATGGAAAAAGCTAAGCACCGAAGCACTTGGGCGACGGGCAAGGCCTTGAACTGCGCTTAAAAATCCCCTCCCGTGCCGCACCCTGGAACATTGTTTAGAATCAAACGTAGAATCAAATGGGATTCTTCCCACTCGGTTCGCTGTCCCGAAGGTATGCACTTATGAGACTCCTACGACCCGCAGTCCTGGCGCTGCTCATCGCCGGCGCTTTCTTCTACTTCACCACCTGGCGTTCCAGCGCGAAATTTAGTGGCTCGAATTCCGGGAGCTGGTTGAGTCATCCCACGCGAGTCGACATCACGGAGGCCTCGGGCGGCGAAGGTCTCGACGTCGAAGAGCAGAACAACATTAGTGTCTACCGCAAGAATATTCCGTCGGTGGTGAACGTTACCTCGCGCACCATGTCCTTCGACTTCTTCTATGGGGTAGTGCCGCAGGAAGGCCAAGGCTCAGGGTTTGTCATCGATAAGGACGGCCACATCCTCACCAATTATCACGTTATTGCCGAAGCACGCCAGGTGGAAGTGACCATGCACAACCGCAAAAAATATAAGGCGACCGTGGTGGGCACCGATCCGCCGCATGATCTAGCCGTGATCCAGATCAGCGCACCTGACCTCGTTCCCGCGGTGCTCGGCGACTCACGCAACTTGCAGGTAGGGCAAAAAGTCTACGCCATCGGCAACCCGTTCGGGCTGGCGGGAACGATGACCCGGGGCATTGTGAGCTCGATCCGGCCGGTACGCGAGCCCAACGGCGCGACCATTGATGATGCCATTCAGACCGACGCCGCCATCAACCCCGGCAACTCGGGTGGTCCGCTGATGAACTGGCACGGCGAAGTTATCGGCATCAACACCATGATTCTTTCGAGCGTCGGGCAGAATGCGGGCATCGGCTTCGCAATCCCGATTAATACCGCAAAAGCCGTTCTCAACGATCTAATGACCTTGGGCCGTGTGCGCCGTCCGGCTCTGGGTGTGCGCACCATTCCCATCGGTCCAGAGCTGGCCGATTCCATGGGCTTGCCTGTGGATTACGGTGTGCTCATCGTGCAAGTCACACCCGGCGGCTCCGCCGATCAAGCCGGACTGCGCGGCGGCACCGAGCGCGCTTATCTGGGCAACATCCCGATTATGCTGGGTGGCGATCTGATCGTTGCCATCGACGGTGAAAAAATCGAAGACGAGCAGGATCTATCCCAGGTCATGAACAACCACCGCGCCGGCGACACGGTAAAGGTAACCATCTACCGGAACAAGAAAAAGCAAGATGTGAATGTACCGCTGGGCGAAGCGCGAGAACAGGTTTGAAGGGAGCGCTGTCAGCGATTCAGCCATCAGCGATGAACTTAAGCCCCAATAGCGCCGGAACAACTTGCTGAAGATAATGATGATGGCAAAGGCGATTCGTATGAGGGCGTTTTTTTAGCGATGCCGCAGCCCTCCCAGAGCCAACGCCTGCTTTAGCCCGTGACCCTTTTCATTGATGTTCAGCCGCGAATGTGCAACAACTTGCACTCTGCGAAGTGACCTCAGTACCCGGCGTAACACACAAGGTAATCATTCTAAATGCCTTAGTAGCACATAAGGGCCATTCTCCATGGACCTGCACATGCGTTAGTACTAGTACAGGCGGCCGATACTCGGCACTCACTAAAGTTTATGCGGACAAACTGGCTTAGCGGGATTCACAAATACTGGGCAATCCTTCTTCTGGCAGCCGTGGGCTCTTGCCGTCCAATGCTGGCGCAACAGCTCTCGCTTGCAACGCTCAATACCGAGACCGTTGAACCTGCTCCGGCCATCCAGCCCGCACCCATGGTGCAGTCGACCCGGCCCCTCACGCTCCCGGAAGAGGTCAACCACCGCTTCTGGGACCGCGAGAACAGCATCCTCTTTGCCACCAGCGCCGTCTTCAGCGCGGCCGATTTCGTCGTAACCAAAGATAACCTGCACGCTGGCGGTCAGGAGCTGAACCCGGTCACGCGGGTATTCACCGCCAACACCGGCACACTCGCCCTGAACTTTGCCGGTGAAACCGCGGGCGTCGTCGGTCTCAGCTATTTCTTCCACAAAACCGGACACCACAAAATGGAGCGCTACATCTCCATGCTGAACATCGGCTCCTCCGGCACAGCCGTCACGTACGACCTAGCCCATCGGTAGGAAAATGCCGGTAGTAACGTGGAAGAGCGCGGCTTCAGCCCCTGTGGTTGCTTTGCTGCGCCACGACTCTTTCCGTAGGCCGTTCCTCTTCACCCCGCCTAAAAATCCAAACAAACAGAAAGATCACTGCCAGCGCGATCAACAGGAAGATAACCCCGCCCTGCCGATGCAGTCTACCGGTGAGAAAACCCGGATCCACACGCGTCGCCAGCATTGCGATCACAAAGATTCGCAGCCCGTTCTTCGCCACTGAAAGTGGAATCGCAACAGCAACAACCACGGCCTTTCGCCAGGTCGAGCGCAACAGGAGCTGCGCCACAACCATGGTCGTGACCAATAAAATCAAGCTCGAGCGGATGCTGCTGCATTCCGGCGCAACCTCCAGCGTCAAATCCGGAATGTGCAACAACATCCCGTGTTGCTCCACTGGAACTCGCACCGCCGCAAAAAGCCAATGCGCCGACGCAGCCGACCCGCGTTGCAGCAATCCAACAATCGGGTCCAATAAGAACGCAGGAAAAGGAACGAGCCACAACAAAAACAAAAGTGGAAACCGCGTATTCCGGAAAGCGCGAGTACCGAAACACAAAATAAAAGCCCCAATCCACCACAACACAAATGCCAGCATGCTCCCGGAAAGTTGCACATCAGCCGGCAGCGCAATCACTTTCCATCTCACGATGAATGCAAGCGCTGCAGCACTGACCAGCAACAACGAACCAATACTCACGCTCAATCGGGAAGATGGTGGAGGCGCTTTCCAATCCAAAATAATCAACGTTACGCTGACAGGAACAATCAGCAGAATGTGGGTGTATTGCTGGTCGCTCAATGCCAGAGCGAAGTTAGACGCGAGCGGTCTCCACCAGATCACAAGCGAAATCGCGCCGAGCATGGTAAAAGCTAGCGGCGACAATTTGGAGATCGATTCCTGGCTCAAGCTATCCTGCACAATGCACCCAATGCCCCCAGTGCTACCTGACGAGCTTCCGTTTCACCTTAACACCCCCAGCTTCCCTAGAGAAAAACCCGTGGTCCAGAGACTTTCGAAAGCCTCCATGCAAACTCGCGGTAACATGAATGTAGACCGTTACTGTGAAGAAGCTCGCACTCATCTCGCACCACTGATCGGGGACAAACAAATGAAGAACTGCCGCCAGTTCTATATCGACGGAAAATGGGTTGATCCCGCCAAAGCCCATGACTTCCAAGTCATCAACCCCGCCACCGAGGTCCCCATCGCGACGATCTCGCTAGGAACCGCTTCCGATATCGACAAGGCCGTAGCTGCAGGCAAGCGCGCCTTTGAGTCGTATTCGGAGACTACGGTCGAAGCTCGCTTGGCATTGCTGCGCGCGATCATCGAGGTCTACAAGGCCAAGTCCGAAGAAATGGCCGCGACCATTTCTCAGGAAATGGGCTGCACACTCTCTCTCGCGAACTCCGCGCAAGCCCCAGCCGGCCTCGGTCATTTATTCGAGATCGTGAAAGTCCTCGAGCAGTTCAAATTCGAAGATCTCAAGGGCACCACACTCATGCGGAAAGAACCCATCGGTGTCTGCGGACTCATCACTCCCTGGAATTGGCCCATGAACCAGATCGCCGCCAAAGTCGCGCCCGCGCTGGCCGCCGGATGCACCATGGTCCTCAAGCCCAGCGAAATTGCGCCTCTCTCCGCTTATCTGTTCGCGCAAATTCTTCATGAAGCCGGAACGCCGCCCGGCGTATTTAACCTAGTCAATGGCGATGGTCCCACCGTAGGCGCCGCAATCTCCTCGCATCCTGACGTCGCCATGGTCTCCTTCACCGGCTCCACGCGCGCCGGCATCGCCGTGGCATTGGCCGCCGCTCCGACCGTGAAGCGTGTCACCCAGGAACTCGGCGGAAAATCCGCCTACATTATTCTCGACGACGCCGATCTCGCCACTGCCGTCAAAGATGGCGTGCAATCCTGTTTTCGCAATACCGGTCAATCCTGCAATGCGCCCACCCGCATGCTGGTTCCGCAATCCAAAATGGCGTCGGCGATCGCGGCCGCCACTGCAGCCGCGGAAGGTACCCAGGTCGGCGACCCTTCTTCAGAAGACACGCACATCGGCCCCCTCGCCGGGAAAGCGCAATTCGAAAAGGTGCAGCGCCTGATTAAACAAGGCATCGACGAAGGCGCAAAGCTGATAGTCGGTGGTCTCGGCCGTCCCGAAGGGATCGACAAAGGTTATTTCGTTAAGCCGACGGTTTTCGCCAACGTTAGCAACGACATGGCCATCGCCCGTGAAGAAATCTTCGGTCCCGTTCTTTGCATCATCCCTTATAAAGATGAAGACGATGCCGTTCGGATTGCCAATGACACACCCTATGGTCTGTCAGGCTTCGTGAGTTCAGGAGACCTCGAACACGCGCGCCGCATCGCCAAACGATTTCGCTCTGGCAACGTACACATCAACAACGCCCGCGTCGATTTTGCGGGCTGCTTCGGGGGCTACAAACAATCGGGAAACGGCCGCGAATGGGGCGAAGCTGGCCTGGAAGAATTTCTCGAACTAAAGTCCATCTTTGGTTACGCCCCACGCCAGAAATGAGCGTGCGGACTACAAATTCGTGACATAAAGTAATGTAGCGTGGCGTACGATCAACAAACAGCAGGGAGAAAAAATGGGACTCGGAACTGGCTGGTCCAAAACCTGGACCTACTTCGAGGGAGGCTGGCACGAAGGCAATGTCCCGATCATGGGACCGCGTACTCATGCCGCGTGGCTCTGCTCCATTGTCTTCGATGGCGCCCGCGCCTTTGAAGGCGTCACCCCCGATCTCGATCTCCATTGCGCACGCGTTAACGATTCCGCAAAGAAGCTTTATCTCAAGCCAACGGTCTCGACCGAAGAGTGGATCCGCCTCGCGCGCGAAGGCATAGCCCGCTTCGACAAAGACGCCGCGCTCTACATTCGCCCGATGTACTGGGCGGAAAAAGAAGGTCCGTGGGTTCAGGCTCACGATCCCGAGTCCACCCGTTGGTGTCTCTCGATTTACGAAGCGCCAATGCGAACTCCCAAAGGATTTTCGCTCACGTTGTCTCCTTTTCGCCGCCCAACTATCGAAAGTATGCCGGTCGATGCCAAAGCTGGATGCCTTTATCCCAACAATTCGCGCTCTCTTTTCGAAGCGCAAGCGCGCGGCTTTGATAATGCAATTGTCTGCGACATGCTGGGCAACGTCGCCGAGCTAGCCACGTCCAACGTGTTTATGGCCAAAGATGGCATGGTTTTTACGCCAATCCCGAACGGAACTTTCCTCGCCGGGATTACCCGGAAAAGGGTCATCGGACTCTTGCGTCAGGCGGCCGTGAAAGTGGTCGAAACAACTCTCACTTACCAGGACTTCGAAAAGGCGGATGAGATTTTTGCAACTGGAAACTACTCCAAGGTGGTGCCGGTAACGCGCATCGGCGACCGGACGCTGCCATTCGGTCCTCTCTATACCAAGGCCCGCGAACTCTACTGGGCGTTCGCGCATTCATGATCGCGGAGTCTTGCATCGCGTGGAGTTAAAATCAGGTTCAGTGGACGCTGGACCCATTTCCGCAACGGTTGACGTGCTCACGCAGATTTGGCAGCGTGTTCTTCAACGCTCACCCATCGGCCCCGAAGAAAAATTTTATCGACTCGGCGGCACCGACCAGTTGGCCGATAGCGTCTTTGCCGAGATCGCTCAAGTATTCGGCCGGGAACTACCGAGCGCCACCATCTGCTACGCGCCAACTATCGCATCCCTAGCCGCTCTGTTGGATCAGCCTGCGCTTCCGCGCTTCTCACCCTTCGTCCCACTGAAGGCCGGCAGCGTGAATCCGCCCATCCTCATCACGCATGGCGTGGGCGGCCGCGCAAGTTTCTCGGAGCTCGCCCGGCACATGCAAACCGCGCATCCCATCTACGGCATTCAGGCCCGGGGTGTCGACGGACTGGAGCCGCCGTTCCATCGCATCGAAGATATGGCTGAATACTATCTGGATGCACTCAACCAGCTGCAGCCACAAGGTTCCTGTGCTCTGATCGGTTATTCATTCGGCGGTTTGGTGGCTTTCGAAATGGCAAGGCGTCTGGCCGCAGCCGGGAAAAACGTCGCGCTGCTCGTGTTGGTCGATACTTACCCGCATCCCCGCTATCTGCCCACAGGCCAGCGCATGCGGCTATTTTCGAAGCGGGTGCTGGGCCATATCCACAGCATGGCGCAGATGCCCATCCGCCGTGCTATGTCGTATTTTACTGACGGCGTTGAGCGCCGCTTGCACATCGCTGAAGCTCACCGCCTGCGCACACTTCCTCCGGAAACTTCCCGCTTATCGTTCGCCCGCACCACGGCGCGCAATCGAGACAGTGACTTCGAAGCGATGCGGCACTACCGTCCTCAGTTTTACCGAGGCAAAATAAAATTCGTGCGGCCGGAGCGCAACTCTTACCTCCCCACCGACCCCACCGCGATTTGGAAAAAGATGGTGACCGAACTCGAAGTTGAGACCGTCCCGGGCGATCACTTGGGAATGATCGGCACACACTTCGACACTCTGGCCGCCGTGCTTACCCGTTGCGTGAGAGAAGCATTCTCAGAGTAATGCGGCATTCCTCTGGCTACTCGCCGCAATTTTTGCTGCTTTGCCGTGCGTCGAGCGAGCCTAGCTCGTCGTAGTGTCGGAGATCCCCAAATAGCTGTTCACGGCGCTCACCGTCAGGCTAAGATTAGCCGCAATCTGCGATATCCTCTGCCCATGGTTATAGAGCTGATAGACCTGTTGCGACTCCGAGAGCCTCACTGTGTCCGCCTGAGGCTGCACTTGCTGAGTTGGTTGAGCGGCCGCCGACGGGGCGGAAGAGTTCGTAGCCGCAACCGCTGCGGCCGGCAGCGAGCTTGAGATGGAAATAGTCATAACAACTCCTTTCCCTCTTACCAAGGAGAGATCGGCAAGCTGGCTCGATTACATGAGTCGAATTGCGCCAAAGTTTCGGAAAAATTCCCAGGGTCTCAAAATGGAAAGCGCATTACGGTAGCCCAGAGCCACAACGGCTGAAGAAGTTCGCAGGAAGAACGCCGAACGCGACGCCACCCCATAACCCGAAGAGCGCCGGAGCCTTTCCCCTTGGCTCCGGCGATCTGAAGCACCCCAGCTCCCCCCGGCTACTGTGGGTTCTTCCTTGTCGGGATATGAGTCTATTGCAAGCCGCGGGTTAGGCGGCCTGTGTCTGCTCAATGCCATATAGTGCGAGGAGGTCGCACATCGTTTCAGAAATTTCTAAGAAAAGATTTCCAAAAAGTTGCGGTCGGGATTACTGCACTCCGTGCCGGTTGTAGTTGGGATACTCCGGCTTATGTGGTTCGGGAGCAGGATGTTTCGCCAGTTCTTCCAGAGCCAGGCTTACAGCTTTCTCCAGCTGCGCATCGTGACCCTCGCGGACCTGCTTCGGTTCCACATCCACTTCGTAGTCCGGCTGCACGCCGTGGTTCTCCACGTCCCATTGTCCCTGCGGATTGAAGAATCCAAAGCTGGGTGAGGTGACGTGCCCGCCGTCCATCAGCACAGGAATGCCTCCAATTCCGACGAGCCCGCCCCAGGTGCGTTTGCCCACCAGTGGACCCAGTTGCGCTTCGCGGAAGTACCACGGCATGGCATCGCCGCCGGAGCCAGAGAACTCATTGGTGATCATCACCTTGGGTCCGAGGATCGATGCCTGGGGAGTCCGGTAGATCGCTCCGTAGCGCGGAGCCCACCAGCTCATCAGCGTTCTCTGCATAGCGTGAATAATGTAATCCGCCGCCTGTCCGCCACTATTGAATCGTTCGTCAATCACGGCCCCGTGCTTATCGAGCTGCGCAAAGTAGTAGCGATTGAAATTCGTCAGACCGCCCATCGCTGTATCCGGCAGGTAAACATAAGCCAGCTTTCCGGAGCTCAATTCCTGCACTTTGCGCCGGTTGGCCTCGATCCACGCCAGATTACGCAGGCTGAGATCATCGGGAATCGGCGTCACCGTAACTTCATGCGCATCTTTACCGCTCGCATCCGCGCCGATCTTCAGCACAACCTGTGTTCCCGCCGTACCTTCCAGCAAACGCTGGATGTCATCGGAGCCGCTCAGCTCGTGGCCTCCGACGGAAAGGATGAAATCTCCTTCTTTAACTTTCACTCCCGGCTCCGTTAGCGGAGCATGCGCCTGCGGATTCCAGTGCTCCCCCGTGTAAATGTGTTCTATGCGGTACCGTCCTTCGACTATCTCATAGTCGGCGCCCAGCAAGCCCCCGGCTACGTGATGCGGATGAGGAATCGTTCCCCCATTGCCGCGCAGGTGGCCGATGGAGAAGTCGCCCAGCATTTCCTGAAAAAGATAATTCAGATCGCTGCGCGCCCCAACCTCGGCCAGATATGGTTTGTACTTCGCCTCTGCAGCCGCCGTATCCACACCGTGATAGTGCGGATCGTAGAAGAAGCTCCGCTCGATCTGCCATATTTCGTGAAACATCTGCTGCCATTCCTCGCGTGGATCCACGCGCACTTCCATCTTGGAGAGTTCCAGCTTTCCCTCGCCGGGCTTGACCGGCGCGTCGGCAGGAACGATGAAGAAATTTGGCGCAGGCCCTTCGGCCGCCTGCGGACCTTCATCTTCGTGCGCCATCTCCAGCAGCATCTTGTTTCCGTCGAATGAGAGAGCAAACCCCGCAATGTGATCGGCCAGCTTCTCAGGCTTTCTCGTCTTCAGCACGAAGCGCATCAGCGTCTGCCCATGTTCACCCTGGAATCTTCCTCCGCTTTCCAGCAGGTAAAGAACTCCTTCCTTTCCCGCGGTTAGGCTCGTGTAATCCCGCGGAGGCAGCGGCAGCGCGAAAGCGCGATCCTGCAGGTGTTCGAGGTCGATCTTCACTGGCTTCGGCTTCTCAGTCTTCTCCGTTTTCCGGGGCTGGTCGGCGTCATCCGATTTTTCCCCGTCGTCTTTTTTCGCATCGTCTTTCGCCGCTTCGCCCGATTTGCCTTTATCCGCATGCTCGTCGCCGGAATCTTTTTTATCCTTCACGTCAGGCGATTTCTCGTCTTCACCCTCCGGCGCAATCGGCGAAACCGTATCCGCCGCCAGCGCAAGTCCATAAACGCTGCGCGTCACATCGAAAGCATCGCTGCTCATATCCAGGCCGCTGGTCGAGGTTCCGTAATTCGTGCTTTCTGTGAAGTACAAATACTTTCCGCCGCGGTCGAATGCGGGCGAGCGCACATCGCTCATGCCATCGGTAATCTGCGTGCTCTTGCCGGAAGCGATCGAGCGCAGAAATAACGCATGAAAACGGTTCTCGACCGACTGCGTGTAAGCGAGCCACTTCGAATCCGGCGACCAAGCAGCATCGTAATCACTGTCGTTGTCAACCGCCTTGTCGATGACGGTAGCCTTGCCCGTCGCCGTATCCAGCAGCCATATCTCCGTCTTGTTGTCATGGAATGCGATCAGCTTTGAATCCGGCGACCAGACCGGCTTGAAATAATAAGTCGCATCGTTGGCCAGCGGAAATTTCTTCACTTCGCCCGCGCCGGTCTGCTTGCTGATATGGAGCGCATACTGGCCCGATTCATCCGAGAAGTACGCAATGCTCCGCCCATCCGGAGACCAAGCCGGCTCGCGCTCCATAACGCCCGGCGTCCCAGTGATATCTCGCGTGGTGCTTTCTTTTTTCGCGGGAACAGTCAGAATATCGCCGTGCGCTTCAAAAACCGCGCGCAGGCCGGTGGGTGAGATGCCATAGTTCTGGATCTCATGATCCGCCGGCGAAATACGCGCACGCACATCCGGCAAGTCGGCGCTCACATCCACGCTGATCTGGTGGGTCTGGCCGCCCTGCGTGCCGTACAAAAAGAGCTCGCCAAACCGGTCGTAGACGATGCCGCCCGGCCCCGCGCTCGCCGAACGAATATCCGCGCCGTCATTCTTCACCACCTCTGTTACCGCCTTCGTTGCCGGATCGAAGCGAAACAACGATATCGGCCCGTTGCGGTCGGAAAGAAAATACACTTGCTTATCCACCCACACCGGACTGAAATCATTCGACTTGTCCCGCGGAACTTTGACCACGTCCAGTGTCGCCATATCGGCTATCCACACCGAACTTGCCAGGCCACCACGATAATTTCTCCACGCAACGTAAGAGGAATAGTTGAACGGTGAAGCGCCACCTACGGGGGAGTAAGCGAAATACTTACCGTCGGAAGAGAACTGTCCGGAGAAGGCCATGGGCAGCGGCAGCGCCGTAGCCAAACCGCCGTTCACGGAGACCTTAAACAACTTCGTATATCGCGGGCTGCTGCTCTCGCGGTTGGAGCGGAAGATCACGTACTTTCCATCCGGCGTCCACGCCACGGCAGCATCCGCCGCAGGATGATAGGTCAAGCGTTTCGGAACTCCGCCGGTTGACGGAACGATAAAAACATCCGTGTTGCCGTCATACTCGCCGGTGAATGCAATCATGCTCCCGTCGGGCGAAAAGACCGGATCGGTCTCGATGCCGGTGCCCGTCGTGAGACGAGAGGCGTGGCCGCCGTTGCGGTCCACGGTCCACAAATCACCAGCATAAGAGAAGACAATCAACGTACCGTTGAAGGCGGGCCGCTGCAGCAAAGGGTGCGAAGCCTGAGCGACGGCAACGAGGGAATAAAGCGCGGCAAAGATAACCGCAAGCAACGTCTTGATCACTTTCATCTCTTCCGCTCCGAAACGCATACAGTATCACTCAACACGAGGGCTAACATCATACGACCTCTGGCATGGACTTAAAAGGACCGGATTTGAAAAGGGAAATGTTGGTGGGACAAAGAAACTCTTCAGATTGAGGCCTACAAACGACTAGCCATTGTGCGATCTCATCGAGCCTGGGATCGCCAATGCCGCCGTCCTTGCGCGCTCCAATAGATTGCGCGCATTCATTCGTCGGCAGCATTCCCCGAAATCTGCGCGCGGTCCCTTCCAGAGAAGATCGTCAACTATCTCGAAAACTGGTACGTCCAGTCGCAAGGTAGCAAGCGTGCGGAACAACACGGCATCGTTCCATGCAACGAATAGCGATTCGGAAAGCGTGCGCGCCTTCCGAATTGAAGGATGCCATTCATGCCAATCTTTCGGAATGTCTTCCAGGTGCGGATACTGTGATAAAACCAGAGCCGCAGCCTTCGCACCCCATCCCTGTACACCCGGAAAACCGTCCGCGCTGTCGCCAACCACTGCGAGGTAATCCGGAATCGATTGCGGGTTCACCCCGAACTTGGCCACAACGCCCGCTTCATCGCGCAACGCATCGCGCCTGCGATCCAGTTGAACCACTCGCGTGCCCATCACACATTGACTCAGATCTTTGTCCGGCGTGCAAATGAATACCTGATGCACGCTCTCGTCCAGTGCAGCTTTCGCGGCTGCGGAAGCGAGCGCATCATCCGCCTCAAAGTGGACCATGGGCCAAACCACCACTCCCATTGCCTCCAAGGCCTGCTCCAGCAGCGGGAACTGCGAGAGCAACTCCGGCGCCACACCTTCGCTGGTTTTGTATCCGGGATACAGGTCGTTGCGGAACGACTCCACAACATGATCGGTCGCAACTCCAAGGTGAGTCGCGCCCTTCTCGATCATCGACAAAACCGAACTCAGGACGCCGCGCACAGCGCCGATCTCCTGCCCATTCACATCTGCGGCAGCAGGCACGGCAAAAAAATGTCGGAACAATTCATAAGTTCCGTCGATCAGGTACACATCCATGCGGGTGGATCTCGACTTTCGCGCTTTCACTCACCGGCGATCGCTGGACGCACCTCTAAAGAAGTCCGCCGGTTTGCACCGCCAGAATATTCAAAGCCATTTCCAGTTTCGTAATGGCCGCGCCGAGTTCTGGATGTTCTCCAATCTTTTTTTGCAGGACCTGCAGAATCTGGTGCGCACTGGCAACATGCGCCGCCGCCTGGACTGAATCCTGCTCGGGATTGTTTCCGTTCTGTGATTCCATGATCTGCTCCCCCTGCGTCTGGGAATCTATTCAGCATCTGCCGATTATTCTACGCATTTCGCAGAGTCAGGAGTGGATAACAAAATAACCTGCACGCAAAGACGCCAGGCCCGGGCAAGGATCTGCGCCCTCGCAGATTCAGTCTACTCGCAGGATCACCCAGCTCTTAGTAAGGAGATGTAACAACCGCATCTTCGGGATAACCCACCATCCCAAACTCCGGAATGTCGAGGCCTTCTTCTTCCACTTCCGGCGCTACCCGCATGCTCTTCACTTTGTTCACAACCCAGAAGACGCCATAGGTTCCGCCGAAGGCCCAGGCAGCATACAAAGTTGCTCCCATCAGCTGGCACAGGAATTGCCGCGTATCTCCGTGAATGAGGCCCGTCACTCCCTGACCTGCTCGCCCTAGATAGGACGTCGCGCCCACGCCATTCCATCCCGCACCGTAAGTACCGTCGGCAAAGATACCGACGCACACGCCGCCAAACCAACCACAGTATCCGTGTACAGAAATCGCACCGCAGGGGTCATCGATCTTGAGAACCCGGTCGTTGAAGAGAACTCCAACACAAACCAGAATTCCAGCCAGCACGCCGATGATCGTCGCAGAAGTCGGAGAGACAAACGCGCACGGAGCGGTGATTGCCACCAGTCCCGCCAGCATTCCATTGCATGCCATGGTGATGTCAGGTTTGCCGAAGACGCAGTACCAAAGCAGCATCGCAGCCGCCGAGCCCGCCACGGCAGCCAGGTTGGTGTTCACCGCGACGACGGAGATGCGCAGGTCCGTGGCTCCCAGCGTGGAGCCAGGGTTGAATCCCATCCATCCGAAGAGCAGGATGAATGTGCCGGTGACGACATACACAACGTTATGCGCAGGGAAAACGCGTATCTTCCCTCCCGGTCCATATTTCCCCAGCCGCGGACCCAAAATAATAGCGAGAGCCATGGCACAGAAGCCGCCCACGGCATGAACCACAGTCGACCCGGCAAAGTCGACGTAACCGTGGCCGAGATTCAATGTCGACCCGACTTGCGACAACCATCCTCCGCCCCAAGTCCAGCACCCGGAGATCGGGTAAAGAATCGCGCCGATAAAAAGTTCACAAAGCAGAAATGCCCAGAAAGTAATCCGCTCACAGACCGCGCCAACAATAATGTAGCCGGCCGTCTCCATGAACACGACTTCGAACAGCGTCAAACAGTTGCTGGCGCTGTCATAGGCCGGGCCGGTAAGAAAAAATCCTTTCCCGCCCACAAATCCCCACTGCCCATGCCCAATCAGAAAGTGGTTCAGCGTAGGAATGCCGCCAAGGTTGGTGGGCGCGGCATTGATAGCAACCGCTCCAAACTGAAATGCATATCCGACCGCATAGTAAGCCAGAAAGGCAAACACGTACGCCGCGAAATTCAGCATCATCAAGTGAGCTGCATTTTTCTTTCGCACCAGTCCACAGGTGAGCAACGCGAAGCCCGCCTGCATGAATAGCACAAGGTAGCCGGTGTTCAGGGTCCAGGCAAAATTTGTGGCGACGCGAACGTGCCCCACGCTATCGGCCAGCTTTACCGCGAGCGGCTCTTTCGCCGCCTGCGCTTGATAGTCGTCGAATGCCTTCTTGTTTGCCGCATAGTCCGGCGCGGTCTTGTCGGTGGGTTCGGAAACTACAAAAGAATTTCCGCCCGCGTCCACGGCAGCACTCTTATCGCCGGTTGCAATACCGGACGGATCAGGCTTCGGTCCATCGTCGGCAAAGCAAGGCGTAGGCAGCCCGGCGAACAATCCTGCGGCTAGAAGAATGGCGGCTCCAGCCGACACCAACCACAGGCGCAGAGAGTGCCTGTCGGCTCGTTTTGTCATGTTTGCTAGCTCCTGTTTTGTGGCGTGGACAAATCTTTTGGTGATCGTACGCTGCCAAAATACCTGCAGATGCCGATACCATCGCACTTGCGAATCTTGGAGGGAAGGGCTGACCTGGGAAAGAGTTGGCCCAGGAAAGAGCCGACCTCGATGAGCGCAGTTTGCGTTCAATCGCAGTCCTCTCCCTAATCCGCAGACGATAAAGGGATAGATCAACCGAGTCCAATTCAAATTTCTTATAGCGCCGATCAGTCGCTTCAATAAGCCGGGAGGGGGCGCCTACAGAATTCTTTCGTGGGCATAGCCGGCGGCAGACAACGTCGCGAGCAATTCGGCAATATGAGCCGGCCCTCTGGTTTCCATGGTGACGTCAATCGCCGTATCGCCCAGGTTTACCCCGTGATAAGCCCGGTCGTAAGCGGTTTCAACAATATTGGCGCGAAGCTCAGCCAGGATTCCCGTGAGCCGATGCAAAGCGCCGGGATAATCCGGCAAGTGGACGCGCAACCGCACCAGCCTGCCATCTTTCACCAGGCCGCGCTCGATTATCCGGGCAAGCAACGTAACGTCGATATTTCCTCCGCATACCAGCACCGCAACTTTTTTGCCCTCGAGCGGAAGTTTGTGATTCAGCACGGCTGCAATCGAGGCCGCGCCCGCGCCTTCCGCTAAAGTCTTCTCCCGCTCGAGCAGTAGCAGGATCGCGTTGGCAATCTCTTCCTCTTCGACGGTAACGATGTCGTCGACGTATTTTTGAACCAACGGAAACGTGCGCTCGCCGGCCCGCCGCACCGCGATTCCGTCGGCAATCGTCGCCGCGGGTTTAAGAGTGACCGGACTTCCATGCTCGATCGCGGCCTTCATGGAAGGCAGCTTGGCCGGTTGTACTCCAAAGACTCGAACCGCCGGATTCTTCTCTTTTGCCGCGCAAGCAATGCCACCGATCAGGCCACCTCCGCCAATCGGCGCTACGATGACCTCGACATCAGGTTGCTGTTCCAGAATTTCCAACCCCAACGTCCCCTGCCCGGCAATCACGGCGTCATCGTCGAAGGCGTGAATCAGCGTCAGATGGCGCTCCCGGCTCTGTTTCACCGCCTCTTCATAAGC
>JBAPQU010000384.1:0-2943 GCA_049280795.1 Candidatus Sulfotelmatobacter sp.
ATTTTAGACCCAAGGAGTAGTTGTGGACCGCGATACCCGCAGAAAGAAGCAGCAAGCACTCATGACCGAGTTGCTCGAAAGGAAGATCCGCCTGCACGCGCAGCGTCTTTACGACCAGCGCGGCCAGGCCGAAGGCCTAGCCCTGCAAGACTGGGTGGAGGCCGAGTCGCAGGTGCTCGAAAACAGCATTCTCGCGCCGCTCTATCGCAAGAGCCGCGCGGAAGCTAGCCCATCTGAAGGATTTGAAGACTCTGGCGATGCTCAGTTCGCTACAGCCGATTCGTCCGCCTCAGAGGCCGGGGTTAACTAGCCCCCGCCTCTAGGCGGAAATAGCCTTATTTTCTCGCCGCAGCCGTCTTCCCCTTGCCAGCCTTGTTTCCCTTCTTATCCAGCCGTTCGAAAACCGCGGCAACAATCAACGGTAAGCCTACCGTGGCGTCGACAAACACTTCGCCAAACTTCCCGCCCTCCGCCGGAGGCACAAACTTTCCCCACGAAATAGCCTCACTATAAGGACTGCCCGACAATCCGCCCCAGTAAACCGGTTCCGGACAAATCCGCAGCCCATAGTGATACCGCTTTAGCGGAACATTCTCGCCCAACCTCCGGTGCCGCAGCTCGCAGAACGGACCAAACTGCTGCGACCAGTTGCGCGGCACTCCGCCGCCAATCGTTAGAATGCCCAGCTTTTTCTGCCGCAGCAAAGTCGCCGCAAAGTGCTCCAGATCTTCAAACGGATCGAAGCGAATCTTGTGCCTCCCCGTCGATTCCCGCAGACGATTGTTCAGTGCCGTGTCCAGCCCCATCTCCGAATCGCTGAATGCCGGAACGAACACTGGCACTCCCATCGCATGCGCCGACTTCAAAATTCCGCGCTGCTCGCCCGCGTGTTTCGCCAGATACGCTCCAATCGCGTGATTCAATTTGTACGAGCACATCACCTCGTTGTGATCCCAGCCCTCCAGCACCGCCGACATCACTTCTTCCACGTCATCCAGGTTCTGTTCCGGCTCCAGCGTGTCATACACCCGGTTATAACCCTGCTCGTAGAGTTCCTCGTCGGAGACCTCCGGGTTGTAACGGAAATGCGCACGCCCCGTAGCTTCCACCAGCCCGTGAGCCATGAGCGCGCCGGTTGAAACTACGGCATTCACAATGCCGCGATCGATCAATTCGGTTACGATCAGCCCCTGCTTGGCCACGGTCATCGCACCCGAGAGCGTCATCACAACAAAACACTCTTCGTCGCGCGCCATCGCCTCCAGCACGTCGGCCGCTTCGCCCAGTTGCCGCCCGGTGAAAGCCGTTTTTGACATTGCCCGGACCAGATCGTCGATCGACTTCACCTTGGTCAGATCCAACGGCTGCAGCGGAATCAGCCGGTCTGCAATCGGATTATGCAGATGACGATCTTTACCCTCGCCGCCAGGTCCCGCACTGTTGTGAGGCTTTCCCGCGGAATGCCCGTCGCTATGATTGCTGTGTTTCAAGATGCCGCCTCCAAGCTGATTCGCAAACTTCCCGACCAAATTACTTTACAGGAACTTTGGGAAGCGATGCACGCGCCGGGGACAAGGATCGAAGCGCCTCATGCCGGACGCCAAAGATTTCCTCGAATCCGCGTTCTCCCGCATGAGTCAACCGAACCGTGCGAGTGCCGCGCATACGCGCCAGCCACTTCATCTCCATAAATCGCGCAAGCAAGGCAGCGCCAACGGAGCCGCCAATGTGGTGATGGCGCTCCGTCCAGTCCAAACATTTGTAAGCAAATGCCCGCCGCGCCTTCCGCAGCGCGCTGGTATCAATTTCAAAGCGGCGCAGAAAGCGCTCACCGTCGCTCGTCACCAGAAAAGTGTCCTTCCCCTGACGCATAACTCCCTTCCCCAGCAGTTCGTTGCGCAGCGCAATCGCCAGTACGCCCGCGAGGTGGTCATAGCAGGTGCGGGCAAAGCGCAGCTCGGGCATGGCATCAGTCCCGGAATCTTCCGCCAGCGCGCCTAACGCCTCAATCGCCGTAGCCACGTCGGAATTCTTAAGGCGGAAGAATCTCTGCCGGCCTCTGCGTTCAGAACTGATGAGTTCACCATCGAGCAGCTTGGCGAGATGGGAACTCGCCGTCTGCGGTGAAACCGACGCCGCCATAGCCAACTCTGCGGCGGGGTGTCCCTGACCGTCCAGAAGAGTCGTAAGCATTTGGATGCGTCCCGCTTCCCCGATCAGTCCAGCAATACGTGCAATGGAATCTGCATTCATAGTTCCGCACCCATTGTTCAATGCATATTGAAACATAGTTGCAGGCATCGCGCTAGTCTAATTGCATGATTTTGATCTTCACCGTGCCGTATAAGGAGAATCCCGTGAAAGTAATCACAGCCCTCGTATTTCTACTCGCCTCGACCGTGACATTCGCCCTAGGGCCTGCACAGCAAGCAACTCCAACCACCAGCATTATCGGTTATGTGCGCGACAGCGGATGCGTGCATCGCTTCCACGAGGTAGTAAAGCCGCTCCCGAACGGATGTGTCGAAGCCTGCGTGCGCGGCGGCTC
The DNA here is from genome assembly GCA_049280795.1 of Candidatus Sulfotelmatobacter sp. Lineage (GTDB taxonomy): Bacteria > Acidobacteriota > Terriglobia > Terriglobales > Acidobacteriaceae > Sulfotelmatobacter. Next base: position 2,549 of record JBAPQU010000384.1, read on the forward strand.
ACCTCTCGTGGTTCTTACAAAGAATGAGCAGGTATATCACCCCATCTCCGTCGGCATGCCCGATGTAGATGTGCGCGCAAAGCTCCTGCCCTACGTCGGCAAATTCGTAAAGATCACGGGACATGTATACAGCCGCGGCGGTTCCAATGCGATTTCTCTGGAGCAGATCGAAGAAGTAAAGGAGTAAGCGATTTTGCCGAAGCCCGATAGCTGAAGCTCGAAGCCTGCGCGCGGCATCTCAAATGCTATATTGATCCCCAGAGGATGAACGTGCCCCCTGATAAATTTCGCGTGGCCCTGGTGCAAATGTCGTGTGGACCGGAGCCGGAACAGAATCTTCAAAAAGCTCTCGAACGCGTGGCCGACGCAGCCGGACGCGGCGCGCAGGTCGTCTG
>JBAPQU010000385.1:0-8674 GCA_049280795.1 Candidatus Sulfotelmatobacter sp.
GTTCGGCCTTCTTCCAGTGGCATGAATTCGATGAAGCGCACGGTGACGCCTTCTTCGCGCGCGAACATGCCGAAGGGAATGATTTGGTCTTCGTTGAAGCCGCGCATCAGCACACAGTTTACTTTCAGCGGCCACAGCCCGGCGCGGCGGGCGGCACGAATACCGGCGAGAACGTGATCGTATCCGCCGGATACGCGGGTGATGCGGGTGAAGCGGTCGGGATCGACGGCGTCCATGGAAACGGTGACGCGGTTGAGGCCGGCGGCTTTTAGCGGCTGCGCCAGATCGGCGAGCAAGTGGCCGTTGGTGGTGAGCGCGATATCGAGCGGCTCGCCGCTGCTTCCGCGGTTTAGCGTGCGTAGCTTGGAAAGATCGCGCACGAAATCGACAACTCCCTTACGCAGCAACGGCTCGCCACCAGTGAGGCGGATCTTCGTCACTCCCATCCCGACCAGCACGCGCGCCATGCGCAAATAGTCCTCGAAAGGCAAGTCACCGTAAAGGGCGCCTTCGTTCCCGGTGCGGCAATAAACACACTTGTAGTTGCAGCGGTCCGTGATGGAAATCCGCAGGTCGGTGATGGCGCGGCCGAATTTGTCGGTGAGGGACACAGCTGTCAGCTATCGGCCGTCAGCTCTCAGCTTGAAAACGAAAACTGGCAGGCAATCTCCCTATTGTAGTGGGTGACTGATTTCCCGTGCTGAAAGCTGACGGCTGACAGCTTATTTCAACACCTTCTCAATCGCCGCCTCGGCCAGCGGCGCCATGATCTTGAATCCAGCCGTATTTGGGTGCAGGCCGTCGTCGGCGAGATCTTTTTTCATGACGCCATTGTCGTCAACCAGGGCGCTGAAGTAATCGAGATAGGAACAATTCTTCGTCCCACTGGTTGAAGAAGAGCAATAGCTTTGCAGCCAGCGATTGAGTTCGAGAATTTTTTCGGGCGAACGTTGCGCGAAGAAATCTTTCGACTTATCGGTGTAGTTGTGGACCGGGAGCACCGACGCGTAGATCACTTTGATGTCGTGCGCGCGCGCCAGTTCGGCCAACGAAGCGTAGTTGGCCTCAATATCTTCGAGGCTCAGGGGGCCGGTGTTGCCGGCGATGTCGTTGGTGCCGGCGAGAATGAGGACGGCTTTGGGATGAAGATCGATCACATCCTGGCGAAAGCGGACCAGCATCTGCGGCGTGGTTTGGCCGCCGATGCCGCGGTTGAGGTAGGGCTTGCCGGGAAAATATTCGTCGAGGTGCCAGATGTCGGTGATGGAATCACCGAAGAAGACGACGCGGTACTCGCCGGGTGCGGGCGGCTTGAGGGCGGCATTGGCTTCGCGATAGCGGCCGAGCTGACCGAAGTCGTCGAAGAAGACTGAGATGCGGCGGGCGCGGTATTGGTCGAGTCCGGCGAAGCCTGTGGAGGGGATTGGCGGTGGCGCGGGCGGGGCGGGCTGCGCGGACTGTTGGGCGAAGGTAGAAGCAGTAAGGAAAAGGACCAGCGCAAGTATCCACAGGCCGCGTGACGACTTCATGCACTTACCTCCGGGATTCGAAATGAGGTCCATCTTAGCAAGGAGATCATGCAAGGCGATTATGCAAGGCAATTATTGTTGGCTGGCAAGTGCTTGCGCAATGGCCTTCTCCGCCAGCGGAGCCATGAGCTTATATCCCGCCGCGTTTGGGTGCAGGCCGTCATCCGATAAATTGCGCTTCATCATGCCTCGGTCATCGACGAGCGCCGAAAAATAGTCGAGATACACGAACCCGTTCTTCGCGCAGTAATCCTTGAGCCAGCGATTCAGCGCCAGAATTCTTTCCGCTGGACGCAGAGCGAAAGATTCCTTGGCATCCTCGGTGTAGTTGTAGACCGGAAGCAGAGACGAAAAGACCAGGTGAATGTTGTGCGCTCTTGCCAGCTCGGCCATGGACGCGTAGTTCGCCTCGATATCTTCATTGCGCGTGCGCCCGGTGACCCCGGCAACATCGTTGGTTCCGGCGAGCACGACGAGCGCTTTGGGATGCAGATCGATTACATCCTGACGAAAGCGCACCAGCATTTGCGGCGTGGTCTGCCCGTCGATGCCGCGATTGATATAGGGCTTGCCGGGAAAATAGTCGGCCAGCTTCCAATAGTCGGTGATGGAGTCGCCGATGAAAATCACTCGATTTTCTGCGGCCATTGGCGCAGCGAGCGCCGTGTTGGCTTCGCGGTAGCGTTTCAGTTCTCCGAAGTCGTCGGTGTAGATGGCTAGGCGTGAGGCGCGGTATTGATCGAGGCCGGGGTAGCCGGTGGTGGGGATGGGGGATTGTTGGGCAAAGGCGGGCAAACACGTTAGAAATATTGCGAACAGGGTCACGTGACTAGTCATCTTAGCTAGAGCCTCGTATGATATCCGGGCAAATGTCACGATGCGATTGTACTGTGGGCATCGACAGTGTGCCCATGCCGTGGATGAGCAGATTCGACAAACCTGCTCTGGTGTAAACTACGCCCATGGAAGTCCACCTCAGCCCCGAAACCGAATCCCGCCTTCAGGAACTCGCTGCCAAAACCGGGCGCGCTCCCGACGAATTGGTCGAAGACGCGATGGCGGGATATCTGCAAGAGCTTGCTGAGACGCGTGAGATGCTCGATAGTCGCTATGACGATATCAAGAGCGGCCGCGTCAAGCCGATCGACGGCGAAGAAGCTTTTGCCAATTTGCGCCGTAAAAGCGAACTTCGCCGCAATCAGGGTCGATGAAGAGATTCGTCCTCCATCCGGAGACATATACCGACCTTGATGAGATATGGGAGTACATCGCAGCCGACAACGTTGATGCGGCGGATCGCATCCGCGAAGAGATATACGACTCTATCGGCGAGCTCGTGACATTTCCCTATCAGGGCCACAAGCGGCCCGACCTCACGACTCTCCCTCTCCGCTTTCAGACGGTGCGAGATTACCTGATCGCCTATGCACCCGATGAAAATCCGCTTCTTGTCATCGCTGCCCTGCACGGTCGCCGCAATCCCCGAGCAATCGCCGCCATACTTGGCCAGAGACAATAGCCCACATCGATAAAAGTTTCTAGAAGAAGATACAGGAACAGCTTACATGCCGTCATAATTTGGCCCGCCGCCGCCTTCCGGCGGCACCCAGGTGATGATCTGGTACGGGTCGGCGATGTCGCAGGTTTTGCAGTGGACACAATTCGAGGGGTTCAGGCTGATGCGCTTGCCGTTGGGCTGAGTCGCGTCGTCGACCATTTCATAGACATTGGCAGGACAGAAATTCTGGCAGGGGCTGCCAAATTCTTTTACGCAGCGTGTGTTGCAGATGTTGGTGTCATCGATGACCAGGTGCGAGGGCTGATCTTCTTCGTGCTTGGTGCCGGAGTGGTAGAGGTCGGTGAGTTTATCGAAGGTGAGCTTGCCGTCGCCTTTGGCGGGGCCGAGAAGGTGAGCTTCCTTGCCGCCGTCGGCGGGCAAGTCGGCGAGCTTGTGCATATGCTCATAGCCGGCCTTTGCTGGATAACGGTTGTGGAGGCCGCGTCCGCCGGTGACCATTTGCAGGGCAGTATGAAACATGCCGGCGTAGAATCCGTGCTCGAACCCCTGGTGCATGTTGCGCACTTTCCAGAGTTCATCCTTGATCCAACTGGATTCGACTTTCTTCTGATACGAACTTAATGTGGCAGCCGATGAATCGTCTTTAGTTAGGGCTTCGAATGCGGTTTCGGCGGCGAGCATGCCGCTCTTGATGGCGAGATGAATTCCCTTGAGGCGGGCAGAATTCAGGAATCCGGCAGAGTCGCCGACGATCATCCAGCCGTCGCCGGCAACGGGCGGAATCGCCCACCAGCCGCCGTAAGGCAGTGACTTTGCGCCGTAGCGAATCATCTTGCCGCCCTCGAGAAGTTTGGCGACGAAGGGATGCTGTTTGAAATCCTGCAGCACGCGCTGCGGGTCGAGGCGCGGGTCGGGATAGTCGAGTCCAGTGACGAAGCCGAGCGAGACGACGTTGTCTTTACCGCCATAGATCCAGGCGCCGCCGTATTCTTTTGTGGTGAGCGGCCAGCCCATCGTGTAGATGACTTCGCCTTTAGCGATGCGTCCGGATGGAACTTCCCAGAGTTCTTTCACGCCGACGCCGTAGGTTTGCGGGTTGGCGTTCTTCGCAAGATCAAATTTCTGGATTAGCTGTTTAGTTAAAGACCCGCGCGGGCCTTCGGCGAGGATTACGACTTTCGCATTGAGGTCGTAGCCGGGCTCGAAGTTGGATTTCTGATGTCCTTCTTTGTCGACGCCTTTGTCGTCGGTGCGAACGCCGGTGACGCGAGTTCCGTCGAATAAAAGCTCGGAGCCGCCAAAGCCGGTGAAGATGGTGATGCCCGTCTCTTCCACCTTGCTACCCAGCCACTTCACGAAACGATTGAGCGAGATGACATAGTTGCCGTGATCGCGCAGCGGAGGCGGCGTGATGGGCAGCTTGAATTTGCTTTTCTCGGTGAAAAAGTAAACGGCTTCTTTGACGACTTCGGCATCGAGCGGAGCTTCCTTCTCGAATCCAGGGAGAAGTTCGCGCATGGAGCGGGGATCGAGCAATGCGCCGGAGAGGCAGTGCTGGCCGATCTCACGGGCTTTTTCGAGAACGTAGATGTTTTCTTTGCTGAGGGGCGAATCGGGATGCGCGGCGTTGTGCTGATCGATTAACTGCGACAAGCGGAGCGCGCAGGCCATGCCAGCTGGGCCACCACCGACGATGACTACGTCGGCGGGCATTTGCGGGCGTTCAATGCCCTCGATGGGTTTGCGGAAGATCAGCATTTAGTTTTCTAATCATTGGAGAGACTGGCAATATCACCGAGCCCGAGCAATTTTCGGTCAGCGGTCACTAAAGTTAGGTTTAGAACTTTTGCCGTCCCTGCGAGAAAACGATCCGCCGGATCGGCATGGGGCAACTGGAGAGCAAGACCAACGCGAACAATCTCGTTTGTCAGAGGCGCCTCGCGCATTTGTTCGGCAGCACGCTCACACCACAAAAACGGATTCGCCATACGAATCCGCCCTTTTTGCATCAGCGCAATCGCTTCCCATACGCTTACGGGAGAAATCCAGAGTTCGTTATTGCGGTTCGAAAGTTCTTGCGCAGCACGCTTGCCAATGCGTGAGGCGTCGGACTTGGCCCAGATCCAAATGTGGGTATCAAGCAGCAGATTCAATCGCGGTAGGCCTCGATTTCATCCAAGTCGATGACAGGTGAGACGATGTCACCGAGAATCTCGACCGTCCCGGCCATATCTCCCAGAAACTTCCGCTTTCGATCTGGACTGGCTGGCACGAGCTCCGCTATCGGACGCCCGTGACGCGTAATTCGCAGTGGCTGCCGGGTCTTGTCGACTTGTTCAATGAGTCCTAGGCACTTGGCCTTGAACTCAGAAACTGAAATCGTCTTCATGACCACTATTTTACCTATGGTCATAAAAATGGTCAATATTTAAGTATAGTTAACTGCCCGCCTTTGCCTTCTTCACTTCCTCAGTCAACGGGGGCACGATGTCGAACAAATTACCAACTATCGCGTAGTCGGCGATCTCGAAGATCGGCGCTTCGGAATCTTTGTTCACGGCGATGATGGTGCGCGAACCTTTCATGCCGACGATGTGCTGGATAGCGCCGCTGATGCCGAGAGCTAAATAAAGCTTGGGGGCGACCGTCTGGCCGGAAGATCCGATCTGGCGGTCCATGGGCAGCCAGCCGTTGTCGCAGATGGGGCGCGAGGCGGCGAGGTCTCCGCCGAGGGCATCGGCCAGTTGTTTGGCGATTTCGATATTTTTCTGTTCCTTGATACCGCGGCCGACTGAGACGATGATTTCGGCTTGCGTCAGGTCTACGGCTTGCTTGGCTTCTTTGAAAACTTCTTGCGGCTTGTTGCGGACGACACCGTCGACGATTTCGACATTTACGGTTTCGACTGGCGCGGCGCTCGCGCCTGCTTCAGCTTTGTCGCCGCGAAACGCCCCGTTCTGGAAAGTGGCGAACCACGGAGCATCGGAATTGAAGCTGACATCGGCGGCGAATTTGCCCTGGAACATCTGGCGGGTGAAAACCAGTTTACCGTTTTCGTGCTTGAAGCCGATGCAGTCGCTGATGACGGTGCGCCCCATGGCGGTCGCAAGTTTAGGGACGAAGTCGCGCACCTGGTAGGTGTGCGGCATCAACACGAGTTTCGGCTGCTTTGCAGTGAGGAGTTGCTTGAGTGCGGCAGCGAAGGCATCGGGCGTGTAAGGTTCGAGCTTCGGCGATTCGACGGCATAGACCTTCGCGACTTTTTTGGCGGCGACTTCCGCGGCGAAGGCAGACGCACTGCCTGCGACAACGGCAGCTTCGAGAGGCCAGCCGGTAGCCGCAGAGATGGCTTGGCCGGCAGTAATGGTCTCCCAGGAGACGCGGTTCAGTTTGCCTTCGCGTTGTTCGACGACTACGAGGATGGTGTCAGACATTTGATTCCTTTAATTCCTTAAGAGCTGCATTTTTCCCTGTTACTCGGCTTTGCGACGAGGTCCGCTCCGCGGCTCAGGTTTTAATTGCCGCGAAGCGAAGGCGCATATAGTCTGCGGTCCAGCGCCCCTGAGAATCGCACAGAACAGGCTTCAGCAAAGCCGTGACTTCGTTGAGAAAGTCGTCGCGCTCATTCTGCGCAAGAGCGGCGCAAAAAGGATTGGCGAATGTCTCCAACCACCCGCGCATTCCGGTGGGCAGCGGTGTGGGACGAGGAATCAATTGCACACTCTGCGGCACAAACCCGGCCCGCCGCAGACGTGTTTCGTATTCGTCAACAGTTGGGAAATACCACGGAATCCACGCAGTGGGATTCGGGATGCCCCGGCGCTCAAGTGCGATCACCAGCGCAACGGAAATTGCCGCGACACAGCCGTGGCCACCCATTTCCCCAACGAACCTTCCTCCGGGCACCAAGGCGCGGAATGCGCCGGCTATCGGAGCGTCCGGGTCGTCCTTCACCCAGTGCAGCGCGGCATTGGAAAAGACCGCATCGAATTCGTTCTCAAACGTTAGCGATCGGGCGTCCATCATTCTCGCGTCGATCCCGCGCTGGAGTGCGGCGGCGATCATGCCTGGAGAACTGTCGACGCCGATCACTTTGGCCCCGAACGCGGCCAGTTTTTCGGTAAGGATTCCATCTCCGCAACCCAGATCGAGAATGCATTCACCGCGCTGGGGCTGGAGTAAATCCAATACTGGCTGCCCGAGCGCCGGCACGAAGTGAGCGTTGGCCGCATAGCCCGCTGCATTCCAACTCTGGGGCGACGGCGCTTGGGGCAAAGACGATTGGGACGAAAGGGTCACGTTACAAAATCCTCAGATAACAATAATCCGGGCTTCGCCCGGCGGACAGCCGAGGGCGGCTGTCCCCACACAATCTTTTACAGTATGCGTAGTTCATTACGCAGTTTATCCACCAGCTTCTTTGCAATCTCGGCTGGTGAGCCTTCGATGTGCTCGGTCTTCTTTGTTTTCTGCGGCACGTAGAGGCGCTCGATCTTCTGCAGGTTTTCGCCGATTGCCGACTGCACCTCGGCGAGCGCCACTTTTCGCAGCGGCTTGTTCTTCGCCTGCTTAATGCCGATCAGCGTGGCATAGCGCAGTTTGTTGATGCCGGATTGAATGGTCAGCACAGCAGGCAACGGCATATCGACAAACTGGAAGAATCCGGCCTCGAGTTCGCGCTTTACGCGGATGCCGGAATCATTTTTTTCGATCTGCATGATGATGGTGGCGTGGGGCCAGCCCAACAGTTCGGCGAGGATGACGCCGGTTTGCGCGTAGCCGTAGTCATCGGATTGCAGGCCGGTGAAGATTAAGTCGAAGGTTTCGTCTTTGATGGCGGCTGCGAAGGCTTTCGCCGTATTGAAGGCATCGAATGCGACGAAGGCATTGTCTTCGAGATGGATGGCGCGGTCGGCTCCTTTGGCGAGAGCTTCCCGCAGCACCTGCTGGGCGCGGGCCGGTCCAGAGGTGATGACCACAACCTCGCCGCCATGCTTCTCCTTCTGGCGCAAGGCTTCTTCGAGCGCGTAGGCATCAGGCTCATTCACTTCATAAGAGACGTCTTCGCGAATCCAGGCGGCGGTTTCGTTGAGCTTGAGCGGCGCATCTTTCTGCGGCACCTGCTTCATGCAAACCAGGATTTTCAAAACATGACTCCTTCGTCCTGTAGCGACTGGGAGCGACAGGAAAACCAATCAGTATAAACGAGCACTTGGCGAATGGCACTTAGGGTAAGCGCGAATCGATGAACCACGAAGGACACGAAGTCACACAAAGTAAATATCTCTCAGGATTCCTTTGTGCACCTTGGTCTCCTTCGTGGTCGATTAAAGATTATTCCGTGAAAACCACCGACTGCACTCCCGAGATCTCAAACCGTTTGCGGCAGCGCATATTCTTGCAGGCCATCAGGTCGTCTTTGCGCAGCATGTAGGAGCGGGCTTTGGCAAAGCGGGCGCGGTCGCGCTCGTCGGCGCGTCCGGCAAGCTGGCGCTTCTTGGTGCGCACCACCCAGGTGACTTCGTACTCTGCGGGCTGGTGGCAGTGGGGACAATTTAAGGTTGCTGGTTTCTTTTCTGTGCGTTCGTCGAAAAAATCGCGCTCTTCCATAGGTCAGTCGTTGGTC
>JBAPQU010000386.1:0-12926 GCA_049280795.1 Candidatus Sulfotelmatobacter sp.
GGCTGTAGCTTTCTTTAGCCTGCTCTTCGCGCTCTCTTGGGGAGACGTAAGCCTGGTCGCCCCCGCCGCCGCTTCCCTCACTTTCATCGGCAACGCCGTCGCCGCGAAAATCTTTTTGCATGAAAGAGTCGACCGGCGCCGCTGGATTGCTGCTGGCCTTGTGGCGGCCGGAGTGGCGCTACTGGCGGGGTAACAACCTTCTTGTGCCTTAACCTTTGAAGTGAAAGATTTACTCACTCTGCTTCAACAATTTGCGCTATCACTCGTGGACTGAACAGACCAAGTTCCAAATCCAGGTAATCTATCCGCAAGCCTGGCACCGTTACTTCCATAGCCTGAGGGCTAACCTTTAAAGCAAAACCGTAGCGGCTACATAGAGTTCCCTATCTTTCCTAGGGCGAAATGCTGACGCACTACGGGTACGATTTTGCAAACCGGGCAGGCTTTTCCAACAACTAACATTATGTCTCGACGTGGGCTTCTCGCTTGGAGAAGCGGCACGCAAAGTGCAATACCGAGGTGAAGATCGGCAGCAAATGCCGGGCATCGCCAAAAGCTTGGTGTTTGCAGGACTGGCTTATGGTGAAACGATTTGCACTTGTCGAAGTCGTTTCGTTTGCATTGCTGGTGGTCTGCACAGCAGCATGCCAGAACCGGCTGCGACCGCTTCCGGATGCTCCCTCAGTACAGTCTTCATCTCAAACACAAGACCTCAATGTTTTCTTTGATCTGTGGCGTTCCCCCTTAATTTCTCGCGGGATGCCTGACTATGAGGCCGTTGAAAGCCAAAGAGACTTCGGCACCGGCTACGAAGCATTGTCTCATCAGAAACAATCGCGCACCATTTTTGACAAATACCTTCTGCCCTCATCGCACAAACAGCAAATGCATGATTACTCTCTAATCAACCGCAGCTTGATGGGCCGGGCCACACATGCGGCTACACGAATCATCATCACGCGGGATGAGACCGGAAGGGCCAGACTGAACGCCACGTATCTGCTGCGAGCCGCGACCTCAGTGGCTGCGGACACGGCCTCGACGCCCTATTGGAAGCGTTCGGTTGGGGAGCCATTCAGCGATTTCGGTTCAACCGTGGGCGGTGATGCGGGCATGAACGTGTGGCACGAGGTCGGGCCCGGTCTGCAGCACTTGATGAAAAGCCATGCGCCGAAATTTGTATCCAGGATAGAAGAGCACATTGTTCGGCGCTAGCTCTGATTACCATCCGCGGCAGAGATTGCAAGCGGTCTGATCTCAACGCGCGAAAAGGCGCATGAAGCCGGATGCCGGAAGATCGAGCACAAGAAATTCCGCATCTTTCATTCCACTCTCAGCCAGCAGGGCTTCGGCTGCCAGATATCCGCTGCGGACCGCACCTTCCATGGTGGCGGGCCAGCCCGTGGCGGTCCAATCTCCGGCAAGGAATACGCGAGGCCATGCCGTGGTCTGCAGCGAACGGTAGGCGTCAATGCCGGGGCGGGGCGAGTACGTGGCGTGAACTTCTTTGATGACGGTCGACTTCACCAGATTCGCTTCGCGCGCTTCCGGGAAAAATTCGCGGACTTCTTTTAAGACAAGGTCAACGATCTCTGCGCGTGATTTATCGATGAGCGTCTTCGAGGCGCTGACGACTAGTTCGATGTAACTGCCGGCTGCCTCCGGGGCCAAAGCCCCTTTCTTGGCGGTAGCGTTTACGGCACGACTGAGGTCGTGCCCTGCCCGAGCGTTGTCAAGAAGTTGCGACTTGTGGAACATCCACTGTACGGTTCGGTCGAGAAGGACAGCGTGGTCGAGAGCTGTGATCTGGCGGTCGAACCAGAGATGAATCCCGGTGATAGGGCAGGATTCGAAGTGAGCGAGCTTTTCGCGGAGCGGAACGGCCTCAGGAGTTTGCGGAAGCACGCGATCGATGCCGTCGTAAGGCAGCGCGAGAACGAGATAGTCGAAGGTTTCTTCCGCCACATCTTTTAGGCAAAGTTTCACCCGCATGGGTTCAGCAGAAAAACTTTCCAGCGCAGTCCGGAAGCGAATTTCCCCGCCACGAGCTCGAATGTAATCGCCAGCGCGATTGTAGAGATCAGTTAAGGGAATCGTGGGAACGCCCATGTGGCGTGCCATGGGAGACTTCATGGATTCGCGGACTACCTGCGCGGCGTAGGAGATCGAAATCAGGTCGAGATCTTCGCTCAGGGCGCTGACCAAAATCGGCTTCCAGAAGCGTTCGATGGCATTTTGCGTCTGAGCATGTTGGTGGCACCAGTCGAGAAAGGATCGGCCGGTATCGGGTTGCGAAGTTAGAGTGAGTGTTGCGATAGCGCGGGAGATCACGAGCTTGTCTTTTGCAGAGAGAAACGGAAAATTCAGAAACGACGGCGCGGTATGCAGTGGCGCGGGCAGCGGAGACGCGCGCATCACGCTGGTGCGGCCGCCAGGCTCGATGAAATTCATTTCGTCAAACCAACGAATTTTGTCTTCCACGCCGATGCGGCGGTAGAACTCGACGAGGTTGGTACAGACGCGAAAGAGAACATGCTGGCAGTTATCGATGACTTCCCCCGTTCCGGGATGCTCGTAGGAAGATGCGCGACCGCCGAGGTAAGGACGCCGCTCGAAGAGAGTAACGCGGAAGCCGGAGTCAGAAAGGGCGCAGGCTGCGGCCAGGCCGGCGAGACCGCCTCCGGCGATGGCCACGGTGGGTTGTGTGGAACTCTGAGTCATGCGGGATTGTGGCGCAACGATTCTATCTGACCGGCGTAGAGATTTCGTTGTTGCTGAACAAACAACAGCAGGTTCCTCACCGGGCCTTCGGCTCGATTCGGAATGACAACGTTTATTTTTGGCTTCTGAGAAATGACCGACCTATCATGTGAGATGCTGCAGGAAACCTTTCCCGAGAATGCGCAGTTTTTCGCTGACGGTGAGGCTCACCTTGCCGCTGAAGACGTCGTACTGGCGCTCGGCGATTTTTTCCAGCAGGCTGCGGTAGATATTGACGAGCACCCACAGTGCGGGCTGGCTGTCTTCTGAAATATAGGAAATTAGTTGGTCGCCGGCCTGATAGAACTCGCGGGCACGGTCGGCTTCGAGCGTCAGCAATGGGCGAAAGCGAGCTGCATCCGGATTGGAGAGCAGATCCGTGGCCGACAAACCAAACTTGGCCAAGTCCTCTTCCGGCAGGTAAACACGGCCCATGGCGGCATCTTCTTTTACGTCACGAATAATGTTGGTGAGTTGAAATGCCAGGCCACATTGCTCGGCGAGCGACTCGGCGGCAGGATCGCGATATCCGAAGATGTGGATGCAGACGAGGCCGACTACTGATGCTACGCGGTAGCAGTAGACTTTCAGGTCTTCAAAAGTTCTGTATTGCACCGTGAGCGGCAAGTCTCCAGTTACGGCGGACTGAGACGATTCTTGGTTCTCAGGTACGGATTCCACATCCATCGCCGTGCCCATGGCAAGCTCGTCGAGCAGGCCGGCGGGGATCGTATATCTGTGCTGAGTATCGGTCAGGGCTAACAGAATGGGATCGTCGCTGGGTTCACCTTGCTGGGCGCGGTGCAGCGCGTCCAGCCAAGTATCGAGCTTGTAACGGCGTTCTTCAAAGCTGAGGCTGGGGTCGTCGGCGATATCGTCGCAGCGGCGCATGAAGGCATACACGGCGCAGAGAGCTTCGCGCTTGCGCTTGGGCAGAACGAGAAACGCATAATAGAAATTTTTTGCGTTGGTGCGAGTGATGCCACGGCACACTGAATAGGCCATGGTGAGCTGCGCCGGCGCCGGACTCCACGGGGTCAACACTTGCTGTGCTCCTGCACTCATAACAACTTCCCCAGCGCGGCCCGCGCCACCAGCGCCAACTTGCGCGGCTTGGAGATCGCTGGGCGGCGTCCGAGCACGGCGTAGCCCTGGCGCTCGATGGCATTCAGAATTTCCTGGCCGCCACGGCTGAAGAGTTCCAGGTCTACGGCTAATGCTTTGTCCACTTTTTTAACCAGCGGCAGGCCGCGATCGAACCATTCCCGCGCGCGTTTCACTTCGAACTTCATCATCTCGCAAAAGGCAGGCGTGTTGCGCTTCTGCGCGATGTCGTCTTCGTTGACTGAATAATTTCGCAGATCTTCGAGAGGCAGATAAATTCGGCCTTTCGCATAATCCACGCTCACATCCTGCCAGAAATTTGCCAACTGCAGCGCGGTGCAGGTGTAGTCGGAAAGCTGTTGCCGCTCGGGATCGTGATAACCGCAGAGATAGAGGACGAGATGCCCTACCGGATTCGCAGAATAGCGGCAATAGTTGAGAACATCATTGAAAGGTTCGAAGCGGGTGACGGCCTGGTCCTGCCGGAAAGCGATGAGGAGATCGGAAAACTCGTGCTTGGGAATGGTGAATTTTCGCACAGTCTCGGCCAGGGCGACGAAGACGGGATGCCGGGGATTGCCTTCGTAGCACGCATCCAGCTCTGTTTGCCATTCATCTAGCAAAGCAAGCGCCGCGGCTGGATCACCTACTTCATCGCCAAGATCGTCGGAGATGCGGCAGTAGGCGTAGACGTTCAGAAAATCCTGGCGCAGATGCTTGGGCAGGAACCAGGTAGCTACAGAAAAATTTTCGTAGTGGGTGCGAGCCAAATGGCGGCAGTATTCGCGGGATTCTTCGAGGGAGGGCGCGGAGGGTGGAATCGCGTAGGCTGCGGGCAGTCGGCTCCAGCCGTTTATGGGCGTGGGCGCGATTCGAGACTCTTCAGATGAAGTGGCTGTTGTCATTCGGTAAAAATCAAGCGCCGGCAAAACCCCAGGCGTCGTCAGAACTCCTTGCATCGCCTGAGGAATTGCACGAGTGCATGGGGTCCTTCGCTACGCTCAGGATGACAGGCCTTTTGCACTTACTCTTCGTCGGCTGCCGGGGCCTTCGCTGTCCATCAGTGGCCGGGAATGATGGCCGTTTTTATGTCGCCGCCGCGGTTCAGCATGTGGCGCAGCACCTTCTGCAGGCTGGAGAGCGGCGCTTCGCCGGTGATGTAATCGGTGGGGCGAATCTTCTTGGCAGCGATCAAACCAAAGGCGCGGCGCACGGTTTCCGGCGTGTGATGGAAGGTGGCCTTCAGCGTGATCTCGGAATAGTGCAGACGATTGGTATCGAGTTGCACCTTCGATCCACTGGAGCATCCGCCGAAGAAATTTACCGTGCCGCCTTTGCGAACCATCTCGACGGTCCACTCCCATGCTTCGGGACGGCCAACAGCCTCGATGACAACATCGCACCCGCGTTTTTGCGGTGTGAGCGCGCGGACGGCTTCGATCACGTTCGGCACCTTGGTGGTTTGAACGATTTCGTGCGCGCCCATGTGTTTGGCGGCCACGACTTGTTCGTCGCGCTTGACCACCGCGATCACGTTACAACCGATGGCGCGGGCCACCTGCACAAACATCAGGCCGATGGGGCCACCGCCGATGATGGTGACGGTATCGCCGATTTCTACGCCGGTCTCGTGAAGGCCACGCAGTACGCAGGCCAAGGGCTCGGTCATGGCAGCGTCTTCATAGCTGACGTTCTGCGGAATCACGAGCATGTTGGCTTCGACGATGCGCCGGGGCACACGAATGTACTCCGCGTAGGCTCCGTTATTGAAGAGCAGATCTTCGCAAAGATTTTCCTGGTGCTTGGAGCAGTAGAAGCACATCTGGCAGGGAGCGGAATTGAGCGCCACCACGCGCTGGCCCTTCTTGAAGCTGAGCACACCCTCGCCGACTTCCTCGATGACTCCAGCCAGTTCGTGACCGAAGAGAGCCGGCGGAACAATCATGCGAGCGTGGTAGCCGCGCTGGTAGACCTTGAGGTCGGTGCCACAGGTGAGCGCCACCTGCACCTTGACCAGGACCTCGCCCTTTTCCACGCGGGGGATGGGCACTCGTTCAATCTTCAGATCTTCTTTGCCGTACAGGACGGCAGCTGTCATTTTTCCGTTCACTGATTGCTTCCTTCCCGGGCGTCATGTTTCCACGTTAGCCCAGGCTGAATCACGACTTTCATCGACGACGGCTGCGGATGCGCCGCGAGGTCGAATGCTCGCGAAGCCTCCTGCAGCGGGAATCGATGGCTAATCAGCCGTTCCAAGTCCATTTCCCGATTCATCACAAACTGAACTGATGCTTCCTGCAAATCCACAGACGCACTATAAGATCCGAGCAGAGTCTTTTCATCCACACAAATGGCGGCGGGATCGATAACCACTTCGCCACGCTGGGTTTGCGCAAACAACAATACACGACCGCCGGGACGAACCGCATCCATGGCCGGACGTACCAACGCGTTGCTGCCGACCGCCAGGATCGCGGCATCGGCGCCGCGCCCTTCGGTCTGTTCGCGAATTGAGTTCACCACGTCATCTTTCGACGCGTCGACCGTATTCTGTAATCCAAGGCTTGTAGCTATTTTAAGCCTCTCGGGATACAAATCGGAAGTAATAACGGTGGCCCCTGCCAGGCGGGCCAGAACACTCAATATGATGCCGATAGGCCCCTGCCCGATGGCCAGCACGGTTTCGCCGGGCTGGAGCCTCAGGGCCTCGATTCCCTTCATGCAGGTGTTGACCGGCTCCACGAAGCTAGCTTGTTCAAACGAGACACCTTGCGGGATCTTCACCGTTCCTTGATCCACGATCCAATTCATCACGCGGACGTATTCCGCGAAGCCACCGCCGGAGGGCTCAAAACCGGCGGTGCATCCGACCTTCTTGTAGATCGCGCACTGGGCAAAAGTATTATGACGGCAGTAATAGCAGGAACGGCAGGGGATATGGTGAAAAACAACCACCCGATCCCCGGGTTGGAACTTGCTGACGCCAGCGCCGACGGCGGCTACCACCCCTGTGGTTTCATGGCCGAAGATGCGCGGCGCGGAATGGGATCCCGTGGCAATCTTCTTGAGGTCGGTGCCGCACACTCCGCAGGTGTGCACGCGCAAGAGCAGTTCTCCGGAGCCGATTGCGGGCACGGGAACGGTTTCCAAGCGCACATCGTTGACGCCGCGATAGACAGCAGCCAACATGGTTGCCGGAATCGACTGGCTCCGATCCTCTATTGCGATTTGTCCGGCAATCCCCATTCGTCGGTCTACGAACTCCAATGAACTTTACTTAGATGAACACGAGTTGAATACGCTTCATACTCACTTTCTGCCAAGGGTGTCGATACATGCACCGGAAGCCTATTTTTGGGAAGCGTCTGGGGCCCTCGGGTCGGTATTGGTGAACTGGACGGCCACTGTCATCGAATCCAGATACGGCGAATCTGGCGGAGTAAAGTGATAAGCCTTCACTTGGAGCACGACGTAAAAACCATCTACTTTGATGATGCGCTTGGCGCCTATCGGGACGGGCGCAAAGCCGCTGGGCTCGAGGCGCCAAAGAGTGTCTTTATAGGCATTTTTCGGATCGTCGGACGGCTGGGGCGAAGTCAGCAAGATGTTACTGTAAATCGGGTGCCGGAGATCGGTGAGCCGAGCTTGCCAGGAGGTGATTTCAGTGTCGCCTTCAGGCATGCGCGGAAGAATTGTAAACACGTAACGGTCGTCGCCATGAGAATCTTTGATACGTTCGCGGTAGGAAAAATCCTGCGGAGTGAGCTTTACGTCCAAGCCGTCTTCGACGACGTGGGTCTCACCATGGCGAAAGCTTTCCACGTACACGGGCGCGGCAGGCGTGGACTGGGCGGATAGCGGCACGAGCGCGAATAAAAACATTGGGAGCAGGTGTAGCTTCATTCACGACCTCCGGCACGCGAGGCGCTGGCAGGAACAGGCTGCGGGACCGTATGCGAACGCACCTCGATGTCTGAAGCCTGGCCTGTTTTCAGGCTGAGTTCCTGACGGAGAAGCTTCAGATGCGCGCCTAGTATTTTCGCTGCCTTGCGGCTGTTGCTGGACAAGGCAAGAACTCGGTTCCAAAGCCATGGCCTTAGTGCGACAAATCGCGCAAAATGACCCGTTCTGAACTGGCCGCGGGCATCGATGAAACGCTCCATCTGAGGCATTTCAAAATTTAGTTCGTCAGAGATGACCTTGGTTGCAGTAAAGCCGATCCCGTGCGCGGAAGCGGCCACAGCTACGGCGGCCGCTTCCATGTCCACGGCTTTTGCTCCGTAGGCTTGAGCGAGGTTTGTTTTCTGCTGCACTCCCGCTACCGACATGAAGGTTACCAGAAGACTTTGCGGGTCTCCGTTTGCGGCGAAGGGACGGCTGCCGTCCCGGGCATCGATAACTACCGGAGATTCGATAAGATCGCCCACACGCAGCTCAGCAGTGAGCGCGCCGGCAAATCCCACCGAGTACAAGAGACAGGGATGATACAGCGAGATTACGGCTTCAGAAGCGCGGCGGGCAGCTTCGAGGCCGATGCCGCCGCACACCACGACCACCTCGTCCTGCTCAAAGAAAGTAAAGCTGCGGCCTTCATGGTGGCGCTCGACGCGACGGCAGCCCCGGATGAAGCCGGCGACTTCGCGTTCGAGAGCGGCTACGATGGCGACTTTAGGCATATCCGTTGGCTCGGAACCAGTCTACGGCACGTCGCAAAGCATTCTCCGCTGGCAGCGTCACCCAGCCCAACTCCCGTTCTGCTTTACCGGAGCTGGCCCACATTTTTTTCTTTCCCATACGCACGGTCTCGACGGTCGCGCGCGGCTCGCGGCCAAGCAGGCGGCCGGAGAACGTTTGGTCGACTGCGCCTGCCATGTAGGCAACAAAGTAAGGCAATTTTACTTTCGGCGACGGCAAGCCGGAGATCGCGCCCAGCTTGTCCAGAATCTGCTTCAGCGTCAGGTTCTCACCGCCCAGAATATAACGTTCGCCACTCTTGCCTTTTTCCAGTGCCGCGAGGTGGCCGCGCGCGCATTCCCGCACATCAACCAGATTCAATCCCGTCTCCACGTATGCGGGGAACTTTCCCTTCAGAAAGTCTACGATGATTCTTCCCGTCGGAGTGGGTTTAATATCCTGCTCACCTACGGGAGTGGTCGGATTGACCGTTACCACGCGCATCCCGCTGCGCCCCGCTTCCATGGCCACCTGTTCGGCCATGAACTTTGAACGCTTGTAGTGGCCGATCATATCGGCCAGGGAAACCGGAAAATCTTCATCCGCAGGATGATCGTTCCCCATGAATCCGATCGTCGCCACGCTCGAGGTGTACACCACGCAGCGCACGCTGTTCTTGCGCGCAGCCTCCAGAATCGCCCGCGTTCCCTCGACGTTTGAGCGGTACATCTCCTCGGGATCGCGCACCCAAAGTCGATAGTCGGCGGCCACGTGAAATACCGTATCGCAACCCGCCATCGCCTTTTCGAGCGATGCAGAATCGCGCAGGTCGCCAATTGTAGTGTCAGCCTTGAGGCCCTCGAGATTCTTCAAATTGCTGGTGGGGCGTACCAGAAGTCGAAGATCGACTCCCTGCTCCGCCAGGACTCGGGCGACGTGACTGCCGAGGAATCCGGTTGCACCTGTGACGAAAGATTTCAGGGCAGTTCTCAGTTCCCAGTTCTCAGTCACAGCCTCAACGTCCGGGGACGAAACTGAGAACTGCGAACCGAGAACTAGTTTTCAGCTTTCTCCATTACTTTTGCGTACGTAGTTAACGCGAGCAGCGGAAAGTACTGGCGATAGAGGTGATAATTCAGATAGAAGACGCGCGGAAAGCCCGTTCCCGTGCAATACAACTCCTCCCATGATCCGTCTTCTTTCTGCGTGCCCAGCAGGTGTGCAATACCCCGAGCCACCGAATCACTGCGTGTATCGCCGACTGCTAACAATCCCAGGATTGCCCACGCGGTTTGCGAAGGCGTGCTCGGCCCCACGCCGCGCATGCTGGCATCGTCGTAAGAGCCGCAACACTCGCCCCAACCACCATCCGGGTTCTGCATCATGCGCAGCCACTCCGCTGCCTGTTGAATGCAAGGCTCGTGGTTGTCCATGCCAATCGCTTCCAATCCGCGCAACGCCAAAAACGTGCCGTAAATATAGTTCACGCCCCAGCGTCCAAACCAACTGCCGTCCGGCTCTTGTTCGTCGCGGAGGAATTGAACGGCACGCTTCACTGCCGGATGATTTTTATCGTAGCCGTGAGTCGCCATCATCTCGAGGATGCGGCCGGTGATATCAACCGTCGCGGGATCGAGCATGGCGTTGTGGTCGGCAAAAGGCATGTGCTCGAATACCATGCGGTCGTTGTCCTTGTCGAACGAGGCCCAGCCGCCGTTCTTGCACTGCATGGATAAAACCCAGTCGATCGCCCGCTGCACCGATTCGCGCTGGTAGCGTCCATTAGGATGCTCAACGCGGCTGAGCGCCAGGCAAACCATCGCGGTGTCATCCACGTCGGGATAAAACTCGTTATTAAATTCGAAGTACCATCCGCCCGGCTTGCCCTTTTTATTCTTGATCTGCCAGTCGCCGGCATTCCGCACCTGTTTTTGCAGGATCCAGTCGGCGCACTTCACCATGCGCGGATCGTTAGCCGGCACTCCCGCTTCGCCGAGAGCGAACATCGCATATGCCGTATCCCACACGGGAGACATGCAAGGCTGCATGCGGAAGGTGTCACCTTCTTCGATGCCAAGCTTCTCAAACTCATCCATCGCCCTAATTACCTGGGGATCGTCCACCGAGTAACCGAGGCAACGCATGGCGATAATCGAGTTCATAATCGAGGGATAGATGCCGCAAAGTCCGTCGCTCATCTCGTAGCGCTCGAGCATCCATTTCTCGGCGGCCTTCAGCGCAACGGAGCGCAGCGGCCGCACGTGGACGCGCTCAAACCAATGAGTCATGCGGTCCATGCAAAGAAAGAAGTTCCGCCACGAGATGAGTTTCTTGGACCAGTGCAGGTGCATGCGCGACTTCTGCATGCCGCCAACAAAAAGTTCTTCGACACCCATTTCACGGGGAATTTTCTTGAAGGGCTTTTTGGCGTAGCAGATGGAAAGCGATACCAGAATGGCTCGCGACCACGACGAAATCTCGTAGATATTGAACCAGAACCAGTTAGGAAACAACACAATCTCAGGCGGGATGGCCGGCACGGCATCGTAATCGTACTGCCCGAAGAAGCAAAGATAGATCTTGGTGAATGTATTCACCTCAGTCACGCCGCCGAGTTCGAGGATCTTCTTGCGGGCGCGCTGCAACACGGGATGATCTGTCTTGTATCCCGCCAGCTTCAGACCGAAATAAGCTTTTACCGATGCGCTGACACTCGATGGACCCGCCGGATAGGTATTCCACCCGCCATCTTCATTCTGATGTTGAACAATCCAGTTGGCCGCTTTGCGGAAGCGCTCGGAATCGCCCGTTCCGAGCAGGGTATGCAGCAGAATATAGTCGGATTCCAGGGTGGTGTCGGCTTCCAGTTCACCGCACCAATAACCCTCCTCATGCTGGGCGGAAAAAAGAAGCTTGCGGGCGGCGCTCATGGCGGCCGATACGCGGCTCGCCAGTCCATCGATCTTGCCGAAGATAAGTTGTGGTGCGGAAGCTAAATGGGAGTCGGGGGAGTTTGTTTCCATTTAATGTGCGGCTCCGTTAATCCGCGGTAACGCTTGCCGGAGCGGCGGCGATGGCTTCGACAATCTCCGGCGGCAGCCCGAAGCGAACATTTTCCGGCATCACTTCGAGTTCCTGCACGTTGTCGAAACCTTTGGCGGCGAGAAACTTCATGGTCTCTTCCACCAGGCATTCCGGCGCCGAAGCGCCAGCCGTCAGCGCGATCGTTTTCACGTTCAGCAACCACTCGGATTCAATGTCTTTGTAACTGTCGATGAGATGCGCGTTCGTCCCCAGATTTCGCGCCACCTCGACCAGACGATTGGAATTGGAGCTGTTTTCCGATCCCACGACCAGCAGCAGATCAGCTTCCGAGGCGACCTGTTTCACGGCTACCTGGCGATTCTCCGTGGCGTAGCAAATATCCTGAGCGGCGGGGCCTTTGATGTTGGGAAACTTTTTCTTCAGCGCGGCGATAATGTCTTTGGTTTCATCCAGGCTGAGCGTGGTTTGAGTGAGATACGCCACACGATTCGGGTCTGGCACGGAAAGCGATTTCACCTGCTCTGGAGTACCCACCACCTGAGTCACGAGCGGAGCCTCGCCGAGCGTTCCGATTACTTCGTCGTGGTCGTGGTGGCCGATGAGGATCAGCGAATAACCTTCCTTGGCAAACTTCACGGCTTCCACGTGAACCTTGGTGACAAGCGGGCAAGTCGCATCGATCACGCGCAAACCGCGGCGGGCGCTGTGTTCGCGAACATCGGGCGAAACTCCGTGCGCGCTGTAAATGACGCGCTCACCGTTGGGAACCTCGTCTTCGCTGTCGACGAAGATAGCCCCTTTGCCGCGCAGTTCGTCCACCACAAAGCTGTTGTGGACGATTTCCTTGCGGACATAGATGGGCGGACCGAAGGCCTCCAGCGCAATGCGCACTACGTCGATGGCCCGCACCACTCCCGCGCAGAAGCCTCGCGGCTTCAGTAAAAGCAAAGTTTTTCCCTGGCTGTCTGGCAAAATTCAGCTCCCGCTACTTGTGATCGTTCTAAGACTCTGTAAGATGCAAAATCTGGCCTGTAATCGGTACGATCAGGGTACACGAATCCACTGGAGCAATGTTTATAAGTTATCGGAAAAGTGCCCTTCTGGTCAACGTAAACCACAGAAACGGCGGGGATTAGCAGCGGGCGGGGAGAATTCAAGGTCGACTGGAAAGGGTATGGGCCAGCACTACCACAATCTTTCCACGCCATATCCATCGAGCGCTCGATCATTACTGACAATGGGAATGTTTTCGGACAGAGCCTGAGCGATCAGTATGCGGTCGAAAGGGTCTTTGTGTGGACCGGGCAACAAACCCGCACGGATACCGTGCTCGGCTGTTACGG
>JBAPQU010000387.1:0-7409 GCA_049280795.1 Candidatus Sulfotelmatobacter sp.
TCAGCCGTCCCCATTTTCGCGGTCCATAAATTTCGTTCAGGTAACGATACGGTCCTCCCGATCCCGGCAGCGCCGCACCCAGCTCTGCGGATACCAACCCGTCGCATACGGCCAATAGCGCTCCCACGATCCATCCCAGCATGGCCTGCGGTCCACCCATCGCGCTCAAAACCAGCGGCATGGTGATGAACGGGCCCACGCCGATCATGTCAATCATGTTGAGCGCAGTTGCGCTCCCCAGGCCCATCCCGCGGATCAGGCCAGGAGAACTCGATTCGCTTTGAGAGGGAGCGGGCATTCGTGGATGAACTGGCTGTGTCGACGTCGAACTGATATCGAACTATAGAAGAAGCAACACCCTCCCGCTGACCTGCCGCTGTTCAAACGCCGCATGTGCCTGGTCAGCATCCGCCAGAGGATACGTGCGATCAATTCGGATCGAGAGCTTCCCCTGTTTTAACCAGGTGACGAACAGCTCCAGGTAGTGAGGATATTCCTTGAAGTACGGACGTCCGTTCGTGCGCGTGATGAATAGAGATCCCTTTTCCTGCAGGGTCATAAGATCAAATGGAGGCACGTATCCACTCGACTGACCGTAGATCACAAGATATCCGCCCGGAGTCAAGCTATCGAGGCTCGCCTCAAATGTATCTTTACCCACGCCATCGAAGACAACGTTGACGCCTCGGCCTTCAGTAATCCGCCTTGCTTCCTTCGCAATATCGGATTCTTTGGAAATGATGACCTCATCCACGCCAGCATCTCTGACAACTTTCGCTTTGTCTGCCGTTGATGTAACCCCAATCACACGTGCGCCGCGGAGCTTAGCCATTTGGCAAAGCAAAAGTCCGATACCTCCTGCGGCTGCGTGGATCAAGCACCAGTCACCTGGTTTAACCGGGTAAGCAAAATGCGTGAACACATAAGCCAGAAATCCCTGATTCATACCTGCGGCTGCCTGCTCGAGGCCGACTCCATCAGGTACCGGGATTAGCCACGCTGCGGGGGCAAGAGCATGGGTGGAGTAGGAGCCCCCTACGAAGACGACGCGGCTGCCAACTCGAACATCGCGGACTTCGGGGCCGAGGGCTTCCACAATTCCGACACCTTGGCTGCCTAGAGTTGCAGGAAGTTCAGATGCACTCGCGCCCGCGCGGCGGTAAAAAGCCTGACCAACAAGCTCTCCCCGCCGCTGCTGAATATCAAGAAAATTAACGCTCGCAGCTTCCACTCGGATTAGAGCCTGTCCGGGGCCGGGAGTCGGCCTGGGGAGTTCCTCCCACTGCATAACCTCTGGACCACCGTAAGCGTGAATGCGAATCGCGTGCATTATGTTTGTAGTCCCCTTCGATCCGAGTTTGTCACTGCTTTTCATGCCCTGCGCTCAATAAATTCACGTACAGCCGCACCGCTCCGGGCACTCCCGCCGGTAACTGGCGGAAGAACGCGTATCCCGTGTAGATATACGTTCCCTTGCCATACTGTGCCCGCAGCAGCCCGCCTTTCTGCGCGTCCTCGCCCGGATCGTGGCAACTCAGCAGCGGCTTGAAATGGTCATCCCATTTATCCATAAAGTAGAGCCCGCGCTCCTGCACCCATCCGTCAAAATCATGCGCAGTGATCGTGTTCGGATAATGAAACACTCCATCTTCCGGCGCCAGAATGTCGACTGGAGCTTCTTCCACCGAAACCCGCGCCCGGCTTAGCTCCGCTGGGAACGGCGTGAAATGATCGCTGTTGA
The DNA here is from genome assembly GCA_049280795.1 of Candidatus Sulfotelmatobacter sp. Classification (GTDB taxonomy): domain Bacteria; phylum Acidobacteriota; class Terriglobia; order Terriglobales; family Acidobacteriaceae; genus Sulfotelmatobacter. The sequence goes on from JBAPQU010000387.1 coordinate 1,742, forward strand.
AATCCCCCACGCCGCTGTTGTACTGCACCACGAGGGTTCCCCCAGCCGCAACAAAATCGAGCAGCTTCTTGTTATTTGTGGCCACATCTTTCTGCGTGTCATAGGCGCGAATTCCAAGCACGATCGTTCCGTACGTACTCAGATCCTCGCTCGCCAACTTCTCGGGCGGTATCAGCGTCACGTCCATCCCGACTTGTTTCAACACGGTGGGAATATCATCACCCGCGCCCATAATGTAGCCGATCTTGAGATCATGTGGCGCCTGCACGTCCACAATGCTGACGCGCTGTACCGCCGGTTGATAATAGTAGAAGCTGCCCAGGTCTTCGCGCGTGACCAGCGTGTAGCCTTCGCTGAATTTCTCGCCATTCACGTTGAGCGTGGCTCGAATCTTCGCTCGCCCTTCTTGCAAGCCGGCAGGGAAGACCTTGAACTGAAAATCCTGTTTCTCTCCGCGCTGCTTAAACGCCACTTCATGCTGAGCCGGCTCCGACCTCCAGCCTGCAGGCAATTCCAAACGCAATGCACCGCGCAGTTCGCGGCTCAAGTTCGAAGTCACACCGACCGTCACCGTTGAACTGGCGCCGTTGTGCGTCGAAATCACCTGCGTACCCGGTTCCAGCGCAACTGAAAACGTTGGCACTACGGCCACGGGACGCGCGCCGACGACTCCGGCATCGTCGACGAACTGCGTTACCACGGTGGCATTGATGCCATTCTTCACCGCCGCGCCGCCTTTGCCCTCAGTCGAATACAGCACCCGTGCACGCAACATCGGAGGCGGGAACGGCAGCGTCGCATATTGCTCGTCGTCAACGTGATTCACGCTTTCCGTCTCCGGATCGTTGCGGTGCCAGTACGGCCGCGTATATGCCGCATCTTTCGGGACTTTCAACCGAAACACACTGCGCTCATGGCCTCCTGGTTCGATGGAAACGCGCCTTGTTTTATCCGAAATCGTACCCCATCCCTCCGGCACTTCCAGCTTCATCGCGTCCAGGAACAGCGGTACTTTCGATTCATTGCGAAAATCCACAGAAACCAGAAATTCCTGTCCCGGCGAAACGGTTGTCAGCGCCTCCGCTTCTTTCTTCACAGGCTCCTTCGCGGGCTCGCCTTCGCCGCCCACGCGCGAAACAACCATCGCCTCAAGCTTTACGTTAAGAGCCTCATTGAGAGCCCTCTCTGCCTGCTCGCATTTCTCATCTAACCGATTCAACAGGTCAGCTTTGGCCACAGCGCCCAGAGTGCTCTTGCTGACTTCCCCGTGCGCCCGCTCCAACCCGGTCACAACTGCCATCAACGGCGCGGCAGCCGCGGATGAGTTGTTCCCCTTCGCTTTCTCGCTAGCGCTGGCAACCTGGCGTGCAATCTCAGTTAATTCTTGCCGCAGCCGAGGAAGTTTTGATTCTTCTTTTCCCAATCCCGCTGCCAGCCCCGGCAATGTTGTGTCGATGCCATCGAAGAAGCTTTTTTCATGCCCATCTTTTTCTTTATCCAGCTTTGCAGGAACTACCGAATCGACCAGCTTGTAGAACGTATACCGGTCTCCCGGCTCAACCGTCCAATTCCCGGAGCCTTGCGAGAGCTGATGCCGTAATCCCTGCATTGCAAATTGCACATAGGACTCGCCCAAGTCCGTGCTCGCCTCACCCGTGTTCAGTTTGATTGTCCAGTTCGCATCGGGGCAGGTCATCGCTCCAAAGCCGCACACATTTCCGATGTAAAGCTTCTTCGCCTGCCAGGGCCGAAGTCCCTGCGCGATCTGTTCGGGAAAGCGCTTTGGATCGGCGGCTGCTCGAAAAGCCTCTTTAGTCAGAATGCTCGAAGCCTGGTGATGTCCGTGTCCATCGCGCTCAGTTCCGGAAAAACGCGCCACCAGCACATCGGGACGAAACGTTCGAATCACCCGCACCATATCGGCGAGTGCGATATCGTGTCCACCCCACTTCGAAAAGGTTTCCTCTGCACTCTTCGAGAATCCGAAATCCGCCACGCGCGAAAACCGCTCCTGCACTCCGTAATACTCGTCCGCCGCCAGCAATTCTTCCGTCCGCAGCACGCCCAGAACATCGGACAAATTACTGCCGACCTTGTTCTGGCCCCCTTCTCCACGATTCAGCGTCATCAGTAGCACGCTGGCACCACGCCCGCGCGCTTCCAGCGTCAGCATCCCGCCATCTTCGTCATCCGGATGCGCCACCGTCTGCATCAGCCGCGCAGTCGTGCCCAGTTGCCGCAGCGCCAGCCGCAGGCCGAGAATTCCTTGATCTTGCGGAAGCTCAGGAGGAGTTCCCTGATAGGGAAGCGGAGCAAAGTTGAGCACAGACGCTTGGTGATTCTCGGCCTCTGGCACGGCAGCAACCGGTCGTGCTGTACTTTTCTCTGGATTTTCGGCAATGCGCGGCGGAAAGGCAGCCAGCAGAGAAGGAACCACCAGCAATAAGAATAAAAACGAGGTTCGGAAAACTGACGTGCGGCTACGACGCTGGACAATCCGCCGCAAGCGGAGTGCAAGGTTCGTGCATCCCGAGAAGTTCACCCTACAAGGATGGGGCCTACCCCCGCTCCGACGCAAATTTTTCCTCTCAATCCTTAGATTAGACGGCAGCCAGAATAAAGAGTAATCGAGGAACGAAAATCCAAGGTCCAATAGCTGAGAACTGAGAACCGCCTTACTGCCGTCCTTCCTTAAGCGCCTCCTGACACGCGCTGCCAGCTGTCAGCACTTCATCGAAGGCCGTCTCCTTGCGTAAGCCTTTGAGCAGCGGATCATCGAGCAATGCGGAATATGCGCAATAATTCTGCTGTACCGCTGCCTTCAGCAATCGCAATGCAGCCTCGTTCTGGCCGCAATACGCCATCAGCGCGCCCACGTGGTACCACGCTTCCGGGTCGGGTTCGGTCATAGCCGAGGCCTCCGCCTCGCGCACAATCCGGTCCATATCAGCCGGCGGCTGCGCCGCCGTGCAAGCGGCCAGCAATTCGCGGTGATAAGCCGGCGCCTTCGCCACGCTCTTCACGCTCTCCCGCGCCTGGGCAACATTTCCAGCGGCCAGATACACATACGGAGTTACCCACGCTGCCCATTGCGAGCCGGAGTCGAGGTGCACAAAATCCATCGCTCGATCGGTTTGACCCAGCTCCAGAAATGCCCACGCACATGAGCGGAAATCGAAATTCCCCGGGTCGAGAGAGTGGGCGGTATTGCACTCCTGCGTTGCCTTCTCCTGCATACCCGCGTAACGGAGTACAAAACTCAATGCGAAATGCGCGTCGGCGCTCTGCGGACGCCGGCGCACCAGGTCAGTCGCAGCATCATAAGCCCGGCCCAATTCGCCCCGCTCCACGCGGTTCGTGATCAAGTGGCTCGCAGCCAACATGCGGTTCGGATCCAGGGAAATAGCCCGCTCAAAGGCCGCATTCGAGCGCTGGAACATCTCCTCGCCGCCACCGCCAAAATACGAATCGTAGTAGCATCGAAGTCCCAGCGCCTCCCACGCCGGCGCGTAACCTGGGTCTTCTCCGACTACATGTTCCAGCACGGCGATCGCATCTTTATTCGGCCCTGGGTCATGGGGAAGGGCAAGGCTGTGCAGATATAGGTCGTAGGCCTCCTGACTCTTTGGACGCGATGCCGTAGTCAAAGTCCCTCCCGCTACGCCCAGAGCAGGCAGCAGCCCCTGCTGCACCTGTGTGCTGAGTTGGCCCTGCAGAGAGATCAGGTCATTCACGTTGGCGGTAGCGCTCCCTTGCCACAATAGCCGGTCGTTGGATACGTCAATCGCCTCCAGCGTCACAGTCAACTGTTCGCCCTGCCGCATAAAGTGTCCGGTAAGCAGCTTGCCTACGTGCAGTTGCTGTCCCACTTTATGCGGATCGAGGTCCACTTCCACATACTTCCTCGTCACCGAGGAAGGCCTCACATCCAGGGAACGCGAATACGTCAGCACGCTGGTCAACTCGTCAGCCAGTGCGAAGCGCAGGTAATCCACGCTGAAATCGCCGTTCATGTTTTGCAGCGGCAGCACTGCGATGGCATTTTTCTGCTCCGCATTTGCCACGTCCCGGTGTTTCATCCAGTACGCTCCCACCGCCGAGAGCACCGTAACCAGCATCGCCAGAGTTCCCAGCAAAAGCCAGAACAGCCAGCGGCTGCTGCCGGGCCGGCCAAATGTCTTGCTCGCAACCCGCAGCTTGGCGGTGTGGAATCCGCTCTTAAGCTGTCCCGACTCGCTTTCGCGCTTCAGTTGCTGCACGTCCGCTTTCATCTGCGTGGCGCTTTGGTACCGCTCCTTGCGGTCTTTTTCCATCGCCTTGCCGATGATGCCTTCCAACTCCACCGGTACCTTAGGGTTCAGTTCTCCGGGCGGCACCGGCCTATCATGAAGCACCGCATCCAGGGTCATCAGCGAGTTCTTGCCAGTAAACGGCTTTTTGCCGGTGCACATCTCGTACATCACCACGCCGAACGAAAACAGATCGCTGCGGAAATCGATTTCCTCGCTCCGCGCCTGCTCCGGCGACATATAGACCGCAGTTCCGGGAATCACGCCGACCGCCGTGAGCGAGTTGTCGTTCGCCGCTTCTCCGCCGTCGCTATCAGTTCCACCGTGGTGCAGCAGCTTGGCCAAGCCGAAATCGAGAACTTTCACCTGCCCCGTCGGAGTCAGGAAAATGTTTGCCGGCTTGATATCCCGATGCACGATCCCCTTGGCATGCGACGCCGCCAGCGCATCCGCCACCTGGATACTGATATCGAGCACCTTGTCGATGGCCATCGGCTGTCCGGAGATGCATTGCTTCAGGCTCTCGCCCTCCAGCCTCTCCATCACGATGAAAGGATGGCCGTTATTGTCTTCAATGCCGTGAATCGTACAGATATTAGGATGGTTTAATAGAGACGCTGCACGCGCCTCGCGAGTGAAGCGTTCCAGCGACTTGGGATCGCCCGCAAGGTTTTCCGGGATGAACTTGAGCGCGACGTGCCGCCCGAGTTTGAGATCCTCCGCCTCGTAGACCACGCCCATGCCACCGCCCCCAAGTTTTCCCAGGATGCGGTAGTGGGACACAGTCTGGCCAATCATGAGAAGGGAACTCCCGACCGCGGTAATGTTAGGCTCCGGTTGCGACTTCGGTCAACTGGAGATGGGATGTCTTCTCCGGAGTGCTCCTCAGTTCGAAAAGCCTTTTTTCTGAAGTTCACCCCAATCTCGCAGGCCCGTTTCCCAAACTGATAAACACCTTACCCTTTTGTGTGTGAGTCTTGGTCGCAAGCGGCGTGGTTGCGATTACTATGGGGTCAGGAACATCGAAATCGCGAGGCGGTTCGTCATGGTGCGGATGTCTGGGAATTATTCACCTGAGGTGCAAGAGGCCATCCGGCGCCGTGCCACCGAACTCTACCAGGGTAGCGGAGGGGTCGAAGGCCAGGACCTCGAAAATTGGTGCCAGGCTGAAGCTGAGATCCTTCGTGAATTCAATACTCACGCCGTTCGTCGCGCAGTCGTGGTTAACATTCAGGGCGTGGTTTATACCGGGGAATACGAATCCACATCCGCCGATGGCTACATTCCCGGGGAGTGGAAGCCTGGGGATGCCGTTCCTGTTCGCCTCGCGGGAGACAAACTCTACCTTCGCCGATCCAACGGTCAGGAATTGAAGACCA
>JBAPQU010000388.1:0-3778 GCA_049280795.1 Candidatus Sulfotelmatobacter sp.
CAATACGCTTCTGGTCGAAGGACCACCGGGCATTCGCGCCGATGCCACCGCCATTCTTCGAGGAGTTAAAAGCGCCCAGGGCATTTACGCCCGTAGACGTATCGCCACCGCAAGTTGTGCCCGTGGCAACCTCGCCGCAGGGGAAGATCCGGTCGCGGAAGCGATCATACAAACCGTAGACTTCATAGTGTCCGAAGCCGGGTTCGAAAACTACCTTGGCGATGATGTCGGGCGATGGGTTGAAAGAGTAGCTGGCAGCCAGGGTACAGGTGGTGGTTGCGGCGGTATCGGTGGAGTTGAGCGCCGTGGTGCAATTGGTGATCGCGGCATTGTAGAGGCCGCCGCCGGTTCCCGCCGAACCGATCAGGAAATTGTCTCCGTTGTTGTGGCTGCTGACCGTGGCCTGCGAGTTTTCCATCGACAAACCAAACCACACTTTGTTGTCGAAGCCCTTGACCACGCGCAGCCCATACTGCCGAGCCCAACTGAAGCCGACCGTATACTGTGGGTCGATGGTCATCGGGGTAGCTTCCGTGCGGTTGTCCATGCCATGCTTGGTTTCCGTTACCAGGCTCCACATCTGGCCGCCGGTGAACGTAAACCCGTTGTCGAAGGCTGCCTGGCCGAAGGCCTGGCGTTGCCGCAGCGTATAGCTGTTGCTCTCATTATTGTTGGAAGTCGTACCGGAAGAGAGGAAGTCAGCCTCGTAATATCCACCCAATTTCACATTCGATAACTTGCCTTCAGCCAGCATGGAGAGACGCGATTGGCGTCCGGAACCGAAGAACTCTGAAATGTTACTTGCCGAAGCGCCAGGCATGGTCAGAGAGTTAAAGGGCGTGTTGATATCGGATCCCAGAGCACGTGATCGCCGCACAAATTCAGCCGCGGCGAATCCGCCGGGCGTAATCGTGATTCCCTTGTAATGCAGCGCGATCGGGTTTTCGATCGCTGCGGTGACGTTCTTTTGCGTCTCCTCGACCGTCACGGCGGTATTGGTCACATTGGTTCTCAGATCGGCCACGTCGCCCTTGAGTTCGACGACTGCTTGCTGCTGTTGGGCTGCCTGAGCCTGCGCTGCATCAGCTTTGCCGGCGGCTTCTGTGGCCGCAGCTTGGGCTTGGCCAACGGCCTGATCCTTGCGATGCAGTTCATCGCTTAGTTCCTGGATTTGGCGTTGCTGGGCTGCCAGGGCGGCTTGCTGCGAGGCAATTGCGTCCTTCAATGCCTGCACGTCCGCTGCCGTGATCGTCGCAGCCTTGGTTTTCTTGGGTTTGGGCGCCGGGCTGGTTTGTGCCACCAGCGACGTTGCCAGAAACACGACCGCGCACAATTTCCACGCAGATTTCATCACACTCTCCTTAATTTTTAAAGCAAGTTTGCACACTCTTGTGTCATTTCGGGGGAGCAACAAGATTCTTTAGCCGCCTTCTTCTCGTTGGATCATCTCTTCCACCCTCGATTTATGCTAACAAGAGCAAGCACAATTCCGCGCTTGGCCGAACGAGATGTGGATTGAGTAGACATTCTTTTCTATCGGCGCTGTGTTACAGGACGGTTACAAACGGGTGAATTTCTGATGAATGACCGGGGACGAACTGAAGCGTGGCGGGGAGAATTAATGGCGACAGATTGATTTCACTTTGATGGAACCGCGGACACGCTGGAATCAACACTCGATGGCCCCTTGATCTGTTCCTTGAACTGTTGCTCGGTTCCAACAAAAAATTCTTCGTATGTTCTACTGCCTTGTGAACTGGATTCCTGGCCGTTGATCTTTCCCCAGATCAGACTCTGCTCCCTGCCACTGTCGGTCAGCCTGCGAACGCCATTCTTGGAATCGTAAAAGTAGCGATCCTTGGCCCAGCCGTATTGCTCCGGCGACGATGTCTTCAATAAGCCGGATGGCGGAATCTGAAAGACATACTCTCCGTTCTCGACGGGAACAGGCGGCGCGCCGCTGGATTGAAACTCTACTCGCACCCAACCGACGTAGCCTTCGGGGATAAGAAAGCGAGCCGAACGCCGGCCATAATTGTGAGTGCCGAAGGCGGGCCAGACTCCCGGCGCCGCGAAGAGAGCGACCGTGCACAAGCCCACCACGATTTGCAATGGTCGGCTGGTTGTATTCGGAAAAAGCCAACTGGAGGAACCGTGGGTTGGCGTTTGCCGGAAGCTGACGACCGCAGAGTAAGCGGTGACCAGCACTAACAGAGCCGTTGCGACGTAAGGCAGAATCATTCTAAAACCAGAGTGGCGCCGGGTGCATCCGAGGGTGATGCCGCGAAACCGGAGGTTATCTTCTGCAGAGAAAATTCGGACTTCTCGGTATGCAATCTGGTCTCGATCGCGCGAAGCGTCGCCGGCCCATAAAACATCCAGATTGCGAGCGATGCCAGAAGTGCGAGCCTGGCTGCCGCATGCGGTTTGAAAAGACTCAGGTAAGCCGCAAAAACCAGACACAACGAGCCCAGCAGCGATACAAATTCCAGCGGATGCGAAGGAACACCCAACACAGTCAACGCCAGCAAGGTATAGACGTGGAAGCCGGTGACCACGCCGGCGACGAAATATATGAAGAAGGGAAGCATGGGTTCTAGATACCGGTCGTTTGATACTGCAGCACAGCCAGCGCCAGCCGGTAGTCATATCCCGCCTGCGCGTTGGTGATCTGTGCTTGTGTCTGCTGAAGCTGTGCTTGGCTTAATTCGACAATCGAACCCAATCCCAACTTGTATCGTGCCTGCGCCAGGTTCAATGCTAGATTGGCTTGCTCCAGAAGTTGTTGCGTAACTGCCAATCGATCATAAGCGGTGGTCGCATTGAGCCAGCTCGTGCGCACATCGCGTGAGATCTGGTCGCGAAGATCGCGCAATCGTTCCCCGGTGGCTTGCGCGCGGAGTGCGGCTTCACGCTCTCTGGCCGTGAAAAGAAATCCATTGAAGATCGGAATCTCGACGTTGACTCCGACCGCCCAGTACGTGCTCGATATGATCGGATTTCTTACAGGCGCGTCTCCCGCGGCGCCAAGGGCGCGAATATCCGGCAGCAATAAGTCGCGTTCGGCGATTTGGAATTTCTTTGCGGACTCCGACTGGAATTCAAGCGACAGAATTTCCGGGCGCACCGCAAAAGCCGTGGAAATCAGATCGTCAACATTGCCTTGTGGAGGGTTAAGTGCTGTTGTGTCGGACGCGAGCTGAAAATTTTGCAGCGTGGAAAACCCAAGCACGGCGGAAAGCGACGCCAACGCGGCATTCACATTGTTTTGTGCGTCTAGCAGCAGCAGTTTCGCTTGCGCGAGATTGACGTTGGCGAAGCTGAAATCAAGTTCCGACTTGAGTTTATTTTTGAAGAGCGCGCCCACTTGATCGGCAACCGTCTGTCGATCAGTGACCGTCTGCTGCGCCACGGTGAGTACGGCTTGCGTCTGCAAGGCATTATAGAAAGCCTGATCCACGGCCAGAAGAATCTGTTCTTTGGTGGCTACCGCATTTTGGTTTTCGGCCTTGGCTGCCAGATTGGCGCTGGAGACTAAGTTGGTTGTGCGTCCGAAATCAGTAAGAAGTTGAGTCGCGGTTGCGCCGGCGGCCGCACGCTGATAGACGGCAGGATTGTTGAGGGCGCCGGCAGTAATTCGTGTGCCGGGGTCCGCATCCACTCCGGTGAGATCGGCAGTCACCGTCGGCCACAGGTTCGAGCGGACTTGTCGGGCCACCTGCCGCGACGCAAGCGCCGTCAATCGAGCAGCAGAGATTTGCGGATTATTTTTCAGGGC
>JBAPQU010000389.1:0-2875 GCA_049280795.1 Candidatus Sulfotelmatobacter sp.
GCCGGTTTGCCAGCAGCCCGAGGACATCGCCATTCTGCCCGATTCAAGCAAAGCCTTTGTGGCCTGTTCGGGATCGTCGCAGGTGGCGTCGATTGCGCTGGCAAGCAACAAGGGCGGCGACGCAACCGGCGACCGCGTACTGGCGTTGCTGGATGTGGGGCGCACGCCGGTGAGTCTCGTGCTGAAACCGGATGGCGGCGAGTTGATGGTTTGCGATTTTGATTCCGACAGCATTTCGATTATTGAGACTGCGAATAACGAGGTGGGCAGCAGCACGCTGGTGGGGCAGCATCCATCTCATGGGCTGGTCACGCTCGATAACTCGCGGCTATACGTGAGTAATTTCGGGTCAGATAGTGTCGCCGTCTATGACATCGACGCTGGAAAGCGGATTGCAACCATGGCGGTGGGCAGCCATCCGGATGGATTGGCGTTGTCGCAGGATCAAAGGTACCTTCTGGTGCTGGACACGCAAGCGGGCGATGTCACAGTCATTCAAAAGCGCACTCCGCGCAAGCTGGAGCCGACCGAGTATTCGCTGCTGACCATGATTCCAGTGGGGCTGCAACCGAATGGGATCGTGGTGAAATCGTTTATCGCGAGTCCAGCAAAGAAATAAACGCTAGATTCGCTGAAGACTTCTTTTGGGTGGCGCAGTGCTTCAGCGCTGCGATAAGAATACATGGTTGGCGCGACCTTCAGCCGCCGAGGTACTCAAACTGAGATCGGCCGGGCACAAAATTTATCGAGAGCTGCTCTCAGCTCGGCAGCAATGGCCGGAGCTTCGCGAGACTCGATATCGCGGCGCGGCATCATGTAGACCAGCTTGCCATCGCGGAGAATGGCGATCGAAGGCGACGATGGCGGTTGCCCCACGAAATAGCTGCGGGCGCGTTCGGTAGCTTCCATATCTTGCCCCGCGAATACGGTGAAAGCTTTGTCGGGATGCGTGGCCTTCTCCAACGCCATGCGAACCGCAGGACGCATGCGGCCCGCGGCGCATCCGCAAATGGAGTTCACGATCACCATGGCCGTACCCGGCTGCGCTTTCAATGCTTTATCAACTGACTCAGGCGTACGCAACTCCTCGATGCCCAAGCGGGTCAACTCTTCGCGCATGGGGATAACCATAATTTCCGGATACATCGGTGTGATCTCCTTGGCTTTCGCTATGCTTTGATTCTAACTCAGAACGCCGCTTGCCGGGATGACGACCTGGCTACGAGCCCGCCTTCTGCAGCGCTTCCTGCGCCGAGCGCGCATCATCCGGGCTAAGGCCCGCCTGCAGAGCCGACTGCAAGCTGGTGTGAGCCTGCGCGGGCTGACCGGCCGCCAGATAAGCCATCCCCAGATGAAATTGAAATTTGGCGATCTGCGGATTTTTTGCAACCGCAGATTCGAGAGCCGGAACTGCGGACCGATACAGCCCCTGCTTGTAGTAAATCCAGCCCAGAGTGTCGTTGATGGCAGGATCTTCCGGCTGCGCGGCTTTGGCTTTCTCGGCAAGTTCGAGTGCATCGGTGAGCGACCCGCCATGGTCGGCATAGAGGCGCGCGAGGTTGCCCATGGATTGGTACGAAGTGGGATCGACCTTCAGCGCATCTTGATAAGTCTGCCGCGCTCGGTCGATATTGCCGACGTATTCATAAACCTGCGCGAGCAGAATATAAGTAGGAAGATATTCCGGAAATTTGCTCCGGGCCGCTTCATATTCCTCGATCATCCCCTGCGGACGATTGGTCGCGGCATAAATGTGCGCCAGCGCGAGGTAGCCGTTCACGTAATACGGATTCAGCGCCAGGGTCTGCTGATAGTTATGCTCGGCGCAACCCCAATCTTTCTGGCCAATGCAGAATTCCGCCTTGGCAACATACAACAGATAAGCCTTGGGACGCGCCGCGATCTGGCGATCGATGCGGGTATTCGCCTGCTTTGTTTTACCTTCTTTGGAAAGGATTTCGGCCAGGCCGCTCAGCGCGGGAGAATAATCCGGCGCAATCGCAAGCGAGTTTTCATAGGCCTTCTCAGCGTCCGCATAACTACCTCGCATGCCCAGCACATGCCCCAATCGCTCCTGGGCAGCTGGGCTGTGTGGATTTAACCCGGCGGCCAGTTCGAAAGCTCGCTGCGCCTGGTTTAAATCGCCCTGCATCAGATAAGAACTCCCGGCAAGAATATGCGCATCCGCAACCCAAAAGCTGGTGGCAATCACCTGGCTGGCATAAGCCAGCGCGCCGTTCGCGTTGTTTTGCTGCAAGCTAATGTTACCCAGGCCTAACAGCGCGGGCAAATATCCGGGCTGCACGCGGAGCGCATCGGTGAGCGCCTGTTGCGCCTGAACGCCTTCCTCCTGCGCCGAATCGACCTGCGACAAATAAAAATATACGGCCGGCAAATCCGGAGAGTCCTTGACCAGACTCTGCAATTCCGCGTCGGCTTCGCGAAGCCGAAACGCTCCCAGATAACTTCGCGCCCGCAGCAGGCGGAAGCCGGGATCTTTGCGATCCTTGTCGCGCTGGTCGATCCACTGGTCAGCATCCTGCCAGCGGCCTAACTGCAGGTAGCATTCCGCAACTTTTCTCGCCGCGGCCTGGTCGTTATCGTTCTTCTCGACGAGAGCGCGAAAGCGATCGAGCGCGGAAGCCGCATCGCCGTTATCCAAATAAAACTGGGCGACGGCGCGGCGCCCATCAGGATAGTTGTTCTCATCCGCTTCCATCTGATCCAGCACATGCTTCGCGTCGGGCACGCGGTTGCGCTCTACGTAAAGGCCGGCCAATGCCACCGGCAACTCAACCGCCTTCGGATCACGGGTAATTCCCTGCCGCAAAATTTCTTCCGCGCGATCGGGAGCATTCTGCCCTTTGTAAAAGCT
>JBAPQU010000390.1:0-1510 GCA_049280795.1 Candidatus Sulfotelmatobacter sp.
GACTTGGGTGAATCTCCAAAACCGAATCCAAATTGGTAAGATCAAGCAGATTGCGCACCAGCCTCGTGGGGCTGGCGAATTTTAGGTCTGCACACTTGGACTGCGCCCAGGTGTGCAAAGACGCAAGTTCGCCGATGCCGGCGCTATCAATGGAGCTGACACCGCTGAGGTCGAAGACGACCTTACTGCCGCTTTCGAGGACTTCACCGGCCAGGCGCGAAAGGGCAGCGACCTCGTCGCGATAGACAATGCGACCGTGACAATGAACAATCATCACATCGCCGCGATTCCGGGTTTCCAGACTGAGCTTCAACTTCGACTCCTTTTGTTGTATACCGAGGCCCGCCAATTCATGCGGGCATAGCCACGTTTGCCAAGAGGTATTTGTGAGTTCCATGCTAATAGATAGACGCGGCTCGAAGGGTTTTGGAACCATGAAAGGACGATTAATTTTCTCCTGCAGGGTTCCGAAGCCGAACGGGCACAATTTTGGGCTGAATGGGGCATCCTAGCTCTCGGCTACACTGCATCTAACGAATTTCGTACATTCAGGTAGAATTTGCTACTGGCATTCATTGCCAGGGGAGGACTCATTTTCGTGTCGAAAACTGCTGCCGTGGTTCTGGCATTCCTGAGCTTGGTGCTGGTCGCAGCCCCGTCGCGGGCTTAACTGCTTCCAAGCGGAAACGTGTATGTCGGAGCCGCCTACGCCGATTCCGTCGATGTAATCAATCGCTACACCTTTCGCGGATGGGAAGCCAGCGCGGAAGATATGTACTTCACTCGTCACCCATATCTCGGGATTGTGGCGGATGGCAATGGGTTCTACCGGCTTGGGGTTCAGCAATACAGCGTCCTGATTGGGCCGCGAGTTTCCATGAATTACGGCAAGTGGCGCCCGTTCTTTCAAGTCATGGCCGGAGTACAACGAGACGCATCGGGGGGAACGGCGCATTACCCCATCGCGGAGGACATTGGCGGCGGAGTGGACCGCAAGTTCCAGTTCCTCTTCCTTAAGCACTTTGCCTGGCGAGTGGAATTCGACTACATGCATACCCGCCTGCTGCACGCCAGCCAGGACGATTACCGGGGCTCAACCGGATTGGTGTGGCGATTCTGAGTCTGCACCGCACACAAAAATCTTAGGTCTAATCTCCGCTTCGAAACTTCTCGCCACGTTCTGGGTTGAAGAGGTTATGTAGGTGGTATAGGGAGATTAGTTGCAGACGCGTTTCCTGGGCACAAAGCAGCATTATGCTCGTTCGGCGAGTGGCAAAATGTACTGAGATTTTTGGAGCTAAACCCGCCCGTTATCGCCGCATACTCTTTGCCGCAAACCCGGTTTACCAACTTCTCTTCCCGAGCATCTAACTCACGCTGCCAATTTTGTTAGAAAGGTAAGGATAAGTTGTCATGCGAAGAATTGGATTGAGCGTCTTTGTTTTGCTTTTGTTTGCTGGACTGGCAAGCGCCCAGATTCCCACGAGCGGTAACGTCTTCTTCGGCTATT
>JBAPQU010000391.1:0-1534 GCA_049280795.1 Candidatus Sulfotelmatobacter sp.
AAGACTGCCTGGCCTTTGCCAACATTATGGCAGCGTATTCGGTAACGAAAGAGGGAGGCACGGAAGCGTTTCGCGACCGTGCGGGATTACTTCGTTTTGCGCGCGGGCAATGGGCCTCCCTTGGCAAACAGGACTTTCCTTTGAACGACTAGAGTGCGCGTTTTTCCGGTTACAACGCGGGAAATGTTTTCAGAAAGCTTTGGATGTGGCAAGGATCGGTTGCGACAGAACGCGTCGCCGCCGAAATACGAGTAGCACACGAAACACGGGAGGATCCTTATGGGGCGGACAGGACGACTTTTCTCTTGCATTTTGATGGCAGGCGTAGTGGCAAGTCTTGCGAGTCTCGCAATCGCACAGGGCAGTTATCGGGCGCAGCTGCGAGGCGTTGTCTCTGACGCCTCTGGGGCAGTGGTTACAAATGCAACCGTAACCATCACCGATTCGGGCACCAATATCTCCAATACTGCCCACACCGATAACAAGGGCGAATACTTCTTCACAGGTTTGCGGCCCTCTACGTATTCGGTGAAGGCTGAGCTGAAGGGTTTTCGAACGACAGAGCGAACGGGCGTGGTGCTGGCCGTGGATCAGGAGGCTTCGCTCAATTTCACTCTGACTCCGGCGGGCGTGAGCGAGAGCGTCGTGGTGACGTCGACCGCGCCGCTGATGGACACAGACAACGCGACTCTGGGCACAGACATCACCCACGAGTACATAAACGAAATCCCGTTGATGGGCCGCGACTACTTCGGCCTGACGTTCCTGGCAGCGGGCGTCACCGAGGTGGCGGGGTCGGGCACGTCGGATAATTATCCCTCGGGAACAAACTTCACTTCCAACGGTCAGCGCAATGCGACCGCCGAGATACGGTTGGACGGCGCTTTGATCAGCGCGCCGGAACAAGGCGAGGGCGGAAACACCAACGTGTATTACGAGCCGTTGGTTGATAGCGTGCAGGAATTCAAAGTGCAGAACAACAGCTTCTCGGCGGAGTTCGGCAACAACGGCGGCACCGTCGTGAATATGGTGCTGAAGAGCGGCACGAACGCCTTCCATGGCACGGGCTGGTATTTCCTGCAGCGCCCGGGGATAGATGCTCGGGATTTCTTTAATCCCGCGCCCAACCCCAAACCAGACAGCAAGCGCGACCAGGGTGGCTTTTCGCTGGGCGGGCCGATCAAGAAGGACAAAACGTTCTTTTTTGTTGACTTCGAAAAGGTGAGAAGCTCGAGCGCGCAGAGCGGACTCGTGACCGTGCCCACCATGGCGGAACGACAGGGTAATTTCTCAGGTCTTACAAATCCCATTTACGACCCGAAGCAGCCTCTCGTCCCCTGTCCGGCGCCAGCCACACCCGGCTCAATGTGCCGGCCGCCGGTGCAGAACGGAGGGATCATCCCGGTGGGCGAACAGGATCCCATCGGAATGGCTGTGCTCAATCTCTATCCAAAGCCTACCAACTCGAATGAATTCGGCAACTATAACTTCACAACCGTAGCGTCGGCGCCGGATTACCAGTTCGACGTAAAAA
>JBAPQU010000392.1:0-2123 GCA_049280795.1 Candidatus Sulfotelmatobacter sp.
ATGTTGTCGATGAATTGGATTCGCGCGAGGAACTGAACTATATCCACACCATGCTGAAAACAGGCAGTGGCGCGGACCGGCAGTTGCGCGTGTATCAGGAGACTGGCGATTTGAAGAAAGTTGTCGATTACATCATTGAGGAAACGGAAACCGGCCTGGACGAAGACGAGCCCGCATCCGTGCGAAAAGTAGGGTGATGAATATTTCTACAGAAACAGGCAAGGATAAAGTCCCCACCAGTTCGACAGGCTCAGGGCAGGCTTATCGTAAAGAACGCGAGAAATGGAGCGCCCGCTCGAATCATATTCCCTTTGATCCTGAGTTTACCCCGGGCGCGCGCAATGCTGTGCGAGTTTGCCTGCGCGTGCAGCCGCAAGAGAAGATTTGCGTCATCACCGATGAGGCTACGCTGGAGATCGCGGCGGCGATCACGCATGAACTGGAAGAACTGGGCGCTCCCTACCGCGCATGGGTGTTGGAGGATCTGGCGGAACGGCCGCTAAAAGATTTGCCTGCCGAGATTATTGCGGACCTGGAGTTGAGCCAGGTTTCGATCTTCGCCGTGCAAGCGCAGAGAAATGAACTTCGTACGCGCATGCAGATGACGGATGTGGTGAACCGCCAGAAGATTCGGCACGCCCACATGGTGAACATCAACCGGCAAATCATGCTGGAAGGGATGCGCGCCGACTTTCAGAAGGTGGACCGGCTCAGCGCGAAAGTTGTCGCGATGGTGCGCCAAGCGCGGCAGGTGCGCGCAAAAACGGATGCTGGCACGGACCTGACAGCGGATCTGAATCCGAATTACCACTGGCTGAAGACCAGCGGGATTATCAGCGCTGAAAAATGGGGCAACCTGCCGGGCGGGGAAATCTTCACCACACCGGGCGAGGTGAATGGGACATTCGTAATCGATGGCGTGGTCGGCGACTATTTATGCGCGAAGTTTGGCAGCTTGCGCGAAACTCCTCTTACCATTCGCATGAAAAAGAATCGCCTTACAGAAGCTCACTCCGAGAATCGCGAACTAGAGGACGACTTCTGGAAATATACGCACACGGATGAGAACAGCGACCGCGTGGGCGAGTTTGCCATTGGGACAAATATCGACTTGAAAGATGTGATCGGGCAGATTCTGCAAGACGAAAAATATCCCGGCGTGCATATTGCCTTCGGCAATCCCTATGGGGCGCATACGGGCGCCGAGTGGGATTCATCGACGCATATCGATGTAGTGGGGCGGAAGTTCAACATCTGGGTGGACGACGAGCAGATCATGCAGGATGGAAAGTTTCTGGTGGAAGCGTAGGCCCTCAAGGCAATCAATGTAAACGGATGCAACGAAAGCTGTTCGGAATTAATGGGTTCCAGCTTTTCAGCCGTAGTCATGGTCGTTATGCTTCATAATCTCCTCCATGATCGCCTCCCTTCGTAAACAGTTCAACGCCAGCTTTGCTCCCGAAAAATATCAGGAATTCCTGCGTCAGATTGACGACGCCTGCGGAACCCACGTGTCCTTCCGCCTGTCTGAGACTCCGTTTTTCTTTCCCAAGTCTCTGCTCGATCGAATGGTGGAGGCAGGAAAAGAGTTGATCCGGCAGTTGGTGGATAGCCCGGAGTATCGAGCACGATCAGATCAGTCGATTCCCGCGGAATATCGCGTACCAAATGAGCCCGCGCATCCGATGTTTGTGCAGGTTGATTTTGGTTTGGTTCGCGATCCAGACGGCGCCTTGCAACCAAAGTTAGTGGAGTTACAGGCCTTCCCCTCGCTTTATGCGTATCAGTTGACGATGGCGCAAAGTTACATCGACGTTTACGGCCTCAATCGATTCGACGGCGGCAGCCGACTGCAATACTTTTTGGGAGGGTTGAATGAGAAGACGTACCGCGAACTCTTGCGGGCAGCAATCGTCGGCACGCATGATCCGGAGAATGTGATCCTGATGGAGATCCATCCGGAAGAACAGAAAACGCTGCCGGATTTTCTGCGGACGGAACGAATGCTGGGGGTAAGAACGGTCGACATTGAATCGATCCGGAAGCAAGGGGCGCAACTTTATTACGAACGGAACGGCGGGCGGGTTCCGATCCGGCGAATCTACAATCGGGCGATTGTGGAC
>JBAPQU010000393.1:0-29759 GCA_049280795.1 Candidatus Sulfotelmatobacter sp.
CGCCTGCACCGTCGGCTCCGCGGCCGCTTGCCGCGAGGGAATCAACTGCGTCTTCACCACCGGCTTTGAAATCCGCCGATTTTCCAATTCCTTCTGTTGCCGCCGCTTCGCCCGCTCTTCCTGCCAATCCAGATAACGGTTCCACAGCGCGGTCACCCAGGCAAACCGGGTCGGCGCCCACAGTCGAATCGAGGAAAACGAGAACGCCGTCGAGAGATAAAGCGCCACCGCCAGCACGCTGGCGCAAACGATATACGCGCCCGCCACGTTCAGGTAGTGGATGAGCATATCGCCCACGACTCTTCCCATCAGCCCTTCGATCGGAATCACGTTCATCCAGCGCAAGTGTCCCGGCAGCAGAGCCAGCATCGCAGGTACGAACATCACCAGCCAGATTCCGCCCAGGCTCTTCGCGATCGGAGACTGAACCTTCCGCGAAGCAAACCAGCGCATTCCGAGCATCGCTGGGAACACCGGCAGCAGAAACGCTCCGATGCCGAAGAACTGCAACGCCAGGTCCGAGATGAGCGCTCCGACCACGCCAATCCAGTTGCGGGCCGCGTGGGTTCCGGTCAGCACCGAGGCGCTATTGAGCGAAGGATCGAGCGGAGAATAGGAAGCCAGCGCGAGGAAGAGGAGGAGCGCAGAAACGCACAGCAGGAAACCAATCAGCTCATTCAGCCGCCGGTTGCCCGTGGGAGTAAAGATGCTTGCCAGAAGACGCATGTGGGCCGTTCTTCCCACGGATAAATCCCGTGGCGCAATCGGCCAGAGCCTCATCATTATGCCAAGAACGGGCGGAGTGGGCAATGGGGGAATTTGGTGGGAGTGTACAGTTGAGTTCCCAGTGGATCGTGCGGTTAAAAGGTCGGGAAGGCATGGCTTCAGCCGTGCCGCCCGGAACCAACAAAGACGAGGGCTTTAGCCCCTGAGAGCAGCCTTGTTTGCCATTCCTTCGCCTCGGTCCGGGGAACCCATGATAGCAATGTACCAATAGTGGTACATTGCTACACGAGGCCAAGAAGGGAACAGGCGCATGAAGAAAAAGACCATCGGCTCAACTTTCGACAGCTGGCTTCGTGTGGAAGGCCTCTATGAGAAAGTCAGTGCGACTGCCATCAAACGGGTCGTCGCGCGTCAGGTTGAAGCCGCTATGCAACAAAAGGGTCTGACCAAGGTCGAAATGGCGCGACGGATGCGCACCAGCCGTTCCGCCCTCGACCGGCTCCTCGATCCCGACAATGATGCCATTACCCTGGGCACGCTTCAAAAAGCCGCGGCAGTGGTTGGACGTCAAGTCCGGCTGGAGCTGGTTTGACATTGATTGCCGTCCCTCAACCATTCCTCAAACGGCACTCCCGATGGCCGCAACCGCCCCGGGTTCATAACATTGTCCGGGTCAAGTCCTGCCTTGATGGCGGCGATGGCCGTAACCCCGAGCGGTGAAATATCGTCGGCCAGCCATGGCAAATGTTCGGTGCCGACGGCGTGATGGTGCGACAAAGTGGCGCCACAGTCGATAAACGACTGTTGGACAGCTCGTTTCGCATGCAGATACTGTTGCATTTCGTGGCCATCTGGCTGCCGGCAGGCGAAGGTTAAATAGAGACTGGCGCCAGTGTGATAGGTGTGGCTGATGTGGCATCCCACCCACGGCGGCACGCCGCTCTCAGCAATCGCGCCGCGCAACGCGGTGGTGGTCGCGCGGTACAGAGGAATCAGTTTGCTCCAAACCGTAGAGGTCTCGCTCACATCGGAAGTCACGCCACGATCTAAAAGAAAGTCACGGATATGAGGGAAGTCGTACTTGGTCGACTCGAAAGATTTCCCCGAACTAGGACCGAGGTCCACTCCGCCGAAACGGCGGTAGATCGCGTTCACTTCGCGATGCTGGCGCGCGGCACCGTTTTTGCTGCCCTCGAACGTGGTGAGCATAAGGCAAGTCCGCGCAAAATCGAAACCCTTCACACGCAGATAACCCTTCATAACTTTGCTCACGGCCTGCGCCAGCTGCGAAGATGGCGGTTTGAAGGCCATCGATAGCGCCGTCTTGTCGGGGTCGCTCAAGCGCAACATGGAAGGCACGCAATCTTTTCGCACGCATTCGCGCATGGCCTCAATGCCCGCCTCGAATTCGGGGAACAGGTAGCCGTGCGTGCGGTGCGCTTCGGCGCGGGGATGAACCTGCATCGTCGCTTCAGTAATCACTCCCAGAGTTCCCTCGCTGCCGATGCACAGATGATTGACGTCAATTCCATTCGAGGACTTGGGCACGATGCGCGTCGCCAGCACACCCGCTGGCGTTACCATCCGCAGCGCAATCACCATGTCTTCGATCTTGCCGTACTTATCGCTTTGCATTCCAGCCGATCGCGTGGCGATCCAGCCGCCGAGAGTCGAGTGCAAAAAAGAATCTGGAAAATGACCGAGCGTGAGTCCGTAGCAATTCAACTGCTCTTCGAGGTCGGGGCCGAACGCACCTGCCTCAATGCGCGCCGTGCAGGACTCCGCATCAACCTCAAGCACCCGCCGCATGCGCCGCATATCGAGCGACACCGCCATGCGGCGATGTTCGCTTCGCTCCAGGCAACCGGCGATATTCGAGCCTCCGCCGAAGGGAATGATCACAACATCATGGCGCGCCGCTGCCCGTAACGTAACCAGCACATCATTTTCGCTTTCGGGATAGAGCACCAGATCAGGAGCGCCCTCGGCCATGCCCCGCCGCATGCGAAACAAATCGCGGAAGCCCTTGCCATAGGCGTGGATTACGCGCTCCCAGCGATCGTCGCAGATCTGATCGGCGCGCAGCGATTGCCGCAATTCGTTCGAGAACTTCTCATGCCGAATCGCCTCGGGCAAGTGCACACCTTCAAGAGGCACGGGCGGCGCTGCTACCTCATCTTTTTCCACGCCCAGCTTCGCCTTTGCATACGGCCACGCCCCGGGGTGAGCGCTGGAGTTGAAACGAACATCTTCATCCCCCCATCCCCACCACTTCATGTGCTTGGGCGTATACATAGTGTCTTCTTGAATCTAAAACTACAACATTCGGCTCAGCCTGCGGCTTTCGTATTCTGGCCTGGACGTGCCGCTGGAGAAATGGAAATTGTTGTTGGCCGTTCTTCCTCGAGCGATCCGGCCAAGCCTACGGCGAGAGGATTGCGGCTGAGCCCGCGGATGCGCTGTTCGAGCAAATCGACGGCAGCCTTGCGAATACCGCGGCTGGCAACGGGATCGGACGAATTCGATGCGAAGCGAATCGGTTCTCCAAAGCGAACCGTTACAGTTCCCGGACGAGGTACAAGTTTTCCCTTTGCCAGAATACCGCGGGCACCCACGATGTAAGCTGGCACAACTGGCACACCGAGTTCTACGGCAAACATCCCCGCTCCTTTTTTGAATGCCTGAATCTCGCCGTTCGACGAGCGTGTGCCTTCAGGATAGAAGATCAGGTTGCCGCGCCTTCGCTGTAGAAACTCACCACACATTGCCAAACTCTGCCGTAGAGAATTGTGCTGCGCATGGCGATCAATCGGGATGACGTTCATGAATCGAGAAACTACAAACCTCACCCGCGATGCTTCAAAAAAATAGTCTCTCGCGCCCAGCATTGCGAATGTAGAAAAGGGAAGTCCCGAAGCCGTCATCAGAACCGCGCTGTCTATATGGCTCGTATGATTGCTGCAGATGATGAATGGCGGATCCGGCAGTTGATCGCGTCCTTCCACCCTGAGCGGGCAGTAGCAGAGGAAGAACGTCCTGCAGAAGGCTTGAAACAAGGCACTACCGCTTATCGGCGCCAGAAACATTCCTTCCGCTTTAACCGGGCCTGTCATCGCTCATTCTTCCAGCGAAGCTGAAGACATCTATGCAGAAATCGATTTATCCAGCCAATCTTGAGGCAAACACCAGCACTAGCGTTCCGATAATAATGCGGTACACCGCAAAAGGCGCGAAGCCACGCTTGCGCACATAAGCCATAAACCACGCCACCGAGGCGTAGGCAACAATATAGGAAACAATAAAGCCGATAGCCAATACGATCCATCCATGGGCGTCGATCTGTGAAACCCCGATCGGATTCTCGCCCTTGCCTCGCAGCGACTTGAACAGCGTGTATCCCGTGGCGGCGACCATGGTTGGGATGGACACAAAAAATGAGAACTCAAGTGCGGAAGCTCGCGACATGCCTGCAATTTGACCGCCGGCGATCGTCGACATGGATCGCGACGTTCCCGGAAAAACTCCTGAAAAGATCTGGCAGAAGCCGATCCAAATGGCTTGGCCCAGGCTCATGCTTTCCATCTTCCAGGTGTGGATGCGGCCTCCACCGGCGGATGGTCCGGCGGCTTCCGAGCTGGCGTTCATGGCATCGACAATCCACATAACGATGCCACCGATTAACAGCGACCATCCGATGATGATGAGGCTTTCCAGATGTTTGCCGATGACCTTGGTCAGAAGGAATGAAGGAATAGCCGTGACCACAAAAGCGACGGTAACTAATCCCAGAGGATGCGTGAGCGGAGTGCGGTCGCCGCGCTCCCCACGGGGAAATGTCGAAAGGAACTTGGCAATGCGGCTGCGGAAATACACTGGCAGGCACAGGATTGCGCCCAGTTGAATGACGATGGAATACATCTTCCAGTAGCCATCGGACAGGCTGATATGGAGCAGCGCCTCCGATAGCCTGAGATGCGCGGTCGAGCTAACGGGTAGAAATTCGGTGAGGCCTTCTACAATCCCCAAGATCAGCGACAGCAGGTAGTCGTTCAATCGTCCTCCGAGCGTAAGGGACCAGTATCGCAGAAAAGCTTGGCGGAGTGGTTACCGGATGGAGTTCATGCGTACGAAAATCATGAACGCGCGTAGGTCGTTGAGAAAGGTTCGCGGAAATCTCGGGTCTTAATCTGTGGAGCTGCCATAGGTTGGAATGTCCTGTTGAATGTAGAAAATCAGCCGCTGTGCGCGCAAGGCCCAATCGCTCTGCAAATACTGGCTGACAATCTTCTGCGCCAGCGCTAGGGCGCGGTCTTTGGATTCGGCCGCTTTCTTCTGATTAGGCTCCGTTTTGTAAATTGCGATCAACGCCGAACGGCGCCAGGCGGCGTCATACAAGGCTTCCGGCGCGGTGGGAGATTGGGGGTGCTCTTTAGCATAATTCTCGTAGAGTTCAGCTTCTTTGTCCGGACATTTCGACATACCCTCCCACTCGCCGCAGAGTTTGTTCTCAAGCAGACGAAAGGCAGCCATGTCAGCCCATTTCGTGCCGGGATATTTCTTGATCACCAGCTTCATCCAGTCTTCATTCATCTGGCCGCGCATGTAGGCCTCGCGCTGGCGTGCGGAGGGTCGCGTCATTACATCGGCGCGCTCGATTTGCCAGCGTATATCGGCGGCGCGGTAAAGGCCTTCGGCGGCGAGCGGCGAGGCGGGCATCAAGTCGTAGACGCGGTAATAAAGGCGCATGGCATCCTGCGCGGCATCGCGACGGCCGCGGCGACTACTGGCCTGGTCCTCAGAGTCCGCAGCCTCGCCGAAGATAATGCGGTCGCCATCCTGCGTGGTGCTGCCGACAAACGCCTTGCTGGAAACCCAGCCCGTAATGGTCTTGCCCTCCTCTTCTTCTTCGGTGGCACCCTCTTCGTGCCTGGGCACCATCAGAATGGCCTCCACGTGGACCCAATCGCGGGAGGTATCGAGGACGATCAACTCATAACCGCGCTCCGCTTCGCCTAACTTGGCCGAGTCCGCGCTGGGGCTGATGCGGATGGTTTCTTCGTGCACGAGTGTTCCGCGCTGGGCATCGGCGAAGGCGAAATGGCTAAGGCTGAGCGGGACGAGAACGAGAATGCAGGCAGCGAGGGTGGGGATCCGCTGTTTCATAATGATTTGGATGCTGGCTATGGCAAGCCGAGGTTACTACTGGAGATGGTCAAGGAGGCGCGGGGTGCTTGTCAATCTCGGGCCCAGAACAACGTTGGGTGAAAACAACGTTGGGCGCAAAACAAAACGCCCCAGACTCGGTTTGAGTCACGGGACGTATGTTGATCAGCCCTCCCCCAAGTGCTGCTCAATTAGGAGATTACGGTAAGGCCCGGATTTGGTAAATGGCACCCTAGTGCTATATGCCCCCACTAGAGTGGGATGATGAATTAATAACGCCTAGGACGCGGTGTTTACGCCCCGGCTAGGCCACGCTTCTCTCGCCACCCTCGAAATGGGCTTCAATCTCCTCCAATGTTTTCCCCTTGGTTTCCGGAAGGAAGAATGCCGCGGTGATGAAGTAAACCACGGTGCAGGCCGCGAAGCCAAAGAACATCGCGGAATAACCGTACTTGCCGACGGTGGGTAGAAATGTGGCGGCAATACCGGTGGAGACTGCCTGGTTGATCAGCAGGGCAATGCTCATGCCGTTGGAACGAATGCGGGTGGGCATCAGCTCCGAGAGCGCTAACCACACGCAGACGCCGGGGCCAACAGCGTAGAACGCCATGAATATGAAAAGGGTAATGGCGACCCTCCACCCACTGCGCTCGCTGGGCAAAGGAGTTATCAGAGCGTTATCGATTTTTAAAGAAGCCTGGCGCGCAGCATCAAGATCACCAAAGGGATTGGAAAAAAAAGCTACGACCTTGTTGGGCGGCAGACAACTTTCTCGGCTGATTTCGATGGGGGTCGCCGCAGTGTCGTCAGAACGGGCGGCCTTAGTCGCGGCACGAAAATCTCCGCAAGAATAGATGACGACTAGGGAAGTGGGACGACTGGCAATTTGCCGGGCACCATCTCCGACTGAGTTTAGCAGCGTTCCGGCAAGGGTTTGGTTATAGGTGAGCGTGAGTTTTTGGTCGGAGGTGACCATCGACTGAATCATGCCTTTGGAGTCCAGGCGCAGGCGTTCCGTTTGGCGAAAGAGCAGGGCCGTGCAAACCAGCGAAAGGATAATCCCGGCGGTTCCTACCGATAGCAGAAACTTTCGTCCCTTGCGGTCGACCAGCATGACGCCGCCAATGGTCATCAGGAAATTTACTATGGTGAAAATAACGTAGCCCCAATGAGCCTGAACGTCGGAGAGACCGCTCTGCAACAGAATATTGGCGTTATATCCGATGATGGAATTGACGCCCGTGGCTTGGTTGCACGCAAGAATCACACACGCAAGCACAAACGGGATGACGTATTTCCGGCGAAGCAGCGATTCCTTAACGGTTCCGCTAGTGGTTTGGGCTTTTTCCGCGGCGGCAGTCTGGTCCATTTCGGCAAGCTCGAGGTTAGCCTGTTCGCTGCTGCGAGAGCGAAGAAGCGCAGCTAAGGCGGCATCGCGCTTGCCACGGCGAAACAGCCAGCGCGGCGATTCCGCCACCATCACGCTGCCAATCACGAACAGGAGGCCCGGAGGAAGCGAAACCCAGAAGATGCTACGCCAGGCAGTATCTTTGAACGCGATGAGCCGGGCGGGATCGGCGAGTTTTGCCACCTCGTCGACACGAATGCTGAAATACATGCCAACTATGGCGGCGGTAGTGATGCCGAGCGTCAGCAGCCATTGAAAGATGCCCGTGCCCTTGCCGCGATTCGATGCCGCTAGGCACTCTGCGAGGTACAGCGGGACTACCACGCCGATCAGCCCCGCACTAATGCCCTGCAGAAGCCGGCCGAAAATCAGCGGCCCGTAACCGTGGGAGAGAGCAATCAAGGGAATGCTAATGACAAAGAGCACTCCGCTCAGAGTCATGAGAAGCTTGCGGCCCATCCAATCGGCCAGCAGGCCGGCGAATAGGGTTGAGATAACGCTGCCGAGAAGCACGGCGGCGACCACGTTCGAAAGCTGGCCTGCGTTCAGACCGGAAGTGGCTTCGAGATAGGGCAGGGCACCTGCGATAATGCCGACATCTACCCCATAGAGCAGGCCGCCGAGCCCTGCTACCAGCAGGAGGAAGCGGTTATAGCCAGCCTTTTCATCGTGCGCCACGGTGGTCCTTTCGCTTCAGAAAATGAGAAATTATGTCCTCGGGAGAATACTACGGCAACGCGGTTGGCATGTATCTTTAACTCAGCACTCAGTAGTGGCTAGGTGGTCGCCGTGGGCAGGGAGATGCGGCACAAGCCGAGGGCTGTGCGAAAAACCTGATACCTTGGATCGAAACTATGCATCCAAGAAAACAGGTGGTAACTTGACGCATAAATTGACTCAGCCTATTATTCGGAAAGCATGACCAGTTTCAGCAATCTTCGCCAGATGTGTATGTGTGCATGTTGTTGTTGTGCATGCGTGTGTTCTGGCGAGGGAGGGCTGCTGACTTAGAAATTTCATAAGCACACCAGCACTTATCACCCACCGCCAGAGACCCTGGCGGTGGGTTTTTGCTTTTAGGGCACAAATCAATTCGACGGCAAATTAAGTTATGGCAAATACGGTCGCAAGCACAGTCAAAGAGACGAAGGCACAGAAGGTCGAACGGCTGAAGCGGGAGATGAATCCCTGGGACGGTCTGGCAGAGATTCGCCGTTTTGCGCGGGAAGGTTTCTCCTCGATTCCGCCGCAATGGATTGGGACGTACTTCCGCTGGTGGGGAGTCTACACACAGGGTGACGGAGTTGGTGTGGTTGGCGGCAAGGATGGCATGGGCGTGGCCTTGCCCTTCTTCATGCTGCGGATTCGAATTCCCAACGGCCTGCTGCGCTCCGACCAACTGCGAACCATCGCCGACCTTAGCCGCCGCTACGCCCGCGGCAGCGCCGATCTCACGGTGCGGCAAAACATTCAGTTGCATTGGATCACGATCGAGGATCTTCCCGAGGTGCTGGAGCAGCTTTGGCGCGTCGGGCTGAACGTGATCGGCGCCTGCGGTGACGTGACTCGCAACATCACAGGCTGCCCGGTAGCCGGCGTGGATGCAGACGAGATATGCGATGCTTCGCGGCTTGCGCTGGAAGTGGATCGCATGCTGGCAGGGAATGCCGAGTTCTACAACCTGCCGCGCAAGTTCAAAATTTCCATCACTGGATGCCGCGTGTGGTGCCCGTATCCGGAAATCAATGACATCGGGCTGACGGCAGTCGAGCGTGTGGTGCGGGGAAAATCTGAAATTGGATTTGGATTGCGCGTGGGCGGCGGACTTTCAACCGAGCCTTACCTGGGTGTGCCACTGAATGCTTTCGTGCGCTGGAATCAGGTGCTGCCGGTAGTCAGGGGAATCGCCGAACTGTTTCGCGGTTCCGATCAGTTGCGCGAGCACCGCGAGCGCGCGCGGTTGAAATTTCTTTTCCTGCGGCATGGTTGGACAGTGCCGGATTTTCAGAAAGAGCTGGAGCGGCGGATTGGATTTCAATTCGACCCTGCCGAGGCTGAGCAAGCTCCGGCGGATGTGTATCGCGATCACATCGGCATCCACGCGCAGAAGCAGCCCGGCCTCTGCTATGTGGGAGCCACGGTTCTGCGTGGCAGGATTACTCCAGAACAAATGGATGCCGCAGCTAATCTCGCCGAGCAATTCGCCCGCGGCGAGTTGCGCACAACGAACATGCAGAATCTGCTGATCGTCAACGTGCCTCGACTGCAGGCGGACGAGTTGGCGAACGAATTAGGTGCGATTGGACTGCCCGTCAGTGGATCGCCATTTGCGCGTGGCGCCATCGCATGCAGCGGCACGGAGTTTTGCAAGCTGGCGATCACGGAGACCAAAAATTTCTCCCGCTGGCTAGTTGAAGAATTGGAAGAGCGCTTGCCCGGCTTTGATCAGCACCTAAAGCTGCACGTCACCGGCTGCCCCAACAGTTGCGGACAACACTGGATCGCCGACATCGGAATCGAAGGCAAGAAGCTCAAGGTCAACGGAAGCATGGTGGATGCCTACTACTTCTGCCTGGGCGGAGCACTGGGTCTAAATCAGTCCATTGCCAGGCCGGTGGGATATCGCTGCGTCGCGACCGAGGTTCCGGAGGCCATCGAGCGGCTTCTGCGCCGCTACCTTGCCGATGGCCAGCCGGGAGAAAATCTGCGGCGTTTTTTTGCGCGCCACAGCGACACCGATTTGCGGAACTTTCTGGCGGGCGAATTCGTGGAAGCGGTCGCGCGCGATCTGCCCGAAGGACGTGTGCCCACCGGAGTGGAAGGTTAATGCAATGACAATGACAATGACAACAATGACGCCCTGCCTGTTTCCAATGTTTCTGAAACTCGAAGGCAAGCGTTGTCTTGTGGTGGGCGCCGGTAAAGTTGGCGAACCCAAGATCGGCGGCCTCATCGATACAGGCGCGCGAGTCCACGTGATTGCTCTGGACGCCAGCGAAGCAGTGCATCAATGGACGAAGGACGGGAAGATCACGCTGGAACTCCGGGCGTTTTCCAAAACCGACCTCGCCGAAACATTCTTGGCAGTGATCGCCACATCGTCTCGCAACTTGAACGAATCGATTTACCAGGAAGCGCAGCGGCGGGGAGTTTTGTGCAACGTGGTGGACGTGCCGGAGCTTTGCGACTTTTACTATCCGGCGGTGGTGCGACGGGGCGATCTACAGATTGCGATTTCTACGAATGGGCAGAGTCCTTCGCTGTCGCGAAAACTCCGACAACAGTTGGAACGGCAGTTTGGTCCGGGATATGCCGAATGGGTCGCGGAACTGGGAGAGACGCGAAGGCTGGTATTAGCCAGCGATCTGGACCCGCAACGCAAAGGCGATCTGTTGCGGTCACTGGCGAGCCGCGAGGCGCTGAAGGCGGCGTTGGCAGAGCAGTCGGCAAAGAAAGAATCGGCGAAAGAAGAGCAGGCGGAAGACGACAGGAGGGTGTTGGCATGAAGGGGAAAGTTTATCTGGTTGGCGCGGGGCCGGGCGATCCGGAGTTGCTTACGGTGAAGGCGCTGCGCTTGCTGCGGACCGCCGACGTGGTGCTGCACGACGATCTGGTTGCGTCCGAGATCCTCGAACTGATTCCGCCCGGTATCCAGGTGCAGAACGTAGGCAAACGCTGCGGCAGCAAGACCATGCGGCAGGAGGAAATCAATTTTCTGCTGGTGACTCATGCTACCGCGGGACAGCATGTAGTGCGCCTGAAGAGCGGCGATCCGCTAATCTTCGGCCGAGCCGGGGAAGAGATCGAAGCGCTGCGACGATCGAATATCGAATATGAAATCGTTCCCGGCGTGACCTCAGCTCTGGGGGCCGCAGCCGCAGCTGGAATTCCGCTGACGCATCGGCAAAATTCTTCCACTCTCGTGCTCATAGCCGGCCATCGTGCTGCCGACAAAAACGCGAACTGGAGCAGAGTCGCGGGAGACGAATCGACGCTGGTCGTCTACATGCCCGGGCAGGAGTATACCGGGATTTCCAGCAGGCTCAAGAGCTCTGGATGGGCGGGAGAAACTCCTTGCGCAATTATTTCGCGGGCGACGACTCCTCACCAGCGGGTATTTCTCACGACGATTTCGGACCTTGATCGTGCTCCAAGACTCGCATCCCCAACATTGCTCGTCGTCGGTGAGGTGGTGAAGTTTGCCGATCGCAGTCTGGTTGAGGAAGCCGGGAATCTCCCCGAGTTCGAGCAGGGACTCGTAGTGGCCTTAGCGCGAAGTGCTGCTTTAACGGCTGAGAGTTTGCAAGCTGATGAGGAGCCTTTGGTATGAAAGACGAAGTTAGAAATTTGCAAGGCGCCGCGGAATCGTGGGGGCCTGAACGGCTCCTTCGATGGGCATTCGATACCTTTGGAGACTCGGTGGCGATCTCCTCAGCATTCGGCGCCGAGGGCATGGTGCTGATCGATATTGCCTCTCGCGTGCGCCCGAACTTTCGCCTGTTCACGCTGGATACAGAATTTCTGTTTCCCGAAACCTACAACCTGATGGATCGGGTGGAGCAGAAGTATGGCATCGTGATCGAAAGAGTTCTTCCTCTCGCATCACCGGAAGAGCAGGAGCGGGTTCATGGCCCGGCGCTGTGGCAACGAAATGCCGATCAATGCTGCAACATGCGCAAGGTCGAGCCGCTGCGCCGCAAGCTGGCGTCGTTACAGGCGTGGATCACGAGTATCCGCCGCGATCAAACCGCGGCCCGCGCGAGCGCTGGAAAGATCGAATGGGACGGAAAATTTGGTCTGGTGAAGATCAATCCAGTTGCCGACTGGAGCTCAAAGCAGATATGGCGATACATCCACGAGCATGACGTGCCTTACAATGCGCTGCACGATCAGGATTACCCCAGCATTGGTTGCACTCATTGCACGCGCGCAGTGCGTCCGGGAGAAGATCCACGGGCGGGGCGCTGGTCTGGGTCTGCGAAGACCGAGTGCGGACTGCACATCATTCAAGCACAAGCCGCGGCCGGGGATTAATTCGCGGATCGGACGCCTAAGGCGGATGTATGAGAAGAATCTTAGTGCGCCTGGGCTTCCGTCTTCTTGATGTAACTCGATAGCTGCCGCGAAACCGTAATGAACGCCTTGTTCGCGACCGAGAGAGTGCGGTCGCGCCGGTAAGCGAGTCCGAGTTCGCGCCACAGTTCATCACCTTCCAGTTCAATCAGCTTTACGCGCCCGGCAGCCACTTCATCCTTCGCAAACGAAGCGCTGATCAGCGAGACCCCAAGATCAGCCGCGACAAAGCTCTTAATCATTCCGACGCTGGGTAATTCCATTCGGACTTTGAGTTCTGCGTTGTACTCGCGGAAAAGTTTATCCAGTAGTCGGCGTGTGTGGCCCGTTTTCGGCAGGAGCAACGGATACTTGACGAGTTCACTGACCGGCGCCGATTTCAACTTGGCTAGCGGGTTCTTCGGGCTCACCATCAGCATCAGCCGGTCGCGAAAGATAGGCTGAATCTTCAAACTTGGGGACTGCACGGGCAGGCTCAGAATGCCTACATCGAGCGAACCATTCTCCAATTTTTCGACGATCTTATAAGTGAAGTTGCGGTAGATGCTGATCTGCACGTCGGGAAAGCGGTGGCAATACTCGGCAAAAACCTCCGGCAGAACATAGAGGCAAGTGGCTTCGTTGGCCCCTACCATGAGGGTTCCACGCGGAGTCTGGCCATGATCGGCGACCGCAACAAGCGATTCGTCGCGCAGAGTCTTTAAGCGTACAGCGTATTCGTAAAAAATTTGACCGGCGGGCGTGAGCTTAACGGTTTTGCCCGAACGGTCCAACAGTCGGTCGCCGTATTCCTGCTCCAGTTGGCGGATTTGAGCACTGACCGCTGATTGGGAGCGGAAGACCTTCTCTCCGGCGCGAGAAAAGCTGCGTTGCCGTGCAACTTCGAGAAATGTAATGAGCTGATCGAAATCCATGGGTAGTCGAAGATTATAGCGGACTTCTCACTCAAACAGGTGCGGCTCGGCTGCGGAAGCCGCGGAGCGTCTGGCCCGAGGATACCGGAACCCCACCACCATACTGCGCGCCGCCAGCATTCGCGCCCAGATGAAGGACTGGAAAGCGGCCGAAGATATTATTCTTAGTGGTCTGCAATTATTTTCCACGAACCCGGAACTACTGCAAGCGAAGGCGGAATTACCATCGGAGACTGCTCGTATTGCAGAACCCAGTTTGCGTTGCCACACCGCATTCTGATAAGGTGCGCGGCAGCCAGTTGCTCTAGATCAAGCTGCCCTAGGCCATGTCCATCTCCTGCCCCGAATGTTCCTCCTCGATGCCCGATACTGCGGCCTTTTGTCCTGGATGTGGGCGTTCCATGCACGAAGGGAAACAGGCGCGAGGCACCGTAGGCTCTCTGCCTGAGACAATCGCGGGCGCGCTGGCTTATTGTCTTGTCCCCGCCATCGTTTTTCTTTTGCTCGATCCCTACAAGAAAAACCCTTTCGTGCGCTTCCATTCCTTTCAGTGTCTCGGGTTCTGCCTTTCCGCTGTGGTGATTGGCGCCGGGCTGCGAGTGGCCAGTCTCGTGTTGTTTTTCATTCCTCTGCTTGGCCCATTATTCATACTGCTGGTTTCCATGCTGGTGGGCCTGGCTTTCTTCGTGGTTTGGGCAGTCCTCATCGTAAAAGCCCTGCAGGGCGAGATGTTCAAGCTTCCTTTGCTGGGTGATTTTGCCGAACGGCAGGCTGTTTCGGGCTGAGAGCCGGGAACGCAGGCCTGAATCGCCGATTGCTTCAGATTCCGCTTTCTGGTACCTTTCCGCAACGTCGCTCGGGGAGGATCTCGCGCGGCCCGCGTGAAATCAGAGCCGTGAACAAAGAATCGTTTTTCAGAGAATCGAGGAAACTCCAATGGCATTTTGCAACCAGTGCGGTGCACAGATTGCCGATGGTATGACTACTTGCGCGGCCTGCAGCGGCCGGCCCGCAGTCGCGGTAGCGACCGCTGGTACGGGCACCGGGCTCACTGACAACGTAGCAGGAATGCTGGCTTATGTGACCATTATCCCGGCCATCATCTTTCTTGTAGTGGAGCCCTATAACAAGAGCCGATTCATCCGGTTCCACTCGTTCCAAAGCATCTTTTTCGGGGTGGCGATATTTGCCATCCAGATAGTGCTTTCGATGATGACGGTCGTGCCGTTTCTGATTTTTATTACCGGGCCTCTGCACCTGCTGGTCGCGCTGGGAGCGTTGATTATTTGGATCATCCTGCTGCTGAAGGCGAACCAGGGCCTCATGTTCAAACTGCCGGTGATCGGCGATCTGGCGGAAAAACAGGCAGGCTAGGCTTCTGACGTCAGTGGGGAAGTGAACTGCAGAACTGCCTTGGGAGTAAGGCTGGCCCTGGTTGGCAGATCGCACATGTGTTGGATGCAGAGCGGTTGCCCTTGACTTTCTTCCTCTAAGCTGTCAATCCTATTAGCTTTTACCTGACGCTGCGCCAAGCACCAAATACGGCGCTCGCGGAGCGCGGGAATTCTGGGCAACTGGGGAATCGATTGAAAGTCCGAGTTTTCTATCATGACAAGTGCTTTGACGGAGCCTGCTCCGCGGCGCTCTTCTCCCGCTTTTACCGCGAGCGCATCCGCGGCGATGCGGATTTTGTTTTTTCCGGCCTCCTGCATCGTGCCGGAGCGCTGTTTGACGAGTCGCATTTCGATGGCGACGAAAATGCCATTGTCGACTTCAAGTACTCCAGCTCGCCCAAGATTACCTGGTGGTTCGACCATCATGAGAGCGCGTTTCTCTCCGCTGCCGATGCCGCCCATTTTGAGCGCGACCAGAGCAATAAGAAGTTCTACGATCCGGCCTTCAAGTCGTGCACCAGCTTCATCGCGATGATCGCGCAGCAGCGTTTCGGGTTCGATCCCGCGTCGGTGGCTGAACTGGTGCACTGGGCCGACGTGATCGATGGCGCTCTGTACGCGGATGCGAAAACGGCGGTAGAAATGCGAGAGCCTGCTATGAAGCTGACCATGGTCATCGAATCCGCGCCGGATCAGAGATTTGTCCCGAACTTAGTTCCTTTGCTGGCAGCCAAACCCTTGGCGGCGATCCTGGAAGAGCCTTTTGTGGCTCCTCTGTTGCCGCCTCTCCTTAAGCGACATGAAATTTCAATCGAGATTCTGCGGCAGCGGTCCCAATGCACCGATGGAACGATTTTCTTCGACATCACGGATCAGGATCTCGAGGGCTATAACAAGTTCGTTCCTTATTTCCTGCACCCCGAATCGATCTATAGCGTGGGGCTGAGCAAGAGCAGCTTCCGCGTCAAGGTTTCGGTGGGATCGAACCCGTGGGCTCCGGTTGAGCCGGCGGTGAATTTGGCCAAGATTTGTGAACGCTATGGTGGAGGCGGTCACGCACGCGTGGGCGCCATCTCATTTAATCCAAATCAGCACGCGGCGGCAATTAAGGCCTCCCGGGAAATCGTGAACGAACTGCGCGCCGCCGTGCGCACCCAGAAGAAGTAAGCCTTTGGAAACCGCAATGCCGGAAAGTGAGTGCTGGGGGCCGTGATATTCTGATCTTCAGTTGCGCCGCTGCATGCTCTCGCCTGCAAGGAAAATCGTTTTTCACCCCGCGCGGAGAGATCTGCTGCGGGTGGTCGCTACCTTCGAATGTTCCAAAGGCATTCTCGTTTTGCTCATCGGACTGAGCGCCCTCCTGCTTGTGCACAAGGATGCCTGGGTGATCGCCGAGAGCCTACTGACGCTCCTGCACATCAACACGGGCCGGCACTCGGCGCAACTCTTCCTCGATTTTGCCGACCGCATCACCGATGCTCGCCTGTGGACAGCAGCGCAAGTGGCATTTGCTTATTCCGCTCTGCGGTTTGCAGAGGCGTACGGTTTGTGGAAGGAACGTACATGGGCGGAGTGGGTTGCGTTTGTGTCCGGAACCCTGCTTCTACCGTTTGAGATACGGGGCTTGATGCGTGGTATCACGGTACTGCGTTCCGTCGTATTTCTGGGCAATCTGGCAATCATTTTCTACATGCTGTATGTATTGCGCTCGGGAGGCCTGCTGAGACGCCGCTCTTCCGCGTCGGATATCGAAATCAGCGGCGGAAGGGGCAAGTAGGTTCGATGATTCCGATCGCTAGTTTCAAATGAGGCTATGGTTTAGTTGGGCTAATCGGATCGTCCGTGTGACATACGCCCAAACAGATAATGGTTCCGACTATGACTGCTCCAATTGCCTTTGCCGCTGGGCTGTCGAGCCATCCACCATTCGCGGCTACTTCATCGGCAGGCTTGATCGCTGCTCCACATCGTTCGTCCCGAGTGGCCTGCTCGCCTTCGTGCACGATAACGTCGGACGAGGCTCCTCCCTGCTTTGACTTCCTGAGCATGTCGCCCTGGGAGTGGATCTTCACATCGTTCTTGTAAGCAACCACTTTGACCCGTCCATCAACATCAGTGACGTCATATTGAGTCCATGCTGGGTTGATGGGAGTAACGGTGATGCAGCCCACGCGCACTCTCATCTGGCGTTCTGTGGTCAGTTGCAGACCGCCGTGGTCGAGAACAAGTTCATCGCCTTCGAATTGCACAATAGTCTCGGGTTGAACGGTGGCTGCCGATCCTTCCGCGTCGATTTTTGCGCTGTGGTCCTTCGGGGTCTGTATGAGGGCGTCTTTGAAAATTGCGGAAGACTCGGGCGCGGGACTGCCATTGAGCCACGTTCCTCCATCGCTGTGGAGCATGGCACGGTCAGTGGCCTGCGCCACTACCGACACTGGTACAACAACCATCATCACGCCGCAAACGAGTTTGCGCCATTCAAACAAACGTACTCCCGTCTTCTTCCGCACAACCTGCTTGGCTTAGGATAGTGCGCGCGGTTGGCGACGGGTATTGGCTTGCGTGATGACCGTAACAGGCAGCGATTGAATTGTTTGGCGACCTGCGACGACTAAACGCGCGCGAAGTCTATGAAGCCGTGTTGAACGTCGGTTCGAATGAGTTTGACGCGGAACCTGTCTCCCACGTCGGCCCCCTGCGCTCCTTGCGCCAATAATCCCTCAACGTGGGGCTGCAGCACGCGAACGAACGTCCCTTTTGGAGTTGCACCCGTGACGATGGCATCGAAGACGGCGCCGATTCGGTGCTGCATTGCGATCGCGGCTAGCCGCTTGGACATTTCTCGCTCCACCTTCCGGGCTGCGTCTCCTTTTTCGGTGCAGTTGGCGGCAATTGCCGAGAGTTCATCATCTGAGTAAGGATTAGGCTGGCCCGCAAGCATTGCCTTGATCAGTCTTTGCGTCACAATGTCAGGAAAGCGGCGGTTGGGAGCGGTCGAGTGCGTGTAGTCATGAACCGCAAGGCCGAAGTGCCCCGTGGAAGTCTCGCCGGGGCGCTCGAGAACGTATTCTCCAGGACCCATCAACTTGATGACGGTGAGGGAAACGTCGGCAAAATGGTCCGGATCTTCAGCTTTTCGTTTTATCAGGAAATCATTCAGCGCTTTGGAATCCGGCGTCGCGGGCAGCTTTCCGCCATGTTCTGCGGCCAGTTGAACGATGCGGTCCCAACGCTCCGGCCGCTTCACGATGCGCCGTAGAGAAGACACTTTTTCCAGCATGCGCGCCACCACACCGTTGGCGGCGATCATAAAATCTTCAATCAACTCAGTGGCGTGGTTTTTCTGTTGCTGCACTACATCAACGATCTGGTCGTTCTGCACCAGCGGGAGAACTTCGTCGGTCTGGAGACTGAGCGCTCCATTCTCCTGTCGATGATTCTTGAGCTTCTGCGCCACTTCGTCCTGCAGGCGGAGTTGCGCCTGCAAGTCAGCGGAAGCCGCTACCTTTGCCGGAGCCGATGCCGTGCCTTCCAGCCACGCCCCTAAAGAGTTGTACTGGAGTTGCGCGTGGTTGCGCACAAGCGCGCGATAAACGTCGCTGGCAGTCACGTTGCCCCCGGCATCGACCACAAATTCTACGACCACGCTTAACCTGTCCTGATTTTCCAGCAGGGAAGTCAGCCCGGTGGAGAGCTCTTCCGGCAGCATCGAGAACACTCGGACTCCGGTATATACGGATGTCGTTTCGCGGGAGGCATGTTGATCGATCGCGCTTTGCTTGGGAACGAAGGCATCCACGTCGGCGATGCCGACCATAATCTTCACATCGCCGTTAGGCAATTGTTCCGCGACCTCGATCTGGTCGAGGTCACGCGAAGTGTCGTTGTCAATCGACGACCATAAGAGATTCCGCAGATCGCGAACACTCGGCCCGGGAGTAATGGCCGGGGGATGGGCGCGCAATCCGGCAAGCTGCTGCTGCACGGCTGGCGGGAAGTCTGGCTGGAATCCGTGCAGCCGCATGATTTCTCTCGCGGCTGCTTGCAGGTCGACATGGGAAGAATTGGCGCTAGGCATGAATTCTCCGGCAACATTCGGGACTAAGAAAAATTTTCACCACAGAGACACAGAGGCACAGAGAAGACAAACGCAAGAACTGAAACAAATTGGAATGCCCTTAAAAGATTTTCTCTGTGTCTCTGTGCCTCTGTGGTGAGAAGTTTATAGGTCAGATTTATTCGGTGACCACAGCCTTTACCAGATTTCGCGGGCGGTCTACGTTGTATCCTTTTTTCGTCGCCACGTGGTAAGCGAATAACTGCAGGGGAATTACTTCAACAATCGGCAACAACAATTCCGGCGCGGCTGGCACGAAGAAGACGTCGTCGGCGATGTCAGTGATCTCTCGATCACCCTGGGTCGCAACCACCACCAGCCGACCGTGCCTGGATCGAACTTCCTTCATAACATCAAGAGTGCGGCGATAGCGCAGCACGGAATCTGGATCGTGATGGTCGCAAGTAGCGATCACGACTACGGGAAGATTCTCATCGACCAGCGCGTTTGGCCCGTGTTTCAACTCTCCCGCCGGATAGCCTTCGGCGTGAGCGTAAGAAGTTTCTTTGAGCTTCAACGCGCCTTCCCGCGCAATTGCGTAATGCACGCCTCGTCCCAGGTATAAAAACTTTTCCGCTTGAAACTGCTTCTCCCCGAATTGCTCGGCGAGATCGTCCCACAGATGAAGATTGCTCTCGATGGCGTCAGGAAGCTGCAAGAGCCTTTGCAGGTAAGACCGCGTAACCTCCGAGGTCATGCGACCCCGCTTGCGCGCGAGGAACAAAGCCATAAGATAGAGGACAGTCACCTGAGTGGTAAAGCTCTTGGTTGCGGGCACGGCAAGTTCCGGGCCAGCTCCCGTAATCAACGCGGCGCTGGCCTCGCTAGGAATCGTAGCGTCAGCTACGTTCGAAACTGCGATGGTCTTGACGCCACGCGTAAGAGCTTCGCGCTGCGCGGCAATCGTATCGGCGGTTTCACCGGATTGAGTAACCACCATCACGATGGGATCCACAGCGGCATGGGTGGAGCGATAGCAATATTCGCTGGCGTACTCCACATCGACGGCGACCCCGGAAAGATCTTCGATCATGATTTCGCCGGCCAGTCCTGCGTGCCGGCTCGATCCGCTGGCGGCGATGATCAGTTTCTCGAAAGTAAGCAGGGCGCTCTCAATCGCATGCAGCTCGCCGGGGAAAAGAATGTCATTCTTGTGGTGCAGATCGACAGTTTTTGCGATGGCCTGGGGCTGTTCGTAAATCTCCCGGCGCATCGCATGCGTAAAGCCATTCGGAGCGGTGTTGGAGTTGTTTGGATTCATGATCGACTGGGGCGAGAGTAAATCATTTGCAACGCATCGGGCAAACCGGCGGGTGATTCCCTTGAATCGACGCGAGGTAACCGGTGCGACCGGCTAAAGATGGAGGCAAGGCGAAAGGGCGGTTTATAATCGCCAAAGGCCCCGTAGCTCAGATGGATAGAGCATTCGTTTCCTAAACGAAGGGTCGCGTGTTCGACTCACGCCGGGGCCACCAGTTCAATTCTGCGGACCGGAAATTTCTGCCAAAATCATGCGTGTGCCTTCGCGACTCCCTAAGGTAACTTTCGTGGTTCCCCCGCCAGACGTAGCCTGTGAAAGTTGGAATACAAGGAATATACGAGAATGCGGAAAATAACGTTTGCCGCGGTTCTGCTGCTTCTCGCATTCAGCGTGGGCACGCATGGTCGGCTGGTCTTCGGGCAAGACGCGCCGGCACTATCCGTAGTCCCTACAAAGGTCACAATGTTGTCGGGCGAGACACGTACGTTCCGAGCTGTGGGCAAAGATGGACGCTTGCGGCACAATGTCCGCTGGAGCGTATCTCCCGAACCTGCTGCCATGCTTACGATGGATGGCGATGAAGCGACTATCCAGGCGGTGGAACCGTCCTCAACGGTGGTTCTGACTGCTTATGCTGAAGGCGATACTTCCGAAGCCAGCATCGAGATTCGTTCCGGTCCTTCTTTGCCCATCGGAACGATGAAGTGGTCCGTTGATCACCTGCCCGGATGCAAAACTGTAAAAATGACCCAAGCCGTGCCGAGCGCCAACGGCCCCGATATTTATGTGCAGGAGTCGTGTCCGGATAGCGCCTACGTTCGCGCAATGACCGCTGATGGGCGCGAACTGTGGCGCAGAAAGTTCGGCGGCAACGCGTCGGCTCCCATGTCTCCTAGTCTCGAAGGGAAAGAAGAAACTCAACCCGCAGAGCACATTAACTTGAGCACTCGTTCCTTGTGTGATGAAATCTCCTCCGGCATGACCAAAGATGATGTCTCAAAGCTCGTCAAAGAGCGTAACCTCTGGCTGGGCGAGAAAGAGCGGCAGAGCAACAATTGGATGTTCGAAGAGAATAACGTTCGCTGCACGATCTTGTTTGGCGAAGCTGGCGCCGTGGTAAAGGGTAAGAAGACCTTCATTACCGACTAGCACGCTGCCTCAGATCAAAAACTCAGCTTCAATGAGAACTCCATGGCGCGCGGAGAACCTAGCGCAAATACGCCGGAGCCGAGGCCCAGGCGATTGCTGCTGGGCTGCGAGCCCGAAAAGCAGTTCGCTCCGCCTGTGCCGTTGACCGATCCGCAAAGTCCATTCAGGGTTCCACTCAACGGGTTTGCCGGGCCGTCGAAGTTCGACAAGTTCATCACGTTGAAGAACGACACCCCGGGTTGCACCTCGAATTTTTCCCTGAACTTGTAGACCCAGTTCAAGCTGACGTCGAAAGCCCGCAGCCATCCCATACCGGCTTCGTCGTGAGGGGCAGGCGCTATGGGCTGTTGTACGCCGCCCAGGGACTGCAATTGCGCGAGCGTGAACAAACCGTTCGTGATCAGCGCTTGTCCGGCGGGAGTGGGCTGGCCGGCAAAGTTGTGGTTGTAGTTAGTAATCACACTGTTGATGTTGCCGCTGCTGTTGGTGTTGTTGGTATTAACGCCATGCCCGAACGAGCCGATGTTCGTACCCGGCAGCACATCTCCAGTGGAACCATTGGAAGCAAAGCTGCCGTCGCCCGTGCCATCGCCGGTAACATCGGTTACAAAAAGGCCGCCTGCGTTTCCTGTGGGAGCGAGGGTGAGCGTCACCGGCAGCGGGCTGTAGAAGTGACCAATCGCGCCCAGGCGGAAGTGAGCGGGCAGGTCCATGGTGCCGCCGAAAGAAATTTGGTGTTTGCGGTCGAGTCCGTTCGGCCCCAGATACTTTTGCGGATTGTTGAAGTCGGTGGCGATGGTGACGAAGTCATTGTCGGCCGCCGCGGCGACATAGCGCTCCAACTGATACGACACCTGCAAGTCAAAGTTCTTGATTCCCGGGTAGGGATGATCCAGGTGCTGCTTCAGTGATGCCTGTGCAGCGGTATTCTTCGCATAACCAATAGGGAACAGCATCTGGTTCGCGCCGAGATTCTCATTGATGCCGGGGAAGGCCGCAGTTGGGCAGGGGAATCCTCCGCAGAGCGAATACCCTGAGTCGAGACCGTTCGCGGCGAAATCGGAGATCGTGGCGCCGCCCCCGTTCGGGTGAAGGCCAGGGCAGCTCGAGATTGCCTGCTGGACCGTAGTGACGCCATTGCCGCAAGCCGTATAGGTTGCCTGCATTGCCGCCAATGCATTGGTGAGATTGAAAAAGCGCGCATCGCCCACGTGGTTAGTGTCGACTGCAAGCAGCGTATGAGTCTCAATATTGCGCAGGTAGTCCAATGTGAAGACCATTCCCGGCCGCAACTCGTGCTGCAGACCGACGTTCATTTGCAGCGATCGCGGGCTGATGTAATTCGGCGCCAACAAATCCGTACCAGTCGCGTCTAGGCCGTCCGCCAACTGGTTTGGGTTTCCGATAAACGATGGGTTGCTCGCCGGCCCCGCAGCCAACGTGGACGTTTGATACTGTGCCTGCAAAGCGGAAATCTGATTGGCTACGCTGCCAATCGGCTGGCCGCAAAATGTGGGCGTAACTGAGCCGCCGCTGGGCAAGCTGAGCGCGTCAGGGCTGCCGTTGGAGCAGACAGTGGTATCTGCCAGAAACAATCCCTTCTGCAGCCGCGCTGGCCGGTCGAATTCGATATTGTTCCAGATCGAGTTCTCATAGAAAAGGCCAATGCCGCCGCGTAGCACCGTTCTGCCTTTGCTGGAAGGATCCCAGGCGATACCCAACTGCGGCGCGAAATTGAGGTTGGGCTGGCGTACTCGATTGCCCAGACTCCGGTTGAACTGATTGTCGAACTGCTCTAAAGCGGGGATCGGTCCGAGGTCGCTGTCGGTGCGGCCGGAGTCGCGTACATAGCGCAGGCCGTAGGTAAGCGTGAAGTTTGGCGCGAGCTTCCAGGCGTCGCCGACGTAAAGCGAGATGCGATTATCCGGGCCGCTGCCGCCCGCCGGAAACCCAAACGCCGGAATCTCGGAGTCATACCCTTGTCCGTTGCCCAGGGACACGCTGCTCGCTGGGTAGTTCAGCGGATTGCTGGCACCGCCGGGAAGAGTCAAACAGATCCCGGTGCAATCCGTTAAAGCCGCACCCACCGCCGGCGCGAGCTTTAGAAAGCTGGCAAAGCCGCCGCCGAAAATATGGTTAAACCCGCCGCCGTAGCGAATAATGTGCGCGCCCAGCGCCCGGCTGCCGTCATATTTTATTTGGCGATTGGATTGGTAAGTTTGCTGCGGCGCCAGAAAACTTGGGCCGGAACAGAACTGATCCGCCCCTGCGGTGAGGCAGTCCGGATCGCCGCCAATGGCCAACTCAATTCCTGGGAGGGGATTAAAGATACTGCTACCCGCGGTGGCGTCCACGATTCCATTGCGGAATTTCATGTAGCCGAAGCGAATACTGTGCGTGTACGGTCCAGTGTTGAAGTCCAGACCGATCGCATGGACGGGTGTGTGGTTCACATTACCGAAGGGCTGGAAGCTGTTGGGGATAATCGCCAGCACGCTGTGATTCTGATCGTAGGAGAAGCGATAGAAAAATTTGTACCGGTCATTGATCTGCCAGTCGATGCGTCCCACGCCTTCTACTTCTCGAAAGGGCGAACTGTAATTGCCGGTGAGCGTGGAAAACGGAGCGCTCGGCAGAACCGGATTGAGCAAGTCCTGCTTCGTCCGCTCGGCATCGAGGAAGAAGAATAATTTGTCCTTGAGAATCGGTCCGCCAAAGTTGCCGCCATATTGATTGCGCTGAAAAGGATTGTCGCTGCCGCCGGGAAGGTTCGCATCCAGGGATTGATCGCGAAAATAATAGTAGCCCTCACCATGGTAGTGGTTCGTGCCCGACTTGGTCGTCACGTTCACCGATCCGGAAGAAGTGAGCTCGGTGGAAAGATCGAGCGAGGATTGCTGAATCTGGAATTCCTGAATGTCGCTGGCGGGAACGTTTTGCGTGGTCGTGCCCACCGTTTCGTCGCTGATATCTAACCCGTCTACTTCAATGCGGGCGGTACGCCCGAAGCGGCCACCGAATGAAATGGAAGAAAAGCCATTCTTGGTGGGATCAAAGTTCCCGCCGTCCTGAATCTGCACTCCTGGCTCGAGTTGTGCCAAGTCCAAAAAGTTGCGGCCGTTGATGGGAAGATTTTCGATCTGGTCGGCGGTCAAAACTCCCTGCACCGTTGCCTGCTGGGTATTCACCGTGATTTGCTCAGCCTGCACTTCGACTGTCTGAGTGGCTTCGCCAACCTGCAATTTGATGTTCCCTGAAGCCGTCACGCCCACTTCAACCGTTACCGCGGCTTCTGACGTTTTGAATCCCTGCGCTTCCACGCGCAACGTGTAATTGCCAGGAGTGAGCGCTCCCGAGGTGTAGGCTCCCCCGGAGGTGCTCTTGACCGTAATGACATGACCCGTGGCCTTATTGTTAATCGATATCTTTGCGCCGCCCACGACCGCGCCGGTGGGATCCGTAACCACGCCTTGAATACTGCCGGTGGAGATGGTTGTTTGCGCCAGCAATGTCCACGAAGACAGCAGGACGCACAGCAGCGAGAACGACGCAAGACGAGCCCATGGCTTTCCGCACAGCCAGCCGCTAACCAACACCATCGAAGACCTTCCTTTCAACATGCCGATCCCACCACGACCGCGATAAAGCGGAGATGCGCTTTCAACTTAATATTGGAGAGAGAAAAATTGTACACCACGCTTCGCACTTCGATGGCCTGGCGAGGAAGGGTTCACCCTTGGCCACCCGCCACGAACAACCCGTAGTAGTGAGATACAGAAGGTTGCCCTCAGGTTGGCCGGACGAGCGGGAAGAAAGCCACAGGAAAGTTCGGGGGAACTTACCGGAGTCTAAAACTCAAATATCGCAACCAAAACTGTAATGAGCGCGGCAGGATCGAACATACGACGGGGACGTGTCGGTGCGGGTGCTTGTTCCTGGAGGGACTTCGATGTTTCCAGTTACAAATGAGTCTGGCGGTCGCATTGGTTAACGAACTGCAAGCCCAGCCTTTTTATCCGCGGGAAGATAACGCGGCTTTCACGCGATCGGGCGTGAATGGCACTTCCCGAATTCGTGCGCCGGTCGCATCAAAAATCGCATTGCCAATTGCTGCTGCAGCGAGCGTGATCGCAGTCTCTCCCGCGCCAGTCGCTTCCGCTGTCGGCCGGTCGATGAGAACGCTCTCGATGACTGGCACCCGGATTCCGAGCGGCAGCGTGGTGTAACTTTGCCAATCGATCGAAGTGACCTTGCGATCGTCCCATGTGATTTCTTCCCCAAGTGCTCGGCTCGTTCCCTGCAATACTCCGCCCTCGATTTGATTACGCAAGCCGTCGGGGTTCGAAATTGGTCCGCAATCGAGGGCGACGACAAATCGCTTGGCTTGCACTTGCCCGCTTTCCTGGTCCACTTCCACTTCGGCCACAAGCGCAGCGTACCCGTTATCGCCCTCATACGCGACGCAAGCGATACCGCGTCCTGTGACCGTACCGGTGTGCGCAGTGCCGGGTTTCGGTGAAGGACGAGCCTCCCAGTTCGCAGCTTTAGCCGCAGCTTTCACAACGTCAATGACCCGCGTCTCCTTCAGATG
Organism: Candidatus Sulfotelmatobacter sp.; assembly: GCA_049280795.1. Lineage (GTDB taxonomy): Bacteria > Acidobacteriota > Terriglobia > Terriglobales > Acidobacteriaceae > Sulfotelmatobacter. Next base: position 25,797 of record JBAPQU010000393.1, read on the forward strand.
CTGCAACCGGTAGGCGACCGGGTCGGCCTTAACGTACGCACTGATCTCGTCCATAAAGCCCTCATGGGCGAAGGTGTTTTGCAATCGCAATGGCGATCGCAACGGTCCGGTAAAGAAAGGGGAGTTCACCGCGTGCGTCAGCACTCGTTCGCTGCGGATCGAGCCTGTTCCTCCGCAATTGCCGTTGACACATCCGGCCATATATGACGGGACGGCATTGCTGCCATTGCGCAGATCTCCGCTAGGCTCGGGGGCTGCCCGTGGAGTAACCGTTTCAGGATCGAAGCCGGCCAACATTCCCGTGATTACGTTGCCAGGTTTTTCGTATCCCGGCCTTCCACCAAGCGACGCCGACCATGTCTGGCAATCCCAGGCTTCGATTGCGCCGTTCGCATCGAGCCCAGCCTGGTGCTCGATTACGCAGGCGGCGCCATAGTTTTCGGAAATGAACTCATCATGGCGCGTAAGCTGCACGCGAACCGGTCTGTGTACAGCCTGTGACAGCAGCGCGGCATCGTAGGAGACGGTGTCTGCGGCATTCAATCCGTAGCAGCCCGAACCGCGGACAAAGATAACGCGGACGTGGTCGAGGGGCAGGCCGATGAGTACTGACACTCCGTTCCGCGTCGGATAAACCGACTGCGTTGCCGACCAGACGGTTGCTTTGAGCTTCTGCACATCGGCCACGGCGCACGAGGATCCAATCGAACCGTGTGCCTGATAGGGATGAAAATACGTCGCTTTCAATACTCGCGAAGCCGATTTCAATTTGTTGTCTACGTCGTTGGAATTAACCAGCATCGAGTCGTGTGAGGGCTGCTTCCTCAAGTAGTCGTAGAAATCTTCTTGCGCCGGCAGTCCGACGCCTCGCTTCCACGTGACCTTAAGATCCTTGGCCGCTTTTGCCGCCTGCCACTGCTTTTCGGCGACTACTCCGACGAAGTTGTTTCGTACGACCACCTTAATGAGCCCGGAAACGTGCTGCACAGATTTCTCGTCCACTTTCGCAACCGTAGCTCCGGCCTCTGGTGGACGCACCACTCGACCGTGAACCATTCCCGGCACGTGCACGTTGTGAATGAATTCGAATGTGCCTGTTGCAAGCGCAACTCTGTCCATGGAAGGAACAGGTTTGCCCAGCACCTTCCATTCGCCCGGCGATCTGCGTTTCGCCGTAGAGTTCACAGTGATATCAAAATGCTTACCCCCAACCAATTCGCCGTAGCTGACATGGCGTCCGCTTTTCGCTTTCACGACTCCATTCTCGATCGTAAGTTGATCGACGGGCACGCCTAGTCTTTGTGCCGCCATTCCGACCAGTACCTCGCGCGCGGTTGCCGCCGCCTGCGCCAGATTTTGGGTATTGAAATTGGTCGGTGTGGACTGACTTCCGGATGTTGTTCCCTGATCCGGCGTGACTGACGTATCGCACTGAATCAGCTTTACCTTGTCGATCGATAGGCAAAGTTCTTCGGCGACCAACTGGGTTTGCACGGTATACATGCCCTGCCCAAAGTCGCATTTTCCGGTATATGCGGTCACCTTGCCATCGGAAGCGACTGCCAGCCATGAATCCAACTTCTCTGGATCAATATGGGATTTGTGCGTGTCAAACGGGCCCTGCCCCATGGCGAACGGCTCGATTAACGCTGCGCTGCTGAAGCAAACCACCAGCGCGCCAGAAGCCTTTACAAAATCGCGACGAGAGACTTCGTTTTTCATGCGCGCTCCTTCTGGTAGCGTTGGATCGCGCGCATCATTCGTGTATGTGCAAAACAGCGGCACAACACATTCGACAGGCCTTCGCGAATTTCCTCATCCGTGGCCTTGGGATGTTGATCGAGCAGAGCCTTCGCTGTGAGCATCACGCCGCTTAGGCAAAAGCCGCACTGGGCCGCCCCTTCATCGATAAACGCTTGTTGAATCGCATGGGGTTTTTCCGGAGATCCCAAGCCTTCCAGCGTTGTGACTTCTTGCTCTTTCACTGCGCTGACTGGCATCACGCAGGAGCGCACGGCCTGTCCCCGTATGATTACCGTGCAGGCTCCGCACTGTGCCAGGCCACAGCCGAACTTGGGTCCACGCAACTGCAGATCGTCGCTGAGTACATACAGGAGAGGAGTCTCCGGATCGACGTTCACAGTGTGAACGTGACCGTTTACCTTCAGAGAAATAGTAGCCATCTCCCACCTCCGAACAGCTCGGATAACACGAGCATACAACGATCCCCTGGGTTAAATGCGTATTGCACGCGTGAGTGTTGGCGGATGACGGGCAAACCGGAAGGTTTTCCGGGTCAGAAGTTGGCTTCTGCGAAGTCTGCCGCTGACAATCAGTGAGATTTCTCTCGATCGACGGGCGACTCGGAAACAACATGGTCTTCAGTGCACTCGGCCATGTAGTTTGCGCGGATCCCGGGTATACCCGATGACTGGCTGCGGGAACACTGCCGGGGTATTAAGGCGTCAGCGGCACATCGCTACTTTGGAAGGTGCCATGAATCACGGTGCCCGCCGCTGTAGAGCAAAGCGAGGTCGATTGCGTGGAGGATTCAATGAACACCCAGACATTAACCAGACAATGGCCGAAACGGCATATCCAGCTAAGCACTTGAAATATCTGGTGAGCGCGGCAGGATTCGAACCTGCGACCCATGCCTTAAAAGGGCATTGCTCTACCAACTGAGCTACGCGCCCATCCTTAATCCAAATAGTTTACCATTGCTGCTGCGTCAGACTTCTCGCTCCATGATGAGGGAAGAAGAAGATTCCGTGCAAGTCAACGTAAAAGCATTACGCCAGCGATGCCATCGTAGACGAGAATCGATGCGAAGCGCATGACGCGACCAGCGGCAGACGAGTACCTCATAGGCGTGGATATAGGCGGGACAAAAGTGGCCGCCGGTCTTGTGAATGGTGCGGGCGAGATCACTCATCAAACACGAACGCCCATGGTGGCCAATGACGCAGCGGCTGGCTTAGCTGCGGTGATTGCATCGATTGACTCGGTACGGGCCGCGGCGAAAGCTGACTCCAAGTTGGACGTTCCTGTTTCCGGCATTGGAATGTGTGCTCCCGGGCCCCTCGATCCGCGCACCGGCGTTGTGATCAACCCTCCGAACCTGCCCGGTTGGCGCGATTTCCCGCTGGCCGCCGAGATTTCGAAAATCTATCAGCTACTGGTTCGACTGGATAACGACGGCAACGCTGCCGCTTTGGCGGAAGCTCTGTGGGGCGCCGGACGCGGATATCGAAACGTCTTTTGCGCCACGATTGGCACGGGCATTGGAACAGGGATTGTGTTTGATCGCCGCATCTATCATGGTCGCACCGGAGCAGCGGCGGAGGGCGGGCACATGACCATCGACTATCGCGGCCCGCGCTGCGGATGTGGCAAGCTTGGTTGCATCGAAGTTTTGGCGTCTGGTCCCGCGATCGCCCGCCGAGCTTCCGAAAAAATTTCGGCAGGGCGAGCGTCGACTATCCTGGAAATGGCCGGGGGCTGCCCCGAGCGGATCACCAGTGAAATGGTCGGTCGAGCTAACGTTGCAGGTGATCCTTTGGCCAAGGAAGTTTTGCAGGAAACCGCTTTAGTTCTGACTGCGTGGTTGGGGAATATTGTGGACTTGCTCGAGCCTGACGTGATGATTATCGGCGGAGGCGTCGCCTGCATGCTGCAACCGTTCTTCGATGAAATACGGAACGGGCTTCCTAAGTGGTGTGTGAATTCGCATTGCCAGGAAATCCCTTTGGTCTCCGCCCACTATGGCGCCGACGCCGGCATTGCTGGCGGCGCCGCTCTCTGTCGCGCACCATCCGGAAGTTAGAAGAAACTGCGTCACGCACGCGCCTTGTCGATCATCGCTTCCCAAATGCCCTTGGATTTGAGAACAAGTTCAACCGCTTCGCGGATTGCGCCGTGCCCGGCGAGGGCTTTCGTGGTGTAATGCGCAGCCTTCTTTAC
>JBAPQU010000394.1:0-2639 GCA_049280795.1 Candidatus Sulfotelmatobacter sp.
CACTATGGAAGTCGGGTTGACAAAGCTCGAAGAGGACCTTGCACCGTTGATAGCTACCAGGGAAAAAGCACGCGCAGCGAGAGCAACTCAACCCCCTGTTCCGCTGGAAAAGAGAGACTTGAAGAACGTTGACCTTTCGCTTTCGCCTGTCTATGACGGGCGCAAGGCATTCAAACTCTACGACACTTACGGACTACCGTTGGATTTTATCGAGGATGCTTGTCGTGATCAGGCCATCTTCCTTGATCAAAGCGGTTTTGAGTCGGCGATGGAAGAGCAGAAGACTCGCGCTCGCGCCTCCTGGAAAGGCGCGGCTAAGCAGACAGCGAATCCCGCGTATCAGCAGCTTCCGAAATCGATCTTCGAAGGCTATCGGCAGACTCGGTCTGATGGTTGCGAAGTGCTGGCCATCATCCACAACGGGCAGGGCGTGCGGGAACTCAAGGCTGGAGAATCCGGCGAGGTCATTCTTGATCACACGCCGTTTTATGGCGACTCCGGCGGACAAGTTGGCGACAAGGGATGGTTTTATTCGGACGATCACAATACTGTCGTCGCTGAAGTGACTGGATGTTATTCGCCGATTCAGGGTGTAAGGGCACATCAGGTTGTGGTGAAGTTGCCGATTCGCGTGGGCGAAAAAGTTGATGCTGTGGTGAATGCTGATGTTCGCGAGTCGACTATGCGGAATCATACGGCTACGCATTTGCTTCATGCCGGGTTGCGCGAGGTTTTGGGGAAGCATGTGAAGCAGGCGGGGTCGCTGGTGGCGCCGAATCATTTGCGCTTTGATTTTTCGCACTTCACTGCCGTGGAAGATGAAGAGTTGCAGGATATTGAGGACATTATTAATAAGGAAGTGCTGCGCAACCAGATTGTTGAGACCATTACGGACGTTCCGATCGACGAGGCGATCAGCCAGTATCATGCGATGGCGCTGTTCGGGGAAAAGTATGGCGAAAAGGTGCGCGTGGTGCGGATTGGGGATTTCTCGACTGAGCTTTGCGGCGGCACGCATACCGGCGCGACGGGCGAGATTGGACTGATCAAGATTTTGAAGGAAGGCAGCGTGTCGTCGGGCGTGCGGAGGGTTGAGGCTATTACAGGGTTGGGATCGCTGGCGCACTTTCGTCGCGATCACGAGTTGGAAGGCGTGGTATCTACGTTCGCCTCTCCCACCCTTGCGCAAAAAACGCGCAAGGATGGGGCACCCTCTGTAGTGGAGGGTCACACACGCGCGGATGAGATTTCTGCACATGCCGAGATGATTTCTCCTGCTGCTGTTTTGAGAGCTGAACTCGATAAGAAGGATTCGGAGATCAAGCGGCTTACGCGGGAATTGGATTCGGTGCGGATGAAATCGGCATCGTCTTCTACGGCTCATATTGGAGATCAGATTAAGGATGTGAAGGGCGTGAAGGTGCTGGCGCATCGCGTGGACAATCTGGAGCGGGCGCAGATGCGCACGTTGATCGATCAACTGCGCGAGAAGATTGGCTCGGGCGTGGTGGTGCTGGGCTCGGCGTCGAATGGAAGCGTGTCGCTGATCGTGGGCGTCACCAAGGATTTGACGGGGCGCGTGCAGGCGGGAAAAGTGATTGGCCCGGTGGCGCAAAAAGTTGGCGGCAAGGGCGGAGGGCGCCCTGACCTGGCCGAAGCGGGTGGAAAAGATGCGTCTGCTTTGGATGCCGCGCTGGGCGGGGCTTACGCGGTGGTGGAGTCTCTTCTTTCATGACTGGCGAACCTCAACACGAGCGCTTGCGATTTATCAAACACAAGGGCCATGCGATCTACGAGATTGATTTATCGAACTGCGTGGCGAAGGAATTGTTGTTGCTGCTGGAACAGATCCGTACCGACATTGCTCGGCACGCCCCTGGATCGGTGCTGACGCTGGTGGAATTAGCGGGCGCGCAGATCGACAAGAACGTGGCTACTCGAATCAAGGAAGTGCTGGTGCTCGACCGTCCTTATGTGAAGCGTTCGGCGTGGGTTGGGGCGGAGAGCCTGCCACAGGTGTTCTACGAGCACTTCAAGAATTTTTCGCAACGTGACCTGCCTGCGTTCAAGACGCGGGAGGAAGCGATGGACTGGCTAGTGCAGGATTAGCTGGTGCAGCACTAGACGGTTGCTGTAAGCTGTGGTCTCTGCAGTTATCGAACCCCGGGAAAAAATATCGAGCTTCGCTCGAGGACAGCCGAGGGCGGCTGTCCCCACATAAATTTTTCTTGGAGGAGTCTCATATGGGCCAACCACTGGATGAGCAACTTGCGTTGTTTTACGGCAAGTTCGTGCAGGCCGCCTACACCATGTTCCGGCGCGATCCCTCCCAGCTTAGACCGGAGCCCCAAGCAGGAGACATTCCTGATGGGTGGGAGCTTGGATCGTGGATCCACATGTCGGATTTTATTCTCAGCGAGAAGGAGCTTGAGTTTTACGGCATCGTTTGCCACAAGGTCGATAGCCCGGACACGCGCATTATCGCAATTCGCGGCACGGAAGGGGCAATTGAGTGGATCGACGATGCGGCCGCGCTTCCCATTCCCTTCCGCCAGGTGCCGCATACGGGGCGCGTGGCCAGCGGGTTCGACAGAATCTACAGTTCGTTGAAGGTGGTGAAGCGCAGATTGGCCGAGGAC
>JBAPQU010000395.1:0-6154 GCA_049280795.1 Candidatus Sulfotelmatobacter sp.
ATTTCCTTGGGATTGTTTCTGGCGCGCTTTCACAAAGGATCGCACTTTATGCTGGAGCAAATCCGCGTGAACGATGAAGTGTGGCTGCCGCGCCAGATTACGGTAAAAGTCGATGTGCGGCTGGCTCTGCTCAAAAACTATGACGTTGATGTGGAGCAAACCTTCCGCGATTATAAGAAGTTCCGCGCCACTACGAAGATTGTGGGCGTGGGAGAAGTGAAGCAGTGACTTAAAGCAGTAGGCAGCGAATTCGTCGAATCGATTCCTGGATTTCTCTCAGTGGGCGGCTTGAACCCGAAGCTGTATCTGGATCATCTACAACTCTGACTACTTTCGCTCTTAATCTTTAGCCTTTACCTGCTGGATTCGGAGAACCCATGTCTTCTCAGTTAATGCCTCTTGCCGCCGATATTCGTGGTGAGACTTTTCCCACTCTGACTGCAGAACAGATCAAGCGTATCCGTCCTTTGAGCAAGGTGCGAAAAGTGGAGGCGGGCGACATTCTGTTTGAGCCGGGCGATAGCGAAATCCCGTTTTTCGTGGTTCTCTCTGGGAGCCTGGAGATCGTGCAACCAGACCGGCATGGCGAACGCCGGATCGTCCAGCACGAAGCCGGGGGATTTACCGGGGAAATGACCACCATCTCCGGCCGCCTTAGCCTCGCGCGCGGTCGCGTGACCGCACCCGGCGAGTTCCTGGAAATGAGCAACCATGACCTGCGAACGCTGGTGGCGCGGGATGAGGAGCTGAGTGAAATTTTCATGCGAGCTTTCATCCTGCGCCGGGTGGTGCTGATCAATCGCGGAGCGGGGAACGTCATTTTGTTGGGATCGCTGCACTCCGCGCGGACGCTGCGTCTGCGCGAGTTTCTCACCCGCAATGGGCACCCTCACACGTTCGTGGATCTCGACACGGACACCACTTACCAGGATTCGCTGGACCACTTCCACGTCACCATCGAGGAAATTCCTATTGTCATTTGCAACAATCGCACGGTGCTGCGCAGCCCGTCGATTCAGGAGCTGGCGGAGTGCCTGGGTTTGAACGCGCACATCACGGCAACAGAAATAAGGGATCTGGTGATCGTGGGCGCTGGACCTTCGGGCCTGGCCGCGGCGGTTTATGGCGCGTCGGAAGGTCTGGATGTGCTGGTGATCGAGGCCGACTCTCCCGGCGGACAGGCGGGTTCGAGTTCGAAGATCGAAAACTATCTGGGCTTTCCCATGGGAATTTCAGGTAATGAACTGGCCGGCCGCGCTGCGGCGCAAGCGCAAAAGTTTGGCGCCAAGGTGCTGATCGCCAGCAGCGTGACGAACCTGAATCACGAACGGCGCCCCTACGAGTTGAGCGTGAATGGCGGCCAGATCATTCGTGCGCGAACCGTGGTGATTGCAAGCGGCGCGCAATATAACAAGCCGGAAATCGGCAACCTGAAGAAGTTCGAAGGCCAGGGAATTTATTACGGAGCAACTCACATAGAAGCGCAATTGTGCGGGAAGGACGATTCGATCGTTGTAGGCGGAGGAAATTCGGCTGGGCAGGCGGCGGTTTATTTGTCGCAGACAGCGGGCAAGGTCCACATGCTGGTGCGGGCAAACGAGCTGTCAGACACGATGTCGCGCTATCTGATCCAGCGCATCGAGGAGAATCCTGCAATCGAGATGCACTATCAGACCGAGATTGTGGGTCTTGAGGGCGACACGCAACTGGAACGCGTGACCTGGCAGGAGAAGAACCTAGGTGGAACCTCAACTCACGACATCCGCCACCTGTTCATTATGGCCGGGGCGTCTCCGCGCACCGAGTGGCTGAAAGGATGCGTGGCGCTGGACAATAAAGGATTCATTCTCACCGGCCGCGATCTGGATCCCGTCATCCAGGAGCGCCATTGGCCCTTGCAACGCGTGCCGCTAATGCTGGAGACCAGCTTGCCGGGTGTGTTTGCGGTGGGCGATGTGCGCAGCGGAAACGTGAAGCGCGTGGCCTCCGCCGTTGGCGAAGGATCGATTGCGATTTCTCTGGTGCACCGGGTGCTGGCGGAGTTGTAGACAAGCACTGGGGTCGGCAGCCAGATTTAGCGAACGCCGACTCCTACGGTCTTCCGATTCTTGTCGACACTTCCTGTCGGAGAATCGTCGGGGTAAGGATCCGCTTCGAAGACAAATGCCTCGGGAATGAACACGCCCCCAAACGCTGAGTTCGTGATCTCGTACTCCTCCTGACCAGGGCTATTGAGGCTTTGATTTGTTCGATGCTGGATACCCTGAACCACCGGTTCTCTGCCGTCGAGTACTGAAATTCGATCGATTGCGGCTAACTCGGCTTTGGTCAGGGATTGTCGGAGGCGCGCCAGTGTCTTGAGTTCGTTTCGGGTTGGCAAAGTACAGCCTACTTGCGCATCAAGCCGCTATTTAGGGATATCATTTATAAACACACCTCCATGGACTTCAAACTTGTTTCCGATTACAAACCGCAGGGCGATCAGGGCCGCGCCATCGAGTCTCTTCTGCGCGGGGTATACGACCGCGAGCAGCATCAGGTTTTGCTGGGCGTTACCGGCTCGGGCAAGACTTACACCATGGCCAAGGTGATCGAGGCGGTGAACCGTCCCGCGCTGGTGATGGCGCATAACAAAACCTTGGCGGCGCAGCTTTATCACGAGTTCAAGAATTTCTTTCCGCACAACGCTGTTGAATATTTCGTTTCTTATTACGACTACTACCAGCCTGAGGCCTACGTTCCGGCCGCTGACTTGTTTATTGAAAAGGAAGCGACCATCAATGATGAACTCGACAAACTGCGGCTTTCGGCTACCAAGTCTTTATTTGAACGCCGCGACGCGCTGATTGTGGCTTCGGTGAGCTGCATTTACGGCCTGGGATCACCAGAGGCTTACTACGGCATGATGCTGTTTCTCGAAAAAGGCCAGAAGATTACGCGCGAGGACATCACGCACAAGTTGGTCGATATTCTTTACGAGCGGACCAACGGCGAGTTCAAGCGCGGAACTTTTCGCGTGCGCGGAGATGTGATCGAGGTCTTCCCGACTTATGACGACATGGCTTACCGCATTGAGCTGTGGGGAGATCAGGTGGAGTCGCTGGCGCAAGTCGATCCGCTGTTTGGCACGGTGAAGCAGAAGTATATGCGGTTGCCGATTTATCCCAAGACACATTATGTGATGAAGGATGAGACGCGCGCGTCGGCGGTGGAATCGATTAAGAAAGAGCTGGCGTGGTGGGAAGTGGAATTGGAGAAGCAGGGGCGCGTGGTAGAAGCGCAGCGCATTCACCAGCGCGTGAAGTTTGATCTGGAAATGATCAAGGTGATGGGCTACTGCCACGGCATCGAAAATTATTCGCGGCATTTTAGCGGACGGATGCCAGGCGAGCCTCCGCCAAATCTACTGGATTATTTTCCGCGCGATTATCTGATGTTCATCGACGAATCGCACCAGACGGTGCCGCAGTTGCGCGGCATGTATGCCGGCGACCGCTCGCGCAAGGAAACGCTGGTCGAGTATGGCTTCCGCATGCCGTCGGCGCTGGATAACCGTCCGCTGACGTTTGAGGAATTTGAGCATCGCACCAACCAGATAGTTTATGTTTCGGCGACGCCGGGGCCGTATGAGCTTACCAAGTCAGCGGGCGTGGTCGTAGAGCAGATTATTAGGCCAACGGGACTGATCGATCCGGAGGTCGAGATACGTCCCGTGAAGGGACAGATCGACGACCTGCTGCACGAAATTCGCGCACGCGTGGAAAAAGGCGAGCGCGTGCTGGTGACCACGCTGACCAAACGCATGTCGGAAGACCTTGCAGAGTATTACGCCGAAGTGGGCGTGAAGTGCCGCTACATGCATTCGGAAATCGAAACGCTGGAGCGGGTCAAGATTCTCCGCGACCTGCGCAAAGGCGAGTTCGATGTATTGTTCGGCATCAATCTGCTGCGCGAGGGTTTGGATTTGCCCGAGGTTTCCTTGGTTGCGATTCTCGATGCGGATAAAGAAGGCTTCCTGCGTTCGTGGGGATCGTTAATTCAGACGATTGGGCGTTGCGCGCGACATCTGCACGGGCGGGCGATTCTGTACGCCGACCGCATCACCGATTCGATGAAGCGGGCCATGGATGAAACTTTGCGGCGGCGTGAGATTCAAACTGCCTACAATCTGGAGAACGGAATTACGCCGGAGTCGATCATCCGTCCGCTGGATATGACGCTGGCGGGAATCGTCGCCGCCGACTACACCGACCTGACCGGCGGAGAAGCCGAAGGCATGCCGGAGTTCAAGTCACAGCCCGAGCTGGATGCTTATGTTGTGAAGCTCGAGAGCGATATGCGAGAAGCGGCGAAGCGGTTTGAGTTTGAGAAGGCGGCGAAGTTGCGGGACACGATTAAGGAGTTGCGGACTAAGGAGTTTTTGTTCGCGTGAGAAATGAAATCGTTAATAACAGTCCCTTGTGCTTGTGGCAAGCAAATACCATTAGAGATTAACGGAAGTCAACTTCCGGAATACGCTAACTGCCCGGACTGCTGCGCCCCGATTTATTTGATCGAGCCTTTGGGTAACATTGTGACCATGCTTCTCATGGTGCGCGCAAAACAAGAACTCACACACCATGACATCACCATTTCAACTCTCCTGAGCGCGGTCGCCGTTGAAGCAGAGATGGCTTACCTAGAGTGGAAGGCGATCGAGTCCCAGAAGCTTCCAGCCGAGCAGACCCCCGAGGACAGGAGGCGATGGGAGAACGAGTGGGCTAACATGAGGTCGATTGGAAAGCGGCTGGATGAGCTATCTCGATTCCTGACGACTAAACCTTTCGATGAGTTCGCTCGCCAGAATGGAGTTCTCTTGAAATCTGCGATGATCGGCCATAATCCTGGCACCTCAATTAAGGATTTCTTGCAGGAGCAACTCTTCGACAGGCGAAACGACATCGCTCACTACGGCAAGATCGACTTCCAAGAAGAGGACGGCATACAATCGATGTCGCTCGCAACTGCTTTACTTAATCTGTTACACGCGATGGACATGAAACGCTACGATTTGACCTTTCCTAAGAAGTGAGCTGGCGATAAGACTGCGATTCCCCGCCACGGATTCATCCCCAGCAAATCCGCATCTCCAGTAATAATCGTATCCGCCTGACCATTCCATGCCACTTCCAGGAATTTGTCGTCTTTTGGGTCGCGGCACTCGTGTACGGTTTGAATGATGGGAACAAATTCGGCAATTCGTCCGATGCGTTGAATGAAGCCCTTTCGGGCCTCCCGGCTGACGTATCGATCAAACTTGGGACGGGAGAGAACGTCAGCCAATTCAGTCATGGTCGACTCTGAAAAGAGCAGGACTGATCGCATTTCCACTTGCGCAAGGACTATCGCGGGAAGCGAGTCTGGGAGAATCAACTGGCTCACAAGAATATTTGTGTCGGCCACGACACGCGAGAGAATATCCATTAATCCTTGAGAATGTCAGCGAGGATTTCTTCCGTCATACCATGCTCCGTCGCTTCGCGGCCAATGCGGTCGCAGAAACGCAGCAACTCCTCAACATCATTTCTGTGGATCCGTTCATATTGCTCGGGAGAAATGATCACTGCGACATCGCGGTTTTGGCGACGAACTACAATGGGCTCTTTTTGGGCAGCGTCAATAATGGCAGCAAAGCGCTGTTTAGCTTCGGTAGCAGAAACGGCTTTCACACGTCCATTTTAGACAAAATAGACAAACTGAGCAATGCTTTATCTTCCATACGCTGCACTGGCCGCTAGTGGTTTGCGGTGGAAGGTGTAGCCGTCGAAGGTTTCGGAGCGGAAGTTCAGGTTGGGGGCAAGTAGCTTCTCGGTTTGACTCAGAAAAAGATATCCGCCGGGCTCGAGATAGAGATGGAGGCGCTCGACTAATGCGATGCGCTGGGCGCGGGAGAAGTGGGGCAGCACGTCCATGCAGAAGATACAGTCGAAGCGTCCGATGTAGCCGGGGCGGGCCAGGTTCATGCAGTTGAAAGTAACGAGGCTGCGCAGGCGTGGCTTCACCAGCAGATGCCCGGCGCTGCCTGAAGAGTTCGGCGACCCCGCCGGAAATGCAATCTTGTTTTGGCTCTGGTCTTCGCCTCGCGCGTCATCTTGTAGGTTCGCCGCTACTGCAG
>JBAPQU010000396.1:0-3647 GCA_049280795.1 Candidatus Sulfotelmatobacter sp.
CATAAAGCCAGTATAAGCGATGGCTGTGTGGGTCGGACACTCTTGTCCGAACGCTTTTGGGGTTGGGGCTGTATTGGACGTTTCTTACTTCAGGCCTTCTACTACGTAGAGGTCGGAGAGGGTGCGGATGTAGCCGTAGATGTAGGCTTTGGCGTCAGGAGTGATTCTTATTCCGCGGACGGTATCGATGCCGGCTGAGTCGGCGGGCTCCAGTTCCTTCCAGAGCTTTCTTTTTCCGGTGGACAATTCGAGTTCGAAGACCTTGGCGGGAATTACTCCGAAGCTGTAGAGATAAAGATAGCGGCCATCGGCGGACCAGCCAGTGGGCGCCTCTCCTGGTTCTGCGCCTTGGACAGGAACGGGTTCTCCGCCGGCTACGGGATAAAGATAGACTTTGTGATCCGGGCCGACGCTGGCGGCGAAGTCGCCTTTGGGAGAGAGGACTACGGCAGGGTTCACGCCTTCGGGACTGATGGCGTGGGGTTTGCCTTCCTGCGGAGACTCTACGTAGAGGCGGAAGCCGTGACCGGGTTCGTTGCCCGAGAAGACGAGGCGTTCGCCATCGGGAAGCCAGCGCCCCAAGAGATGATTGATGGAATCGTGGGTGAGGACTTTGGCTTCGCCGACGCCGGTTGGGAGTTGAACCAGCGGCGACGGAGTGACGTTGGGACGCGCGAGCGCCCATTTGCCGTCGGGAGACAAAGCCAGTCCAGTTCCTTCGCTAAGACGAATTGCGGGAGAACCATCCGTTTTGCGAATGTAGACGGCGTATTTGGGTCCGCCGCCCTCGCCGGTTTCGGCGAAGAGGACAGTTTGTCCGTCGGGCGACAGGTCGCCTGGCGCCGACCAGTCGAGCCAGGATAGGTCGCGTTCTTTTGTAGCGCCGGGAGCGAGGCCGATCATGCCAGCGCGATCATTGCCGCGAGTGAGCAGCACATTGCCGTCGCGGTCAACATCGAGCAAGGTTAATTCTCCAGGAACGCGGGCGAGCAATCTTACAGTGCCGGATGGGCTGACGGCGTAGAGAGAGCGGTCACCTCCGGTGCGCGTGGCGGTGAACCAAATTTCATCACCGGAGGGCGACCACGCGATTCCTTGAATGCTGTCCCAGCCGGTGGAGAGAGTCGTCTTTTTCCCGGCGAGATCCACCATGGCAACCTCGCCGCCATCGTCACCGAGTTGAGGGTGGTCGATGAAGGCGATGGTGTCGCCTTTCGGGGAGATGCGAATGTGCCCGATCCAGCCATCGGCTTCATAAAGCAGTTTGCCGGGAGGAAACTCCAGGCGATGACGGCCTTGATCCTGGCGCACGATGGCGAGAGTGCTTCCGTCGGGAGCCCAGTCGGCCCATTCCACGTTCTCCATGACCTCGCGCGGCGCGCCGCCGACCAAAGGAACGCGGGCGAGAGTGCCGGAATAAAGGAACTGGGCGATGGGATGACTGCGCAGTGAAAGTGCCATCTCACCGGAAGATGAGACGGCGAGGACGTCGGCTCCGGCGGGTTCTAACTCATGCGACTCGGGGCTTTCGGGACGGGTGGTGAAAAGCTGAAGCGACTTCCCTTCCCAGGCAGCGCTGTAAATGATGGTCTTGCCATCGGGAGCGAAGCGTGCGGCATGGACCATGCCGCGGCGGAAGGTGAGCGGATGGTAGACCGGCAATGCGGCTTGCGCGGGCGTGTGCTGCAGCAAGAATTTTCCTGCGCCAAGACCGGCGAGCAGGGCGATGGCTGCGGCAACTAATACTGGGAGGAGCACACGGCTTCTGGGTGATGCAGACGCGGGCGCTGGGCTCGGGGTCGTCGGCGAGGCGTAGGCGGCGGTACTGCTTGCTCGCACGCGCGACGTATCCAGAGAGCGCTTGATGCGTTTTAAGTCTCCGCGCAGCTCGGCTGCGGTTTGATAGCGATATTCGCGTTCTTTCTCGACGGCTTTGAAAATTACTTCCTCAAGCTTGGGAGGGATTGTGGGATTCGCGACCGACGGTGGTTGCGGAGTGCGGTTCAGAATGGCTTCGGAGATTACTCCGCTGCTGCTGCCAGGGAACGCCAGCGTGCCGGTGGCCATCTCGTAGAGCACCGAGCCGAAGGCGAATAAATCGGTGCGGGGATCGAGATCTTCGGCGCGAACCTGCTCGGGCGACATGTAGGCCACGGTTCCGATGGTGGAACCGGGAGTGGTCATCATCGCGCCTTCGTCCGCGGTTAACAAAGCGGATTCAGAGCTGCCGCTACGGTTCTCGGGAGCTAGTTTGGCGAGGCCGAAATCGAGCAGCTTGGCCTGGCCACGCTTGGTGACGAAAATGTTGGCGGGCTTGATGTCGCGATGAATGATGCCTTTGGAGTGCGCGGCATCGAGGGCGTCGGCGATTTCAATTGCGAGTTGCAGCAGCGTTTCGGTGTCGATGGGACGACCGGAGATGCGGTGCTTCAGCGTCTGGCCTTCGAGGTACTCCATGACGATGAAAGCCTGGCCGTTTTCCTCGTCGATCTCGTGGATGGTGCAGATGTTGGGGTGGTTCAGGGCGGAAGAGGCACGGGCTTCGCGCTGAAAGCGGTCGAGGGCCTGGCGATCTTTGGCGAGTTCTTCGGGTAGGAATTTGAGCGCGACGGAGCGGCCGAGCTTGATGTCCTCGGCACGGTATACGACACCCATCCCGCCGCCGCCGAGTTTTTCGATAATGCGGTAATGCGAGATGGTCTTACCGATCAATAAAGGGTCGCTCCCGTGCGCGACCATATTAGCATCTCCGCGAAATCAGTTGACAGTCGAATTGCGAGAGAAATACTATGCCGCCGTGGTACGCATGATCTGGCCGCGTGCCATTCCCAGCAGAGCAGGCTTCCCACCGCATCTGTTTGAGGCCGGCCTTAGCAACCTCTCACCTATTGTGGAGGAGCCTTGAAGCACAGAATACTTTTGTCCTTCGTCTTCCTGATGTGTATTCCACTTGCGAGCGCACAGCTTTATACGATCACTGATTTGGGGCCGCTTTCTCCGACCGCGATTAATGTTTGGGACCAGGTTGCCGGCAACTACAACGGACATGCGTACCTTTGGGAGTTCGGCCGGGGTATGCGGGATTTGGGTACGTTGCCGGGCGGGACGGGCAGCTACGCCGCCAGTATCAACGATCTTGGAGTGGTGACGGGCACGGCTGATGGGGCGGGTACGGTGATCTCGCCGGAGTCTTCGATTCCGAATGCGGAGTGTGGCGATCTTACTCAGCCCTTCGTTTGGACTCCGTGGCACGGCATGAAGGGGTTGGGAACGGTTGGAGTGCCCCCGGCTGAAACCATGTCGCCGTACTGGTGCGCAGTGCCCTTCTATGGGACCGGCGTCAATATTCATGAAGAAGTGGTTGGATACACCACTCTTTATGCGGACAATTATCAGTGGGGATTTCTTTGGGCCAACGCTGCCGGCATGAGTTTATACGGGAGCAGTTTTCCGCCGACCATGAGCAATGGAATCAACGATAACGGCGAAACGGTTGGCCAGACCGGAGTGCTTCTCGGAGAGGCGGCGTTTTGGAATGCCGGCGTTGAGACGGATCTGGGAACGCTTGGCGGTACGACTGGCTCGGATTACAGCAGTTCGGCGAATGGAGTTACGGACTGGGGAGGGGTTGTGGGCTGGTCCACGAC
>JBAPQU010000397.1:0-1750 GCA_049280795.1 Candidatus Sulfotelmatobacter sp.
GGACATATCAGTGCTTCGAAACGATATTCAGAAATTGAACGAACATGAGTCCGCAGGAGTTAGAGGAATCGCTCGCCGCATATGTGAGGGGCAGAACTGGTCGTGGCAAGAGATTAGGAATCGTCCGGCTAAATCGCAGATTGTGCTCGCTCCGATCCGAGATCGTGTGACGGGCAACGAGCCACTGGTGGGCTCTAGCCAACTAGGCGCTCTGTTAGAACTTTCCGCCCGAATAATGAAGATACTGGAAAGATCGGGGAACGATCCGAAGGAGCTGCGATCAGAGCTACTGCAGATATTTTGGGAAGTTGAGAAAGGCTACCGTTGGGCTGACGAAAATCGCCTCGCACGTTGGAGAAGCGCAACGCGAGCGAGGTTTTGGCTGAGTACCCTGGCCATAGCCGGACGAGAGGCTGCGGTGAGAATTCTCGGGATGCGGGCCCTATCCGGTCAAGTGCCTAATGGAGCGGACTCTGCTTACGACTTGCTGTATCCCATCTACGATCCAAGATTGGAGTTGTCTTATCCGATGGCGCGACCGATCGAATTGCGGGCCATGGATTGGGACTATTCAGACAATAAGCAGCAACGCTGGCTGAGCGGTGAAGATGCGAAGGACTGGGTGTTTTATCCTGAATCTGTAGCAGAGTTTAGACTGATAGGCGAGCGAACGCTCTTCATTCGGCCTGATTGGGAGCGGCCTAGAGAAGAGCGCTATCGCGGATTACTTGGCCAGCCATTGAATCCTGATGAAGAACGTGAGCGACTAGCCTCACATAGAGAACTTACCTACGATTCCTACGTTGCTGGAACAGGGCAGGATGAAGATCAATTACTGGTTTGGAATTCTGAGCGACAACTTGTCGGTCCCGCCTATCGTTGGATCGCCATAAATAGCAATTTCGCAAAAAGTCTCGGTTGGTTCCTGTCGAACGCTCAACCGTTCGAATGGTTAGACGGATCGGGGCAATTGATGGTCAAGTCCGTGATGTGGCGCGATGGGTGGGTAGGGCTTGAGCCGCCGCATATGGAGTCCCTCGGCGAAGGATGGTTGGTTCTCGCCACAACAGCCGCGATCAAGACGATTGTACAGAGCCGCCCGGATTCTTCCCTGCATCTTTGGGTCGAACGCCACTCCCATGGGAATAAACCGTCTGAGGCATCTTGGCATCTGGTGTCGCCGTTAGTCGATCGGTTCTCCGTGTAATGTTGGCGGGCAGCAACCTTCCCTGTGGGTGCTGTCGTTCACAACACGCCCGACTCTTACACTTTCAATGAAGGATGGTTCTTCGCAATCCAATCTTCCACCTCGCGATAGAACTGGTTCGCTTGAGTGAGGATCTCCTTCGCTTCGGTCTCCGTGGCGACGTTGGAGAAGGTGTAGTCAATAGTATTTCGCTTTCGCCGACAGGTCTCGAAGTAGTCGGAGTAGTTATGAGCTGCCTTCCCCAATACAAGTTTGGTGCTTTCTAACGACACCCGGTGAAGTCCGACCTTGCTCATGATCCGATACCCGGCGCAGGCGAAGGCCATATTCGCAGCCTGGAGTGCTGCGTTGTAAGCAGTCGCGAATCTCCGATCTGCCGAGAGGCCAGCAAGGCCCGCATCTGCAAGGTCGCGGGCAATCAGCGCGCGCATGTTGTCCAGTTCCTTTTTGGAGGTCTTGTGTCTCTGGGCTTCCTTATTGGCCAATAATTTCGTCCAAGTCATTCTGACCTCCTTTGACAAACTGTTTCCGTCCTCGTAAAAC
>JBAPQU010000398.1:0-3436 GCA_049280795.1 Candidatus Sulfotelmatobacter sp.
ATCGGCGTGAACTGGGGCTCGCTCGATTCCGCCCTGCTCACCAAAATGATGGACGAGAACTCCGCGCTGGCCGAACCCAAAGACGCCCGCGACGTGACGATGGAAGCGATGGTAGTCAGCGCGTTGAACTCCGCGGCCCTTGCGGAAAAATACGGCCTGCGCCCTGATCAAATTATCCTTAGCGCAAAGGTCAGCGGCGTGCAGGATTTGATCGACGTCTACCGCGCTCTAGCCGCCCGCTGCAACTATCCGCTGCACCTCGGCCTCACCGAAGCCGGCATGGGTGCAAAAGGCGTGGTCGCATCCAGCGCCGCCATGGGCGTGGTTTTGCAGGAAGGCATCGGCGATACCATTCGCGTCTCACTCACGCCCGCGCCAGCCGGCGACCGCACCGAAGAAGTTCGCGTAGCGCAGCAAATTCTTCAGTCGATGGGCATCCGCAGCTTCACTCCGCAAGTCACCGCATGCCCCGGCTGCGGACGCACCACCAGCACCTTTTTCCAGGAAATGGCCGAACAAATTCAGACTTACCTGCGCGAGCAAATGCCCACCTGGAAAGGCCGCTACGTAGGCGTAGAAGAAATGAAACTTGCAGTAATGGGCTGCGTAGTCAACGGACCCGGCGAATCCAAGCATGCCAGCATCGGCATCTCCTTGCCCGGAACGTTCGAGGAACCCAAGGCTCCCGTCTACGTGGATGGACGCCTGTTCACCACGCTCAAGGGTGATCGCATCGTAGCCGAGTTCATCCAGATCCTCGATGAATACGTCGACTCCCACTACGCCGCAAGAGAACAGAAACCAGAAGCACAAAGAGAAGAACTCACCGCAAAGAATTAATTGTTAGGCGCCGCGAAGGGTTCGTATCAGGGTATGCCTTCAGGCATACCGCAACGCCTTTTTATCAATGCCGCCTTTAGGCGCTGCCCGGGCTGAACCTATTTCCTCGCCATAATTGGCATGCCCGGCACCAGAGCCTTAACCCCCAGCCCCCGCCTACTGCCCAGCCAGCAAGAAAATCGGATTCTGCAACGCCGTTCCGCTGCTCGCCGCTGGCGCGGTAAGCAAATCCGTGATCAGCGTGTCGGGCGGAATGCCCGGACCTGAATCATTCGCATTGTTGCCATTGGTAACGATATCGGCAACTGCTCCCGCATCGCACATGCTCACATAGACGTGGCTTCCATCCGCCGCAGCCGTGGTGAATACCCGGAAGCGAGTCTGAGTCGGGGCCGGCGTGTACATAGTTCCCGGAGGGGTATTGCAAGACGCAACCTGCGGTACCGCGGTTTGCCCCGAGAGGAACGGCCAACTCTGCGTGCACGGGTTACTCACCGTCACCGTGCATGCCGGTGGTGGGGCGAGCAAGTTCAGCGTAGGCGCATTCGGATACTGCAGCGTGTAAGTGCTTGCGTTAAACACAGTGACGGCCGGAATCACACAGGAACCGCTCACCCCGCTCCCTGCCGGACACGCCGTAGTCGCCTGATAACTTGCAACATAAAACCGGCTGCCATCCGGCAACGACGTCACTGAAACCGGAGTGCACCCGTTCGGGCACGCCGCCGATCCGGAAGTGAACGGAATGATCGCCAACGGCGCCGGAAGAGGTGTGTCGCCCGCCCCGCCGGTATCGGCAAAAACATAAATCATGCTGGTCACCGGATTCACCACGTAGAGACGATTCAAAATGGGGTCCAGGTAAATAAAGTTGGCTCCGCTGGCCCCGCCGCCCATGGCAATACTGCTCGAAACCGTGTCCGTAGCGGTGTCGATCGTCACCAGCGTCCCGTCCCCCTGCGTGACCACATAAACTTTCTGGTTATCGCCCCGCGCCACCACCCACACCGGCGTCACTCCGGTAAAACCGGTGAGCGCATTCAGCGAAAGATCAGCCGCATTCACGCTGCTGACCGTGTTATCCCCTTCATTGGCGACGTAGATTTTTAGAGCATTCGGCATCTCGGCCATGCTAACCGGGTGCGCACCCACCGAGGTGCTGGCCGTAACGATATTCGACGAAGTGTTGATAACCGAAACCGAATTCGAATTGTAATTCGCCACAAACATCGCGTTGCTCTGCGTGCTGTTCACAAACACCGGCTGCGGAGGCACATACGCGCTTCCGCCCGTAGTCGGCGCCAGTCCGGCGGCCGGATTCACATACTGGATAATCGGTCCATTGATGCTCGTAAGCGGAAACGTGCCGTTATATGCCTCAGGGTTGCACGGTGGTACCGACGTCTCGAAGCAGTTGGGAATGAGCACTCCCGCAATCGTGATCGCATATCCAGGCGTGATGTTGCTGCTCAAGGGCGCGCTAAGCGTAGCGGTCACCAGATTCCCGGCCTCACTGATCGCCGTTACGGTGGCAGTTTGATTCGGCAAGCTGGGCACCGGGATGGTGGTCACTGCTCCTAATCCGCTCGCCAGCCTCGATTGGAATACAGGAGTAAACGACGAAACCACGTCGAGCCCGCCGGAGTACACACTGCTCGCACTGGCCACAAACACGTTGGAATCATTGGGGAGAATCGCGGCGTTCGTGAGATTAATGCCAAGGTTGGGCGCCGAAGGATCAGCCGTCGGAGTTTCCCCGATGATGGTATCTCCCGACACGTCAATCTGCATTGCCCCGCCGGGATAATGGAGCGCATTGGCGTTGAAGCTAAATACCGTGTGGAAATTGTCCGGGGTCGGAGCCGTTTCCACCGGGCATCCGGGAATCCCTCCTCCAGCCGAACAAGGAATCACCACCGGGCGGTAAACCTGCCCGCACGCGATGCATATCAGGACTGAAGCCACCATCGCCGCCAATCGGCCCACACGTCGAAAACTCATCTGCACCCCAAAAGGAGATTTTCTGGTTACGTCTGTGAGGAATTCAACATTCTAACGGCTGGCCGCGGTCTGCGCCAGTGGGTTCGGGCTTCAGCTGTCAGGCTTCGGGCTTGGGCTGCTCACCTTATTCTGGGATGCCGCAGCGGTGGGGCAAGTTGGATGCCCACGAGGATAACAAGTTAAGAGATGGTAAGCGGCCTCGGAGTCAATAGGCAAAGGCTAGAAGCCGAATCCAAAAGCAAGACCGGATGAGCACCAAGCTGAAGCCCGAAAGCCGGAGCCCGAAGCCCGCCCGACTATCGCCCCCGCCGAGTTCTTCCCCCAGTCGCAGCCACCGGCTCTTCTGTCTTAGCCGCACCTGCGGGTTTTTTCCTGCCTTCCATCTGCGCCAGGCTCTGCTTGAGCGCCGCCATCAAATCCACAACCGGCGCCAGCTTCTTCGGCTTCTCGACCGCCGCCACTTCCCCGCCCTCGAGCTTGGTCTCGATCAGCTGTTTCAGATTTTCCTGAAAGCTGTCTTTATATTTTTCCGGATCCCATTCATCCGCCAGCGCCTCGATAAGCTGATGCGCCACTTTTACTTCCGCATCTTTCA
>JBAPQU010000399.1:0-2536 GCA_049280795.1 Candidatus Sulfotelmatobacter sp.
TGCCTGAGCCAACGGAGCTGGTATCCGCAGCTTTTCCATGCGTGGAGAATGCCAGCGTTACAGCCGCCGCAACCCCCGCCATTACTAACCTTTTCGCTCTCATGAGAAGCCTCCACGAGAGTATTAGCCGGGGAATATTACGAGAGTGTTACTAGTCTGTGAAAAGTCGGGTAATCCTGTGGTGGGAGGCGTTCTCTGGTTGCAATTTCTTGCAGATTGACAAGACGCCAAACCAGAGACATAATTTTCCGCAAGTTTTGGGGCGCTTTCCTTTTTCTGTTGCTCTGAACGTAAATCAATTTCCCCCACTCAGCTTTTTGCTTAAGCTTTTGGTTTGCTGAATCCCAGGTTCGATTCCCTGCAGGAGAAATTCTCATGAAGCTCCGCGTCGCTTGTCTGTTAGTAGGATTTCTGTCGCTCATTCAACTCACCGTTGCACAAACATCCGCTCAAACCACATCGGCTCTGCCTCGTCTGGTCCGCTTCGGCGGCACGGTGAAAGATCTCAACGGCAATCTTACGACCGGCGTGGTCGGCATTACCTTCGCTTTGTATTCCGAACAGACTGGCGGCGCTCCATTGTGGCTGGAAACACAGAACGCAACCGCCGACAGCAACGGACACTACACAGTCCTGCTGGGTGCAACCAAGCCCGACGGCCTGCCCGCGGAGTTGTTCACCTCCGAGCAAGCCCGCTGGGTCGGAGTGCAAGTCTCTGGACAAGACGAGCAACCGCGCGTGCTGCTGGTCAGCGCTCCCTATGCGTTGAAAGCAGGAGACGCGGAAACTATCGGCGGGCTACCACCGTCCGCCTTCGTGCTGGCCGCCCCCATGGTCACCAGTTCGTCCACGTCGAGCAGCAACACGACTGAAACGGTTGCACCGCCAGCCGCGACCGACGTGACCACCACCGGCGGCACGGCGGACTATCTCCCAATCTTCAGCGGCGCCACGACCATCATCGATTCCGCGCTGTTTCAGTCGGGCAGCGGGACCTTCGCCAAGGTGGGCATCGACACCATCACGCCAGCCACTCAACTGGACGTCAACGGCGCCGGGACCATTCGCGGCACGCTGAGTTTGCCATCCAATGGCGTGGCCACGGCCACAGCGGGCAAGCCCTCGCAGGGGTTGAATCTGACCGCATCCTCATTCAGTAGCACCAGCGCTACGGCGGTGAACCAGACCTTCCGCTGGCTGGCCGAACCAGCTGCGAACGACACTACCGCCCCATCCGGCACGCTGAACCTGCAATACGGACTGGGCACGGCCACTCCTACTGAGACCGGACTGAAGATCAGCAGCAAGGGCCTCTTCACTTTCGCGACGGGACAAACTTTTCCCGGCATAGGAACGCTGACCGGCATCACGACGGCTGCCGGCAGCGGATTATCAGGAGGAGGCACGACAGGAACGCTCAGCCTCAAAGTACCGGCGGCTGGCATCACCAATGCGATGCTGGCAGACTCGAAGATCACTCTGAACTCCACCACCACGGGCGGACTGACAGCACCCGGAGCCATGACCCTCGGTAGCACTTACACACTCGGGCTAAAGGCGTGCGCTGCAAATCAGATCCTGGAATACAGCGGCACCACATGGATCTGCGTCGCCCCTACTGGTACTGGAACGATAACCGGCGTCACTGCCGGCACCGACCTTACCGGTGGCGGCACCGGCGGCAACGTCACTCTGAACCTCGACACCACCAAGGTTCCACAACTGGGAGCCTCGAATACGTTCGCCGCCGGTCAAACCATTAACGGCATAAGCACGGTTTCTTCCAGCTCCGCGGAGGGACCGATCCTGGCGGTGACCAACACTGGCGGTTCCGCACCTTCATCGGCGATTGCCGCGACCAATTCAGGCCAATACGGCATCGGCATTTCTGCCAGTGCCTCCTCCGATGGATTCGGGATCGAGAGCTTAGGGACGCAAACCGCAGGGTCCATCGGAGTGCTTGGCGCTCTGGCAGGCAACGGCTTCAGCAACTCGTTTTTCTTGTTGGAAAGCGACGATGGCTTGGATAGCGGAGTTTGGGCAGACGGGGCGAACGGACAAGAAGCGGCACTGATCGCCACATCCGACGACTTAAGCGCCGGAATCTTCTTTAACGACAGCGAGGACAGTTCAACCATCCTCGCGTTAAACAACTTCAGCGGCGGGCCTACCGGAACTGGCATTGGCACCGTACTCCGGGCCGAGGGTCCGGGGGGTGTCTGCGGCATTAACCAGACTGGCAGCATCGCCTGTACCGGCCAGGTCAAGATGCTGGCCACGACTCAGAACGGCGGACGTCAGGTGGAAACCTACTCCGTTCAGTCAGCGGAGAACTGGCTCGAAGACTACGGCTCCGGCCATCTGAACCATGGCACCGTCACTGTCAATCTGGACCCAGTCTTTGCCGATACCGTCAACACGGGCGTAGGCTTTCACGTCTTCCTTACCCCTGGCGGCGATTGCAAGGGCCTTTTCGTCACCAACAAAACCGCGGGCAGCTTCGAGGTGCATGAGTTAGGCGGCGGCACAACCAGCA
>JBAPQU010000400.1:0-5098 GCA_049280795.1 Candidatus Sulfotelmatobacter sp.
ATAGTGATTCGGCGCGCCGAACGCGATGATGCCCAAGCCATTGCGGGAGTGCTTCATCAGTCGTTCATAGAGTTTAAGGCGCTCTACACAGATGATGGTTTTGCCGCCACCGCACTCAGCGCCGAGCAGGTTATCTCGCGCATGCAGGAGGGGCCAGTTTGGGTGGCGCTGCACGAAGATGCACTGCTGGGCACGGTGGCCGCCGTCGTAAAGGATGAGTCAGTCTATATCCGCGGCATGGCCGTTTTGCCGCGCGCCCGGGGCACAGGCGTTGGCGCTCAACTGCTGCAACAAATAGAGACGTGGACCAGACAGGAAGGTTACAACCGCTTGTTTCTCAGCACCACGCCATTCCTCGATTCAGCTATCCGCCTGTATGAACGGTTTGGCTTCCGGAGAACAGACCCCGAGCTTCACGATCTCTTTGGCACGCCTCTGTTTACGATGGAGAAGTTCCTCCTATAGGTAGTTGAGCGGAATTCGCTCAGCCGGCGCACCCGGCAATCGTCGCCGCAGAATGGCCCATCTTTTTCCAGAACAATAAGCTCTCCTCTTACGTATCTACCTAGGAGACGCACGACCATGTGCGGCAGGCTTACTTTCCTGGCCCGGTTGCGTCCAACCAACGAAGCCCGATGACGCTGCGAGATCTCTTCACCGATGTGTTGCGGACGTTATGGTCGCATAAACTCCGCGCCTTCCTGACCATGTTTGGCATTGCCTGGGGAATCGTGTCGATTGTGCTGATGGTTGCGGCCGGCGAAGGCCTGCGCAAAGGCCAGGAAGAGCAGTCGAAAACCCTCGGCAAGGACGTGATGATCGTTTTCCACGGCCGTACCAGTCTGCAAGCTGGTGGAACGCATGCCGGCCGATTGGTGCACTGGGAAGACGAGGATGTGCCTGTGGTGCAAGCGGAAGCGATGGATTGTGAATATGCCATCCCCGAACTGGAGCAAGAAACCGTCCTGACGCATAGCAACTTCAACAATGCGTCGTTCACCGTCACAGGCTCGTATCCGCAGTTCAGCTCGATTCGAAGTCTCAGTGTGGGCTTGGGACGTTTCTATGACTGGGACGACATGCAGGATGCGCGTCAGGTCGCCTTCCTGGGCTCCGACGCCGCCAAGCAATTGTTTCCGGGCCGCAACCCCGTGGGGGAGAACGTCTATTTAAATGATTTTCCCTTCGTGGTCATCGGTGTCATGGAGACGAAAAAACAGGATTCGAGTTACGACGGCTGGGATGTAAACAAAGTATTCATTCCATTTTCCGCGATGCGCCGCGATTTTCCTGACAAGCCTCCGGGAACGCCCACCACTTTCGATCAACTGCTGGTGACGCCAAAGTCAGTGGAGCAGCATGAAGCTTGCAAGCACGAAGTCCGGGTCGCATTAGCGCGCATGCACCGCTACGACCCAAACGACAAAGAAGCCTGTCCCATCTGGGATACGGTGCAGGAAGCCAAGGCATTCCGGCAGATGACCGACGGTATGAAATATTTTCTGGGCGCGGTTGGGATTGTGACCCTCCTGCTCGGTGGCATTGGAGTGATGAACGTGATGCTGGTGGCAGTCCGCGAGCGGACTCGCGAAATCGGAGTGCGCAAAGCGCTGGGCGCACCCGCGGGAACAATTCTGAAGCAGTTTTTTGTTGAGGCCCTGATTATCGCTCTGCTGAGCGGAGCGATCGGCCTAGGCGTGGCCTTCGGCTTTTGCGCGCTGGTGAACCTGCTACCCATGCCGGATTTCTTCGCCGGGCTGATTCCAGATCTGACCTCCGGCCTGGTAGCGGCTGGCCTGCTGGGAGCGATCGCCGTGGCAGCCGCGCTGTATCCCGCGCGGAGAGCGGCATCCATCGATCCCATCGAGGCGCTGCGTTACGAGGCCGGAGGATAAAACTGAATTCTGCATGCTGATTGAAATCATTCTCGAAGCCTGGATCGCGCTTAAGCGCAATCTGACGCGCAGCTTCCTCACCATGCTGGGAATTGTCTGGGGAATTGCCACGGTCACGCTGCTGATCGCTTATGGAAGCAGTTTCCGTAGCATCCTTGTCCACGGCTTCGATGCTTTCGGCAAAAGTGTGGTCATTTGCTGGCCGCAGCAAACTAGCGAGCAACCGGGTGGACAACGCGCAGGCAAGAAAGTTGTGCTCGAACAGGCTGACGTGGACATGGTGAAAGCCACGGCACCACTAGTTAGGCACGTTTGCCGCGAAACTGTGAATCGGCCGGGCATCGCTTACGGCGATCGACTGGTAGGCACGGCGGCGGTTCGCGGAGTTTGTCCTGAGTACGGCGAGATGCGCAACGAAATTCCCTCTGAGGGCCGCTGGATCGATGCCGCGGACGAAATGGAACGGCGTCGCGTCATCTTTCTCGGCGGGCGCGTCAAGGAGCAACTCTTCAGCGGGCGCCCCGCGGTCGGCGAAACGGTGGAAGTGGGCGGTGTGCGTTTTACTGTGATCGGCGTGATGGCCCGGAAAATTCAGCTCAGCAATTACTTCAGCAGCGACGATGATTCCGCGTGGATTCCATACTCGACCGCCGGAGATATGTGGAACACACGTTACGCCGCCGTATTGTTGTTTGAGCCCATTGCGCCGCAGTTTGAAAAGAAGGCCATGGCGCAGGTGCTGGCCGCGGTGGCCACGCGGCAGAATTTTTCGCCGACTGACCCGAAGGCCTTTCAGATGTTCGGGCGAGACGAATTCCGTCCGGTCATCGACGCGCTAACCATAGGTTTGCAAGTGTTGCTAGCCTTCGTTGGAACGCTGACCTTAGGAATCGGCGGAGTAGGCGTGATGAATATCATGCTGGTCTCAGTGGATGAACGGATTCGCGAGATCGGTCTGCGGCGGGCTCTGGGCGCGCGCAAGCGCCACATCAAGCTGCAATTTCTGGCGGAGACCTTGCTGATCATGATCCTCGGCGGTGTCATCGGAGTGCTGCTTTCCTACTTGATTGCCTGGGCCGTCGGTACTCTACCGATGATGGGCCCACTGTTTGAAGACGACTCCGGACAGGGCGATATTCACTTGCGAATTTCGCTGATGACTGTCGTGCTTTCGAGCGCCGTACTGCTGGTGGTGGGCGTGATCAGCGGCCTGGTTCCGGCTTTCCGCGCGTCGAAGCTGGATCCGGTGGAGGCCTTGCGCTATGAATGAAGAGAAGTCAAAAGTAAGAAATCAAAATGCAGAAGTAAAAGATAATGGTGCGGTTGGATCTGGGCGAGCCGCGCGAAGCGTCGCGTACTTTGCGACGCAATAATCGCGCGTTTGGCTCGCTTCCTTATCAAACTTACCCACTAGCTAACTTTCTGCTCCCTCGCCGAATTGATTTGATCTCCGCCGCCGTTCGCAGTACCTTGCTGCTGAGTCATTTTCTGACCAGAGGTGCGCCTTGCCAATTTCCGCTGTAGACGCGATTCCTCTCGCTTTCCAACATACGAAGCAACAGCTCTTTCAGCCTTTCCGCTTCGGGCAATGGACCAAGCTCGCCGTCGTCGGACTGCTGGCAGGAGAACTCGGCTCCGGCAGCGGATTCAACGGTTCCAACTTCAGGTTTCCGCACCAGGGCATCTCGCGTCACTTTATGGATCCGGGATGGGGAGGAATCGATCCCGCACTCTTAGGCGGCCTAATCGCGGTCTTGGTAATCACCGGCCTAGTGTTCGGAATCATTCTGATGTACATCAGCAGCGTGATGCGCTTCATTCTGTTTGATAGCGTGATGGCGAAAGAGTGCCGCATTCGCGATGGCTGGAGCCGCAGGCAGGGCCCCGGATGGCGTTACTTCCTATGGAAGCTGCTTTTCCTGCTCGTTACCTTGGGCGTTCTTGCGGTTCTGATTGGACTCCCGTTAGCGTTTGCTTATGGCATGGGATGGCTGAACCAACCGAAAGAGCATCTGCTTCCCTTAATTTTGGGCGGGATCGTTTTATTTTTCGCCTTTCTGATTGTCCTCGTAGTTTTGGCGGTGATCTTTGTCTTGACCAAGGATTTCGTGATCCCGCAGATGGCATTTGAGGAGATCGGTGCAATTGAAGGCTGGCGCCGGTTGTGGCCGATGCTCCAGGCCGAAATGGGCGGATTCGCCGGCTATATCGGGATGAAGATTGTAATGGCCATCGGCGCTGGAATCGTCGTCGGAATCGCAACTGTAATTCTGGGTTTGTTCATTGCGATTCCAACGGTCGGATTGAGCATTCTTGCCGTCATCACGGGAAAGACCGCCGGATTCACCTGGAACGCTTACACAATTACGCTGGCGATTGTGGTCGGCAGCATTCTGCTGGCAATTTTTCTATATCTTGTCTCGCTGATTTCGGTGCCGATCATCGTGTTCTTTCCCGCATATTCAATTTATTTCTTCGCTGCCCGCTACCCCGCATTAAGCGCGGCGCTTTATCCCGCACCGCCCGTTCCATTCGCGCCTCCGATACCGCCCGGAGCAGTCCTTCCGCCTCCGTATGAGCCGCCATTGCCACCCACGCCCGAACCGGCGAGCTAGAACACCGGCGAGCTTGCGCAAGAAGGCCTCGCAACAGGCGGACGGCAGTAGGTACAAACTTTGTCGTTCCGAGCGAAGCGAGGAGCCTGCTGTTTGCCTGCGGGCAGGGAACTCTTACCACTCCCCAGGTGTCTGATCCTGCAGACACGCGCGTGCCAACGAGCAACAGAGGAGACTTCCCATGTCATTCTCAATGGCAGGCAAAGGTGCGCGTGGTCCTGAGATTAACGTTACGCCGCTGATCGATGTGCTGCTGACGCTGATCATCGTCTTCATGGTCGTCGTGTCAATGGACAAGGAGCAGGGAGAGACCGCGCAGATCCCGCAGCCGGATCAGAAGCAAACACAGAATATCTCGCAACCGCGCACGGTCGTCATCCAGGTGGTGTGGACAAAGGACGATCAGCCGCCCACGGTGAAGATCAATCAGGACGAAGTGCGCTGGGAAGACCTGGAAACGCGCCTCGCGGAAATCTATCTGAAGCGCGCCGAAAAAGTAGTCTTCGTGCGCGGCGATGCCGATGTCGACTTCCAGTATGTAGCCGACGTGATCGACCTGGCGCACCACGCAGGCGTGCAGCGCGTGGG
>JBAPQU010000401.1:0-2361 GCA_049280795.1 Candidatus Sulfotelmatobacter sp.
AGTTAGACAACAGCGTTTTGACCATGTCAAGGCGGTCTCCCCCGAGCGCAGCAAGCGGAACCATAATCGAACTGGGTTTACTGGCCACCAGGTACTGGGTACTAGCTAACTGCCTTTCTGCATTTCCTGTGCACCTCCTGTGCACAATCCGTCCGCCCACGATCTCTAAGCTTTTCCGGCCGCCCCCTCCGCGAACTTAACCTGCGCCCTGAATGCGCCCTGGAACCACATTTTCGAGAACATCCTCGATCCGTGTTCATCCGCAAAAATCCGTGGCAAACATTTTCCTCAACTGCACCAAAAATACTGAATTGACCGCGCACCCTTTCGCACGTACATTCACTCTCGCCCTCTCACAAAAGTGAAACGAAATTCGGCCGGGACAAGAAACGGTTGGAGACGAAGCAGGCCCATCGGCAATTCGTCGATCGGCAATGATCACCTATCACCATCATCAATGAGAGAAACTGGCCATCACGAATGAAACTTACCAAGCCATGGACCACCTACCGCACTCGCTTCCTGGTCAAAGCCAAGCAACTCACCTCCAGCCTCACCTTCACCGATTCTCTCGGCCGCCTGCACTCCGGCCGCAAAGGCGACTATCTTGTCGAATCCTCCGACGGCGTTCTCCGCATCGCCCCTCGGCAGATCTTCGAAGACATCTACGTACCCCTCTTTGCCACCGACAAGCTGTCCACCGAACTGAATGCTGGAAGACCGAATGCCGGAAGACTGGATAACGAGAGCCTTGGCATGGAGAACCTGGGCGCCGATGAACTGGATGCCGGGACAGAGACTTCGGAGCCATCCGCCCCATTCTCGCTGCCGTTTCCGATAACCCGTAAATCGCCACAACCCTACCGCGACCGCCGCAACCTCAGCCCCGGCCTTCGCTCACTCTGAACAATTTCGCCGCCAGCGCTGGAAGGATTTTACTGGGTACTGGCAACTGCCTTTGTGAACGCACCATGAATTTCCGTTGTGGAAAAAATTTCCTTCACCCCGCATCAAGCCCGTCATTGTTGAGGATACAACCTATGGTGTTTCCCTCTTGACAGGCACAATAAGCGGGAGTAACTTTGCAATCCCATAGCCTTTGAAATTCGCCTCGCGGGAACGGGGCGGCTTTCACGCAGGTGAAGTGGAAAGCAGAGTAGTCAGGCAAAACCGGTGGGATGGCGCCAGGCCAGAGGTGACCCAGCGCCACTCCCGTAAATGCAAGAAAACAATGGCGTAAGGCTTAAGCAGGAAGCTGGTTCAGTCCAGAAGCCGAGAGCCCGAAACCAGTTCTTAAGTGCGGTGGCCGTCCCCCGGATCCTCCCCCCGGTGGGCGACTAAATCAGTAAGCAAGAGTTAGTTTCACACCGGAACGTCGACTTCTGGCCGAAGCCGGTTTCTAGGAGCCCGAGATGGAAGCTTTAACCCGCCTGGTCACGGATTCGCTGGCTCGCCACGGCTTTGATCGCCCCGTTGACCCGCGCCGCCTGCAATGGTCGCGCTGGTCCCGTTGCGATTCCCCCCACAGCCTCCTCGTAGTCCCCAGCAAGCCCGGCATCTTCGCCCTGGCCGAAGAAGTAATGGACCTCGGCCCCGGTAACACTGTCACACCTGTGACAGATCGGGAAGGGCACGACTTCAGTCGTGCCGTCATGCAGGAAAGAAAATCGCCGGCTTTCGCCGCTGAGGAAATTACTGACGGAAATCATAGGAGCGATTGCGTTCGCCGCATGCTGGCCGTCCTCCAATTCTCCGAAGACGACGACATGGCCTTCACCCTCGACCGCATGTTCACCCGCATCAATCCCATGCGCGACCGCCTTGCCACCGGGCGCTGCTTTCTCCGGTTCGTGGTCATCGAAGATCAGGCCCAGCGCCGCAGTATTTGCGCCGCTCTTAACCAGTGGATGCTCTCCTCCTCCGAAAAAGCCAGCGGCCTCCCCGCAGACTTCCAGTCGTCACTGGAATTTGCCGCCGACGTTGCTCGTGTGGGGACAGCTCGTGTGGGTCGGACACTCTTGTCCGACAATGCCGATACCATATCGTCGCCAGCCGGAGCAACCCAGCCCCCGCAATCAGCAGACATTATTTCGGCCCCGCATCTCGATTCCGGAGCCAACAAGAATCTTCACTGTCCTCACCCCCTCCCCTCCGGCTTCTAAACCGAGGGATTGGGGATAGCAATTGCGCTTGAATGGGGCAGTAAGGGTTTTGCGTGGCGTAGCGCTTCAGCGCTGCGATTGCAGGTGGGTTGGTTCGTATCAGGGCACGGCTTCAGCCGTGCCAATAGACGCACGTATTGAATGGGACTTTAGCCCCCGAGATTTGGAGTGTCAAGCGCCAGCGGCACAAGCACCACCG
>JBAPQU010000402.1:0-6003 GCA_049280795.1 Candidatus Sulfotelmatobacter sp.
TGTGGCAGGACTGCGCGCAGCAGGGCTTCGAAGCTGGTCTTGACGCGCTCTCCGGTTTCCATCACTTCCTGGTGGGAGAGCGGCTGGTCGACGATTCCGGCGGCCATGTTGGTGACGCAGGAGATGGCGAGAACTTTGATTCCCATGTGACGCGCGGCGATTACTTCGAAGGCGGTGGACATGCCGACGAGGTCTGCGCCGATGGTGCGGAGATAATTGATTTCGGCGGGCGTTTCGTAGCTGGGACCTAGCAGGGCAGCGTATACGCCTTCGTGCAGCGCCATTCCGAGTTTCGCGGCTTCTTCTCGCGCCATCGCTCGATACTCTTTTGCGTAAGCGTGCGTCATGTCGGGAAAGCGTACGCCGAAGCGGTCGTCGTTGGGGCCGACTAGCGAATTTGATCCTTGCAGGTTGATGTGGTCGCGGATTACGACGAGCGCGCCTTGCTGATAATTCAGATTGATGCCGCCGGCTGCGTTGGTGAGGATGACGGCGCGAATTCCCATGCGGCCGAAGACGCGCATGGGGAAGGCGACTTGTTGCGGCGAATATCCTTCGTAGAGATGGACGCGGCCTTGCATTACGGCGACGGGGATGGAGTTCGAGTGGCCGAGCACGAGTTGTCCGGCGTGGCCGATAGCGGTGGAGCGTGGGAAGGCGGGGATTTCAGCGTAGGGAATGCGGGTTGGATCGGTGAGGGAGTCGGCGAAAGGGCCGAGGCCGGAGCCGAGGACGAGGCCGATCTGCGGACGCAGGCTTGTTCTTTGCAGAATGGACTGTGCGGCTGTTTCCGCTAGCGCGAATTGATCGGTTGACATAGGAGAAGAATGTTTTTACCTCGTAACTCCGAACAAATCAAATGCTGCTTCCGTGCTTCGACACTCTGGTAAAATGCTGGCTGCTTTGGAGCAGATTGTGGCGGTCATTCAACCGGACGAACTGACGTGGCGGATCAACGAGCTGCGCCGCAAACTTGCCGAGATACTCTCTTCCCAAGAGAGGGCGCTCCTCATGACCGAGCTCCGCCTGTTGGAAGAGAGGTTGACGCTCACCGGCGAGGCTCAGAACGCACAGTGGTGCACGCGAGGGCTGGTCGAGTTCTTGCCGGACGGGAAGGCGGTTCTAAACCTGCCGCGCACGGCCAATATCGCCGACTACTGGCACGCGTTTGCGCACTTGACGCGACGGAACTTGGGAGGTGCAGACGTTACAACTCTTGAAAGGTGGCTGGGAATCGAGGACGGGGCGTGGCGGCCAGACAGTGAGGAGAGGCTTGCCTGTGCCTTTGAGCGGTTCTGGTGGGATGGAGATTTCGACGGGGACGAAGGCCAGCGCAAGATCGTGGAAAGGATGCGGAGCATCTATCCGTCTCTCGTGGGTACTCCGATTGACGTCGCCTTCCCTCCTACGGTACGCATGGTGTTTCGACGGTGGTTGAGGAAGCTCCCGTCGCCGGACCTGACCCAGTCGATATCGTTAGTCCCAGATTTTGCTCCTGTCCAGATAGACCCGCCGCCACCGACGGCACTACAGAAAGTACAGCCCGCGAGGGATCAGGGCTCGCTGCCCTGGCAGCTTACGGCTCTTTGCACTATAGCCGTCTTGTTCGGCCTGCTTAAGCTCCCTTACGGTTTTTATGTCTTGCTGCGGTCCGTAATCTGCTTCGCTGCGGCGGTTGGATTCGGGAGAGCTTACTCGGTTCGGTCACAGCATTGGCTCTGGATTTACGGCGCGATTGCCCTTTTTTACAATCCCATTTTCCCAGTCCGCCTTGGCACGAGGGCGCCTTGGGAGTTTCTGAACTTCATGACACTGGCTTTGTTCTGGGTCGGGGTCTGGCTCCCGAGAATCCCGTCGGCCTTGCAGCACCGTCGAACTACGCCCAAGGCTGGAGCCTGAAGCCGCTTCCACTTATACCTAGTATTTCTTTTCGAACTTCGCGAACTCGCCTTCCAGCTTCCACTGCATGCGGGCGCGTTCGTTGGCTGCGAGGAATGCTTCGCATGCGGCTGAGGGCTTCTCGGGAGCTGCTGTATCTCCGGCGCAGGCTGGCGCTATGCGAAATACCTGCTTTGTATCCGTCCACAAACTTGCACCGGGTAAAAAGCTGTGCTCGAGGCTTTGACGGGCGAAGCGCTTCAGGTCTGCGTAGGAGAGGCGGTAGGTTTCTACGGCGCGTAAATATTCATGCGTCAGGTCGGAGCGGTTCACGCCTTCGTCGTCGGTGGCTAACGTTACCGGCACTCCGTACTTCATGTAAATCGGCAGCGGATGGTCGTCGCCACTCACGCCGAGAATCAGGTCGTTTGAACTCAGGCAGATTTCGACTAACACGTTGCGCTCCGCCATTTCATGCAGTAGGGCGATGGGATCTTTTTCGTTCATCACGTCGACACCGTGGCCGATGCGCTCGGCATGGCCGCGCTCAACCGAGGCGCGAATGTGAAACGTTAAATCCTCTGGTGGCACGAGGCCCATGGCGAGTTCTCCGGCATGCAGCGTGATGTGCACTTTGGGATAGACGCTGTGCAGGTAATCGATCATCGCCATGTGCTCGTTGAAGTCGTGGATAGGAACGTACCAGTCTTCGGCCATGACCAGATTCAGGCCAACGAAATGCGGATCGGTCGATGCGAGCTCGAAGCCGAGCAGGATCTGCGCGAAGACGATTTCGTGGCGCAGGCCACGCAGCACTTGATAAAGATAGCGGACGGTTACGTCGCAGCCGGGCGCGGCATAGGGAGTTCCACACTTGAGAATTTCTCTGGCGCGGGCATCGTCGGCGGCTAGTCTCTTGCTGGTTTCTGCGGCCACATCTTTTATGCCGGCGGCCAGCAAGGCGTCGCGCATCTTGGCGAAGTCCTGAACCCACTCGACTTTTCCCGCCAGTTGCGCGGCCCCGCCGGCGTCGGCGGTGTGCATGTACTCGACGTATTGCAGATGGTCCTGGCCGGCACGATTCGTGGAGGCGGCAATGGCCTCGGCTACGTGGGTATGCGAGGCCAGGCCGAATTTGTCGAAGGTGGCGAAGAAGTGATCGTGACCGGATTCGTCGCCCGGTTTCCAGTTGCGCATGGACCAGGCATCGACCATTTGGCCGTAGAGAACGTGATCGCCGTAGCTGCAGCGGGCTCCGGGTTTGGCGGTGTAGTTTTCGCAGGAGTCGCAGGGACCGGGTAACAGGCGCGAAGAGGTGCGGTCCACACACAGCTGGCCGTCGGCTGCGAAATCGATCAGATCTTCGGCGTAGATTGCGCCGTCGAGATGGTTGTGCAGGTCTCCGCCTTTGGGCAAGTCACGTAGAAAAGCCAGAAGCAGAGGCGGCTGTTTGCGAACGGATTCCAGGTAGCGGGCCGTGCGCTGCTCAAAACTCTGACCGGCGGCTAACGCGCTCAGCAGCAGAAGCAGCAGGTAACGGCTTGCGCGCAGGATTTTTGGCACGATCAAACCTCGTTCTTCAAATCGGATTTCAAGATCAGGTAGGGAATTGTAATCTGTTGGGGGGGGGATCTTAAACATCGTGAATCTTAAACACCGCAAATCTTAAACACAGGGGGCACTGGGGTTCACAGGGTAACCCGGGTTAGCGCAGCCAGGCTATGACGGCTATAGCTATGGCGACCACTAGCAACGTGCCTAGGACGTATTTGTTCGCGGCTAACCACGATTCGGAAGGATGAACAGAGCTGAGGAATAAAGTTGAGTTGTCGGGGATAGGTTCGTTCGCTGAAATGTTTTCAGCTATATCTGCCGGCGCGGGAACCGAAGGCGCGGCGGCTATCGGTTCTTCCGTTTTAGTCGAAGAAGAATTTTTCGTAACCGGAGGCACTGCCGGAATTTCTGCAACCGGAATCTCTGGTGTATCCACGGCTGCGCGCACTGCAGGTACTGATGCTGGTTCCGTTTTCACTTCCTGATGCGGCGCGTGGCTTACTACGGCCGCTGCGGCAGCGGAAGATTGCACATGGCGCTGGGTGCGCCACTGCTTCTCTTCGCACTCCACGCAGTAGGTGCGTCCCTGCGATACGGGGAAGCCGCAAGCCTTGCACTTCTGCAGATTTCTCAACACAGGAGGCGCCGCCATCGACTCAGCTGCTTCCGGCGTAGGAGCAGAGTTGGCCTGGGTGCGCAGCGCGGCTGACCAGAAGAGCGGCTTCTTGGGAGCGGCGGCCTCTTCTCTCTTCGGAGGCGGACCTTCTTTCGTGGCTGGAAGTTCCGGGGCCGGCGGCGTAGGAGGCGCGGCTGACTTCACAACCGGAGCGGGAGGTTCGGGCTGCGGGGCTTCGGGCTCGGCTTCGGCCAGGATCTCATCGACTTGCGACTCAATTTCTGCTAGGTCCAACTCTTCTGACTCTTCCTCGACCTCCGGCAGAACTTGCGCCGCTACCGCGTGCTTCACCGCGGTTTCCACCATTTCGCTGAGCCGCTGGAGGGCGGCAATATCACGCTCTTCGAAGGCGCGGGGCTTGCCGGATAGAAGCTCGAAGACGCCGAGCACCTGATCATCATTCACTACGGGCATTACGACTACCGAAGCGATACCCAAATCGCGGCAGGCTTCGCGGTTCACGCGCGTATCGCGTTCGGCGTCGTCACAGCGTAGGACTTGGCGGGTGCGCACGCATTCCCCCGAGAGTCCATATTCCATGGAAAGCAGCGCGCCGAGTTCGGGAGCGTTTTCTCCGGCGCTGGCCCGGCAAAGCATGTCCTTGTGTGCACCTCGGCGCAGGGCGATGGCGGCGCCGCTGGCCCCGGTGATGTATTGAGCGCGGTCGGCCAGGAGTTGCAGGGCAGCATCGAGATCGCGGTACGCCATTTCGGCCAGGGAACGTCCGCCATCTTCTCCCGGAAAGCGCGGCGCGGGATCGGAGGGTTTGGGTAAATGGGCATTCGCATCCGCGATTGCGGCCGAAACACTGGCGTACGCGGGCCGGTTTACAACGGCAGGCGGCAGCTCTTTTCCCGCTGCGGGGGCCGCGGAACCTCGCTCATGAGAAGAACTGCGGTCGAGAATTGAGTAATGTTCCATTACTTTCAAGGAGCGGTAATTGGAGTCTCGCTCGGAGCGGGCATGGTGTCAAGGTGTCTCGGGTAAGGGGATGGCTACCTGCTATGGCTTGCTACTGCTTCCACGCCAACTGTCGGATTCCTCGCTCTCGCACCGCGGTGTTGGCTAACTGGTTCGCCTCGGCGTTGCTCTCGCGGGGGACGTGGGAGATGGAGAACTTCAGCGCGCGCGCCAGCTTGCGGCAAGTCCAGTGCAGAGAGTAGAGGCGGGTGCTGCGGCAGATGTATTCGCCGCTCATTTGCCGGACCACGACCTCGGAATCGGAGTAAACGTGGAGAGCCTTTGCCTTTAAGGAGACGGCGCACTGCAGGGCTTCCATCAGCGCCACATATTCGGCGACGTTGTTATCCTGATGGCCGATCCATTTGGCGATACGGATGGGACCGTTTTCGCAGCCATCGATCACCACCCCAATACCCGATGGCCCGGGATTACCCAGGGAACCACCGTCCACATAGGCCACGAGTTCAGACATTCACTGCTTCTTTTCGACTATTAGCAAGATGCGCCGAGAAGTTTGCTGCGTCAAGATGAATATTAGGTACAAGTTGTGGATTTTTCCTTTTCGGGAGGCTGTGATTTTTTGTGTGAAAAAACCGTCCCAAATAGGTAAGGCACATTCATAACTTTTGCCGCGACAATCATTTACATTTTTCGTTATCCACAGGATGAATGCGATACATTGCACCAATAGTTTGCGTTGACTTTTATTACTGCTCTGTTAAGGTAGCTTCCGTCGACGGTTGAAAGGGACAGCGAAATAAACCTTGCTGACCCGAAGTAGACTGGGTGATCAGCCAAGCGGGGTAACCCGAGGGGCAGCCAGACCTGAAAAAACCGACTAGTCTGCGAGGAGTAGTTGGGGTTTGGGACTGTGAAAACGGTGATCGCATCAAGGGGCTGTGACGGTACATGCGTCCACGCTGTTGGCTCCC
>JBAPQU010000403.1:0-7393 GCA_049280795.1 Candidatus Sulfotelmatobacter sp.
CCTTCTGCCTCAGAACCTCATAAACATTCTTCATAAGCAGGGCACCTTGCGATTTATTTGATTTATTCAGCTTTTCTCGAACTTTAGCAGACTTACCAGTGTTGTCAAGCGATTACGCGCGACGGTAGTGCCTCAGTTCGAAATTTCCGGTTCAACGAGCGTCACGCTCTCGAATCTCGTCCAGAAATCGTTAGGGTCAGTTCCGCGTGGGCCACTATGCAAGAAGCCTTCTTCATCGACAAAGCCAATCACCACTGACTGAACAAACCCGTCATCAGAGGTTATCCGGACTCGCTTCCCAATGCTTGCCTTGAGAGCATTGAGAATTTCTACATCCGTCATTACGCACCTCTCAATGCGCTATTTCCCCGCGTCTCGCGACGCGACTTTCGCGTCTTCCGGCCTTTCCATCTTTCAATTCATCTTGGCGGTCTGGAACAGCACCAGCCGGATTCTTGCCAGCACGTGAACCGATCGCCGCTTCGGCGGTCCGGATCGCCTTCTCGAAGTCATCTCGCTTCGCCATCCTACTTGAGCGCTTACCCATGACGATATCGTGACACAGGAAGCCAGCCATTGCCACGGCAAAATAAATCAAATCCTGCCGAGAGCAAGCTGATCCAGGCACAGAGCCTAGCCCAAATCGCCCACCCAGTAGGCCTTTTGCCGGATATTCACAACCGTGCAAGCCTCCTCGAAAACCCCAACCTCAATTCCCTTCTAGCCCCGTATCACGAAAACCCGCGCCCCGCTGGCCTTTCGCTAAAAGCACTCTTCCAGCCTGCACAAAATCCTGTCACCCGCCTGTGGACGCCCTGCACTCGATTGAAAACACGCCACATAAAAGCACACAGTTTTTATTGACTCCTGCAATAGAAAGCGTAAAAACATAATCGTTCTTTGACAGCTTCTTAAGTTTTGCCGGTTGGTGCGGCGTCCGGGGCTCAAGCTAAGTCACCCTCAACATTGCAAAATGATGAGGGAAGGCAAGCAAGGGTCTATAGCAAAGCGCTGGTCGAGGAGAACGGGAAGCCCAGTTAAAGGCAGGATAGAGTTCCGAGGCGTTGAGTAGGTTTGTCCGGTTGGCGGTAAGCCCGGAGCCCAAGCGAAGATCGCATGCAGAGCACCCGCAAGGGAAGCGGCACAGCAGGTCGAGCGAGGGTCTAACGCGAGCTACTGGCTGAGACGAATGGACACAACACCACCTCGGAACTCTTAATTTTGGAAGCAGTTTTCGATCTTCAGTTAGCGCAAGTCAACCCTTCACTGAATTAGGTTCCTCTCTGGCAACTAGGTACTGGGTACTGTTACCCCTTTTTTCGCGGAACGATAACCCACACCGTACCCCGGTCTTCGCAGAAGCGGCAGTGCTCCTGCCCTAACGACTTTCCGGTTCCACGGCACTCCAGGCAGTTGGCCACAATGTTCAGTTCCTGCAGCGCACTCTCCGGCAGCTTGGCCGGGTCCTTGAATGTTTCGGCATGATGGTGGTCGCGCAGCCAGAAGACCAGCTTTCCTTCTAGGGTCTCGTGATCTTTGCCGCTCAGTTGCGCGGAGCGCTGCGGCCACCATTCGAGAATGCAACCGTAACAGACCAATTCACCGGCGTCGAAAAGAGCGCCCGGATCGGCGCTGCGAAAAAACTTCTTGCACAACGAACACGCGTTCACCCCCAGCAAGCCCAAAGCATTCTTCAGCCGGTCGAGCTCCAGTTGGTAATGGGCGAGGGTCTTCTCCCCACTAGGATCAAATTCGGGCATGATTCTTCTTCACCACTGACTACTGGATGCTGAAAACAGCACTAATCCACGTGCTCACCCACTTCAAATCCCTCTTCGGCTCGCGGCAGCACATCGCGTTCGCCGGCGATCCAGACATAAACCGTCGGCAGCAGGAAGACGCTTATGATGAGCGCCGCAATCAGGCCTCCGACGATCACGATCGCGAACGGCCGCTGCGAATCGGAACCGATGGCATGCGACAGCGCGGCCGGCAACAATCCCAAAGTCGCCACCAGCATCGTCATCATAATCGGCCGCAGTCTCAACACTGCTCCTTCAACTGCGGCGTCTTCAATCGTAAAGCGGCGCGCGCGCAGCTGATTAATGTATTCCAGCATGATGACTCCGGTCTGCACCGATACCCCGAACAGCGCCAGAAACCCTACGCCTGACGAAACACTGAAGTTCGTGCCCGTGAACCAAAGTGCCAGCAACCCGCCAATCGGCGCGATGGCGATGTTGGCCATAATCAACATCGCCCACTTGAAAGACTTGAACATCGTATAAAGAATGATGAAGATGATCAGAATCGTGATGGGCAGCACGATCAGCAGCCGGGCGTTGGCTCTTTTCTGGCTAGCATATTCTCCCTCCCAATCGATCGTGTATCCCACGGGCAATTTGACTTGCTCGTTCACTTTCTTGATCGCTTCTTCCACCGTGCTGCCCAGGTCACGGCCGCGCACGCTGTATTTGATCGCCACATAGCGCCGGTTGCCCTCGCGATAAACTTCCGAAGCGCCATCGGTCAAGCTGATCTTGCACAACTGCGCCAGCGACACCCGTGCTCCTGAAGGCGATAGCAGGCGAATGTTCTCGATCGCTTCCTGCGTGTCCCGGTACTGCGGCAGGTAGCGCAGCGTAAGGTCGTACCGAGCTTCTCCTTTCAGAACCTGCGTCAGCGCGTTCCCTCCCACCGCGGTCTGCACCGCATCCTGCACATCGGAGACGTTGATCTGGTAACGCGCCGCCGCCGCGCGGTCCACGGTCACGTTCAGATTCGGCTGGCCCAGCACGCGAAAAACGCCCAGGTCTTCTACGCCTTTGATCCCCGACATGATCTTGACGATCTCGTCGCTCTTCGCCTCGAGTACCTTCAAATCGTCGCCATAAACTTTGGTGGCCAGTGCGCCTTTCACCCCACTCACCGCCTCTTCCATGTTGTCTTCGATCGGCTGCGAGAATCCCCAGAACACACCCGGAATTTTATCCAGCTCACGCTGCATCGCCGCGATCAATTCGTCTTTGTTTTCATGAAAGACCGGCCGCCACTCTTCTTTCTGCTTGAGATCCACGAAGAACTCCGTATTAAAAAAGCCGGTATTGTCTGTCCCGTCATCCGGCCGACCCACCTGACTGGTGCATTGCGGAACTTCCGGAAACGAACAGAGTACGACTCGCG
The DNA here is from genome assembly GCA_049280795.1 of Candidatus Sulfotelmatobacter sp. Taxonomy (GTDB): domain Bacteria; phylum Acidobacteriota; class Terriglobia; order Terriglobales; family Acidobacteriaceae; genus Sulfotelmatobacter. Next base: position 3,184 of record JBAPQU010000403.1, read on the forward strand.
CCTGGTTCGCCACCCGGATGCCTTCGTCCGGGCCCGTGCTGGGCGCCAGCGTGCCGCGCACCCACAGCGCGCCTTCATCCAGATGCGGCAGAAATTCGGAACCGATGGCTCCGCTGAAGGCGAGGTAACCCGCCACTGCAACCAGAAGCGCGCTCAGTCCGACGGTAAACCCGCGGCGGCGGATAGCCCAACGCAGCGCCACGCTGTACTTTTCAATCACGTACGTCATTACCGGATTGCTCCATTCGCGAGTTCCCTTCGCGAATGCGAAACTGGCAAGCACGGGCGCGACCACGATTGAGAAAAGCAGCGCACCCAGCAGCGCGAACGCCACCGTCCACGCCATGGGATGAAACAACCTGCCTTCTACGCGCTGCAGCGTAAAGATCGGGAGGAAGGAGGTGATGGTGATCACGATGGCGTAGAACACAGGGCGCTGCACTTCATGAGAGGCAAACCCGATGATCTCATTCGAACTCTTGGACCCATCGGAATCGCTCAATTGACGCACGATATTTTCGATCAGCACCACCGCGCCTTCTACGATCACCCCGAAGTCCAACGCACCCAGAGACAGCAAGTTCGCGGGAATGTGCATCATCTTCAGGCAAACGGACGCAAACAGCAGGGCGAAGGGGATGGTGACGGCCACGATGAGCGCGCCTCGAACATTCCCCAGAAACAAAAGCAGAATCAGCGAGACCAGGATCATGCCTTCGGTCAGGTTGTGCAGAACGGTGTGAGACGTGTAGTGAACCAGGTTGCTGCGATCGAGAAAAGGCACAATCGTAACTCCCGGAGGCAGGATATGCTGGTTCAGTTCCTCCACTTTCTGATGGATGCCCTCGAGCGCAGTCTCCGCCGTCGCCCCTTTCCGCAACAGCACGATGCCTGATACGACGTCGTCATTGTCGATAATCTTTCCGTCCTCGCGGTGAATCGCCTTCGCAAACTGCCCCAGCCGGATCTTCGGTCCCTGCGAAACCACCGCAATGTCCTTCACCCGGATCGGCGTGCCATTCTTTGTGAGAATCACCGTTTCCGCAATGTCTTGCGACCGGTCGACCAATCCCACCGCACGCACGTTTACCTGCTGCAACCCTTCTTGAATAAAGCTTCCGCCCGCGTTGGCGTTGTTGTTCGTAAGTTGCTGCTCCACCTGCGCCAGGCTCAATCCGTAAGTGATCAGTTTGTTCGGATCAACGCGCACCTGATATTCGCGGGTGGGACCGCCGAAGCTGGCGACATCGACAATATCCGGAATCGATTTGAAATTCTTTTCGACGACCCAGTCCTCCAGGGACTTCAATTCCATGGGGTCATAGGCTGGATTACTGCTGTGCAGCGTAAAAAAATAAATTTGTCCTACCGGACTCCAATCCGTCCCCATCTGCGGAACCACGCCCGCTGGTAGCGTGACCTGGCTCAGTCGCTCCAACACCCGCTCCCGGTTCCAATTGTCGTCTGATCCGTCATCGAAGATCAGCTTTATGTCCGAAAGGCCGAACAGCGAAAACGATCGCAGATGCACCGTCTGCGGAATGCCGTTCAGCGCCACTTCCAGGGGAATCGTAACCTGCTGTTCGATCTGCTCCGCCGAAATTCCCGGCCATTGTGTAATCACCTCAACGTAGTTGTCGGCTACGTCGGGATAGGCTTCAATCGGAAGATTCCGGAACGCGACTATTCCCCCGGCAAACAGCATCAGAGCAAACCCCAGCACCATCAGCCGGTTGTTCAATGCGAAATCAACGACGCGCCGAATCATCTATTGCTCCACCGTGTTTTGCAGCGCCAGGGCATTCGATACCACTCGATCTCCCGGTTTCAGTCCGGAAACAACCTCCTGCATGTTATCCGGAAGCATGGCTCCCCCAACCACTTCCAGCCGCTTGAAATGCCCGGTCCCGATCGGCGCGTAGACCCAGTCGCGGTCGTGCAAATGCATAATCGCGGTCGCCGGAACCGCGGCCCGCATTTCCGGCTGCTTACCGTAGAAGGTCGCAGTCGCAAACATCCCCACCCGCATCAATCCTGGATTTGGCACTTCGAGCCGGACTTTCGCAGTGTGGATCGTCGGATCGAGCACTGGCAGGATGTTATCGATCCTACCTTTCAAAACTTTGCCGGGATAAGCATTCAGGTGAATATCCGCATACTCGCCGACACGTACGGCGTCGATATCGTTCTCATAAACATCGCAAACAATCCACACATAAGAAAGATCAGAAATCGTAAAAGGATTCGGCGACCCCAATCCCTGCACGCCCGACGCATTCGTAACCTGCTGGTCGGTGATCACGCCCGAGATCGGTGCCGTGATGTCGACAATTCCCGACGGATGATCCTTGTCGATTCCCAGCAGCCGCAACTGCTCGGTGGCGGCGTTCAGATCGACCTTGGCATCTTGTTCCGCGTCCTCCGCTTGTTCGAGTACGCTCTTTGCCACCGCGCCCTTGTCGTAAAGAAGCTGCTGCCGTTCCAGCTGGATCCTCGCCAGCCGCTCATCGTTCTCGGCTTTCAAATATGTTTGGTAAGCTCCGGAAACGTCGTTGCTCCGCACTTTCATCAGCAGCTGGCCCTTCTGCACCACATCGCCCAGCCGCGCTTTGATTTCCACCACTCGCCCCGCGGCCACCGAAATCACCGGCACCGCCCGGTTAATATCAGGTTGCACCACACCCGTAACGTTCAAAGCCGGCGCTTCCTTATGCTCAACCGCCGTCGCCAGCGGAAATTGTTCCGGATGGTCCACCTTAAAGTTGTTGGCATCCAGATCAGCCTCGACCGCAGCAGCTGGCGGAGCCTCCGCCTTCGGGTCCGCCTTCCCTTCATTGCAGCCAACAACAAAAAGCAATCCCAACGCGACCACGGCACATGTGGCGACGGGCGCCTTCGCCCGTCCCGCCAAGCGAAGCGAGGCGGAATTCACCACAACTGCCCGCATCGTAGATTTCGCCCGCTCAATCAATACGCACAACATCCGTTCACTCTTCATTGGATCACCTCGCGCCCCACGGCCTGATTCAATTGCGCCGCGGCCGTCAAGTACGAACCCACAAGATTTACGTAGTTCAGTTGCACGCTGCGGTAATCGCTCTCCGCATTCAGAAAGTCCAGCAGCGATGCCCCGCCATGCTGATAAGAAAATAAAATCGTGTCCCGCACCCGCACTGCCTGCGCCAGATATTTCTGCTTGTAAGGCCGCAGCAGCGTCAGGTTGCTCGTCAATGTGGCGTAGGACGAGTCCACATCGTTGAACACCTGGGCCTCCGCCGCATCGCGCAGCCTTCCCTGTCGCGTGATGTCGACCTTCGCCTGCAGCTTGTTTCCCTGATTGCGGTCGAAAATCCGCAGCGGAATACTCACACCCACGCCAAAATAAAAATCAATCGGAGGATTCCTGCCCACATCAAAGCTGATAGTCGGATCGGTCGATCCATTCGCCTCCGCCAGCTTGTAATCCGTCTGCGCCTTGTCCACCGCCTGCACCGCCGCTTTCAGATCAGGACGATTATCCAGCGCAATCTGCCGGTAACCATCCAGCGCATCGATCTGATCGTTGAAATCAAACACTCCCACCAGATCGAACTGCTCGATCGGCGTGCGGTCGTTCAGAAGCATCAGCATCTGGATCTTCTCCGTCCGCAGATTCACTTCCGCCGTCTGCACATCCGATTCATACTGCACCCGCTGCAACTCCAGCCGGTCATAGTCGATCTGCGCAATGTCCCCCGCCTCGAAGCGGTCGCGGCTGATCTTCAACACGTGGTCGTAGTATTCAAGGTTGTCTTTCGAAACCTGCAGCACTGCCTTGGCCTGCAGCGTCTGCACGAACGCGCTGCGCAGATTGAACAACAGTCCTCGTTCCAGATCGCTCTGCTGCGAAATTGCGATCGCCGTTTCCTTCTTCGCGCTCTCCGTGCGCAGCTCCCGCTTGTGCGCCCTCTCGTACAGGTAGGTCACCGTAGCCGAAGGCAGTAGATAGGAGAACGGTCCATGCGACGGCCCTGTGTTAAACGGAGCGATCTGGTCCGCCAGAACAGTTAATTGCGGATTCGGCCGCAGATGCGCCGTAATCTCCGCTGCCTGCATTTCGCTGATATTCAACTTCCCCGCAATCAGCGTGGGATTATTCAACTCCAACCGGTCCTTCACCTGCTCCCAAGTCCAAGCCTGCGGCGGCGTCTGCGCAGTCTGCGGCGCCACC